>JBARPZ010000585.1:0-9128 GCA_049643445.1 Sedimentisphaerales bacterium
CGCCCGTCCCCGCTTCATTATTCCTGCTGTCTTGCAAAGCCACCACACAATCCCCACTAAAATACCCAGATGCATCCCGGAAAGACTGATAAAGTGCAGCAGACCTGTTTTGCGAAATGCCCGGTAAGTCTCGCTGTCGATATTACCTCTGTAGCCCAATAGCAACGCCTCCAGTAAGCCCCGGCTTACTTCTTCCGGCGACAGGTCACCCAGCAATGCCTGCGTGGCTGTTTCCCTTAGTTTTCTTTTTATCTTTGTAAAGAAACCTGCAGGACTGCTTTCCAGTAGTTCAATGCCATCTCGTGATTCTATCGATGTCGCGATAAAGACATTTTTCCGGGCCAGGTATTTTGCTATATCGAATTGGCCCGGATTAGAGGCTTGTTTGAATCTGTCCAGCCAGCAATATGCTTGTATGTAATCGCCCACTTCCAGGTCCAGCACCGGCTCACTCACCTGCACTCGCACAGTCCCGCTTGCTTTTGCCCAGCCGTCAATTGTTTTTATCTGGTCCATCTTAAAATAAAAACTGGTGGTTGGGTCGTTATACGTAAACCTGGCAAATTTCCATTGCTCGTTTTTCTGAATATACGGCTCAGTAATTATTACGCCACGAATCGTCGCCAGCTTGCGCTCGTTACCGACAAGATTGCGGATGTCGTTTGGCTTCGGTTGATTAAAGCTTATCAGCCGAATCGCACCAAGGCACAAAAAACATAGCAGAGCTATATACGCAGTTATATAGGGGAGATTTTTTTCTTTTACAAGATACGACTTACGAGACGCGAGATACGATACAATCACGGCTAATATGCAAAGGACAAGCAATATCTGCCAAAAGCCAATGGATATTGTTAATGCACTTTGCACGAAAATTCCTGCTATCAAGCCAATGACAACGAATAGCAGGGGGGCGGTGCTTATGATTTGCTTATGAATATTTGCCGCACCCCAGGCTAATTGCTTATCAATCAGGGCCAGTTTCCGCTGTATCTCATCCATAGCAAAACAGACTACAAGCTCAAGAGCCGGGAATCAAGGGCAATTTTGCCACAGAGAAAAGGGAGATCTACCCTTGTGTTGTTCCCTGTTTATTTTTTCCTTCCCGGTCCATGCACAACGCGGCCGGGTTTGGCGCCCGTGTGAACGCCATCTTTGAGCACCTGTGTGCCGTTTACGAAAACATGGATCATACCGGTTGCATACTGGTGCGGTTTTTCAAAAGTTGCGTGGTCAGTAATTGTTTCAGGGTCGAAAACGACGATATCTGCATAATATCCTTTTTCAAGTTTTCCCCGCCGGTCAAGTTTGAGATTACCTGCCGGCAGTGAAGTCAAACGCCTGATTGCATCGGCCAGCGTGATGAGCTTTTCCCGGCGAACATATTTGCCGAGAAGCCGGGCAAAGCTGCCGTATGCACGGGGATGTACGTTTGATTGTAAGAAGGCCCCCTCAGGGGCCAGAGACGCTGCATCTGAACAGAAGCTGACCCAGGGAAGCTTAATCTGCCTTTTCACATTTTCTTCCGACATTAAAAAGTAGACCGCTTCGACCCGGCTGTTGTCTTCAATGACAAGGTCTATTGCAGTTTCTGCCGGTGATTTTCCTCTCATCCTGGCAGCATCTGCAAGAGTTTTGCCGATAAGATGTTTGAGCCTTTCGGTTTTGAATTCCACCAAGAGAACATTTTCCGGTTTGCCTGCTAAAAGATACAAATTCTCCCATTTGTTAGTAGGTGTAGTCATCTCCTTCAAAAGCCGTTTCCTGATTTTCGGGTCTTTGAGCCGTTGTACCCATGCCCAGTGTCCACCTTCCTGAACCCAGGGAGGCATTGCAGCATTAAGGCCCGTTAAGCCTGCGGTATAGGTATACATATTAGCTGTAATTTTAAGCCCTTCCGCCCGTGCCTTTTCAATCTTTTTAACCATGGCATCATATTTATGCCAATTTGATTTACCGGCAACTTTCATGTGATACAGTTCAGTGGTGACATTTGCTTTTCGTGCAGTTGTTATCAATTCATCCAACGCTTCAAGTAAGGCGTTACCCTCGCTGCGGATGTGCGAAATATACATTCCACCATATTCACTCACCACTTCAGCAAGAGCTATTAGCTCATTGGTATTGGCATAAAAACCCGGAGCATAAATCAAAGCGGAACTGACACCTAATGCTCCCTCCCGCATAGACTGAGCCACGAATTTACGCATCTGCTCAAGCTCTTTGCGAGTTGCCGGACGGTCTTCATATCCGACAGCATAAACACGAGCATTTGTTGCGCCGAAAAAAGAGGCCACATTGGTCGATACTCCTTTTTTTACAAGATATTCGAGATATTCTCCAAGCGTATTCCATTTTCCGGGATGAGGCACCATTGACCATCCTTCGCCCATAATTTCAAGGGTCACCCCCTGACGAATATCGCTTTGTGACCTCCCGTCTACTAAAAGAGATTCATTTGCCCAGCTTAACATATTAATGAAACCCGGGGCAACGGCGAGACCTCTTGCATTGATTACCACATCCGCATCCGGTTTGAGTTTGCCTATGGCTGCGATATGACCATTTTTAATACCGATATCGGCGACATACGATGGGGAGCCGGAGCCGTCATAGATATGGCCCGATGTTATTACTGCATCATAAGTCTTTGAGCGGCCGAGGATGCCCGCGCTGACTATTAGTAATACGGCACAGAGGAACAAAATTACTTTTCGCATAATATTTCCCCAAATTTATTCTTAGTTTACCACCGCCCGGCCAAATCGGCAAGGTTTGAGGGCGGGGGGAATTGGGTTTGTTTGGGTTTGAATTGGGTTTGTTTTGGCATTTTATTGGCTTTAATTGGGTTTGATTGGGTTTGTATTGGGTTTGAATTGGGTTTGAATTGGGTTTGTTTTTCCCACTCCACCAAGTGTCCATTTTTTCATAATCCTTTGTTAATACTTTATTTACGTTTAACTTGACTTTTCGGAAATTGGCTTTGTTTTGCATAAAAAGGTTATAATTTCGTACGTAAACTTTCGTACTTCGTAAGTCGTTTATTAATCGCTGATTACGCTGATTAAACGGGTTTTTTAGCCATAAAAATGCACAAAAGGCGCAAAGGAACAGAGTAATAGAGGGAACCACAAGAACCTTTTGGCTGTGTGGGCAGTTTGGTTTTGTAGTGTTACGGCGGTTTGGGAGGATTTGGGCAACGCCAGCCATGAGAAACCCCCTTTCTGATTGATTATTAACTATGAACTTTTATAATTTCAGTCTATCAGTTTGATAAATATTATACGACAGGAAATGTTAGATGTAAAGTAAATTTTACAAAATATTGTGTTTTTATCAGACGCAGATTTGATTGATTTTTTCCCTTGCAAATCTTACTTATATGGCGTAAATATGCAATTTGATCTGACGCGGATTCATCTTCGCTTTTTGTGATTTATGCTGAAACCATATCAAAAAATAGTCAGATGTGGCATAAAGAGAATGAGAAAGCTACTGTTAGTGTTCCTGGTGATAGTACTCGGTGGGTGTGTTGGGACCAGGCCAGCCAATACCCGGGCAACAATCCTTCGACTCAATACGGAGTTCGTTCCAATCGTAGCTGATTCGGTTCTGAACAATCGCTACTACTACAAGACGATTTGTGCGTTGGGTGAAACTCGTCTCTACTTCCTGCAAGACAGGCAGGATAGTGGGCCGGACATGGTATGTGTGTATGAGGGCGATTTGAAAAGTAATCCGGCCGTTATAGACAACACTGACATCTTCTATCGAAAAACAGGCCTGCAACTGTTTACATTCTATCCCAGCGGACTACAGAGGGAGTTCGCTGGTTATGAATGCAGTGCACGCCAGGCAGGGATTACCGTTGTGAAGCAAGACAGGCGGCTTGCCTTGTTTCTTGACCAGCTTTTCAGCCGCGGCGGGTCTGGGGGACACCGCGAACTCATTGCACGCAAATACATGATTGTCGAGAATGGCAAGGCTGAAGTGACTGATGGCTACAGCATTGTCACAAATTTGAGAATAGGTTACCCGCGGTCCTACGGGTCAGGCGAGTGGTCAAAAGGCAGTATGTCATACTACCATTGCTTCGATCAGGAAGTATCCCTTGAGGACAACAAGCTGGTGGTTGGCTTTCGCAAGCAGGAATTTGAACTAAAGCCTCTATTCGCAGCGCCGGATGAGGTGATACCTAAGCCTGAGCATGGGTTTTGGGGGGAGCGATTCAGGTATAATGACTTCTTGCTGCCCAGGGAAGTAGAAGTCCATGAGATATGTCAGAGAGAAGAACTCCAGCTGAAGGCTCTGTTCATTAGGTGAGGGTATCTAACCATTCGCCCCCGGCACATACTATCCGCAGATTTGATTGATTTTTAATCACGGATTACGCAGAGTTTTATTGTGGACAGGGAATAATTAGTCGTTAGTCCCTTCGACTTTGCTCAGGGTAAACTTCGTATTTAGTATATAGCCGGTTGAGGCCGAGAAGGCCGGCCCCAGTTAGAAAACAGAAGGCATGTTTCTAACGGGGTAAACGTTTTTTTATAGTAGACAAAGCCGTTTCGGGTTGGTAAGCTGTGGATTTACAGGACAAGGATATCGGTGATACGCACCAGTTGATAGAGAATCGGCAGATTCATTTTGTACCGATGGCGCGTTGAGTTCTTGAATAGAACTGTATAATCAATGCCGTATAGAGTTAGAGAAAAGCCTATGGAATTGAAGATAGAGATAGAGCCCAGGGAAACTTATCTTTATATATGTTAAGGGAAACTATGAGATTAATAAGGCTAAAGAGCTTTTAATAGACGCAATAGAAGCTGCAGCGAAACATGCCTTGAACAAAGTGCTTGTTGACTTCCGGGAAATGGAGGGTAATGCCCCCAACGCACATGGATAGATACAATTGCGCTAGTTTTATGGCGGAACTGCTTTTAGAGAAGCGCATTACACGAAACATGCCCACACTTAGATTTGCTTACGTCGGTATAGAACCCTTCTTTGATCCAAGCGGATTTGGCGAGACCGTTGCTGCGAATCGAGGCGTTATAATCAAGATCACAGATGATTTCGAAGAATCCCTGGCTTGGCTACTGCGAGAAAATACATCCAACAACATGGATGCAGTTGCATCAGAGGATTAGCCTCGGTGAGTTAAACTTAGTTACCCCATTTAGATAAAGATTCACTATCCCAACCCAGAGGGATAACACTTCGCTATCTCACCCCAATGGGATAACGCTTCACTATCTCACGGGACAGGCGGTGCAAGCAGATTAACACTGATTGTTGAGTCGATTATGGAAATCCGCCTATGGCGGACTTGCTTACCGGGCGAAGGAGAGCTATACTCGATGAAGGCTGGTTGAAATCGGGACCGTACACTGCCCGGAGTGCAATTCAAAAAACGTTCAAAGTTGTATGTATTCTTTTGGGTCGTAGTTTGTTTCCATCGTCCATGTTGTGGCCCTGGCGTTTTGCAGGCGGTAGGTGATCATAACCTCGTAGCCCTCGCTTTCGACCCAGGGCTTGAGGAACGGGAATGCTTCCACGACCTGTTTTTTGAGTTCCAAATCATCGAGCATCTCGACAGCGCCTTCAATCCTGACCTGCCGGCCGGGTTCTGCATTATAAAAGCACAACTCGGCGGCCGGGTTGGACTGGAGCTGCTTACAGACGGCCTTGTCCCGGCCGGTACAGAAAATAATCCCATCGGCATCGGCTTTATACAACATCATCATTCGTACACGTGGCTGACTGCCGTCAATTGTAGCAAGACTGAAGACGGGATTCTTTGTGACAAATTCGAAGACTTCTTCTTTGGTCATAATCGAGTTCCCAGTATTAAAGTTATTTGGTGATTTTTTCTTTTCCATTCATATATGGGCGGAGGACTTCGGGAATGGTTATCGAGCCGTCGGGATTCTGGTAAAGTTCCAGAATCGGTATAAGTATACGAGGGCTTGCAATTACAGTGTTATTCAAAGTGTGGCAGAATACATTTTTCTTCGTTGCGGGATTTTTATACCGAAGGTTTAATCTTCTTGCCTGAAATTCATAGAATTTGCTTGCGCTGTGTGTTTCGCAGTAATTTTCCCGCGAGGGCATCCATGCCTCTATATCGAATTTTTTCACCTGGCCGCGACCTAAGTCGCCGGTACAAACGTTTACGACACGGTAGGGCAGTTCTAACGCTTTCATTACAGCCTCGGCATTAGCTAAAATCTCATCATGGAACTTTTTGCTAACTTCGGCGCTGTTTTCACAGATAACCACTTGTTCTATTTTATCAAATTGATGGATTCTGTAAAGCCCATACGTATCTTTTCCTGCTGCACCTGCTTCACGCCTGAAACAACTTGACATAGCTACATATTTTTTCGGCAGCTCTTTGGCCTTTAGTATCTCACCCATGTGGTAAGCAGTCAGCGGTACTTCAGCGGTCCCGGCCAGATTGAGCTGGTCTTTTTCCATTTGGTATGTCTGGTCCTCGGAGCCCGGGAAAAAGCCGGTGCCTGTCATCGTCTCATCTTTCATAAGGACCGGCACCGAGAACGGCACATACTCCTTACTGACCATATAGTCCATAGCGAACCGTAGAACGGCCCAGTGCAGCAGGGCACCATCACCTTTCAGGATATAGTTTCTGGACCCCGCTAATTTCACTCCTCTTTCGATATCTATAATTCCCAAGGCCAGCCCTAATTGTACGTGGTCTTTAGGCTCGAAATCGAACTCTCTAACCTTGCCTTCTTTTCGTATTTCGACGTTTTCGGTATCATCTTTACCCAGGGGCACATCTTCGTCGGTCGGCTGTGCCACTTGCAGCATCAATTCATCAAACTCCGGCTGTAGCTTCTTGATATTTTCGTCGTATTCAGCTTCACGCTGTTTTAATTCTGATAGTTGCGCTAATGCCGTCTGTTTTTCATCGTCGGACAGTTTTGGGATTGATTTGCCTATGCGGTTTTTCTCGCTGACAAGATCCTGAAGTTGTTTTTTCTGGTCTCTCAGTTGCTGGTCTGTTTCGAGCAGTTTATCAATATTAACTGCGAAGCCTTTTGCTTTGCAGGCATCTTGGAACTTCTGAGGATTCTCTCGTATTTGTTTTATGTCTATCATAATTTAATTGTCTCTGAAACGCTTGATGATGACAACATTATTTTGTCCGCCGAAACCGAAAGATTCGTTCATCGCGACGTCGACCTGGCAATTTCTGGCCTTATTCGGGACGTAATCCAGGTCAAGCACAGGGTCGGGATCGTTCAGGTTCATTGTTGGCGGGACGATATTGTCCCTTATTGCCAGAACGCAGGTAATCAGCTCAGCCGCACCCGTTGCCCCAATCAAATGCCCAAACATACTCTTGACACTGCTGACAGGAATATTTTTCGCCTCTTCCTTAAAGACCGCCTTGATTGCCTTGGTCTCTATCGAGTCATTCTCCGTCGTGCTCGTGCCGTGTGCGTTTATGTGATCGACGTCTTTGTAGCTGATGCCTGCGTCGGCAAGTGCCGCGTTTATTGCCTGGATTGCACCTCTGCCTTCCTCGTGCATGTCCGTGACTCTGAATGCGTCGGAGCTGCTGCCGTAGCCGATGACTTCAGCAAGAATTTCTACCCCTCTTTTTTTCGCAGAGCTTAAACTTTCGAGGATTAATATCGCAGCTCCCTCGCCGAGGATAAAGCCGTCCCTGCTGGCTGTAAATGGCCTTGATGCGGTCTGGGGGCTGTCGTTTCTTGTGGAGAGTGCTGTAAGGCGGTTAAAGCCCGTGAGGCCTAATGGATGTATCATCGAATGCGCGCCGCCTGCAATCATAACATCGGCGTCGCCTCTGCGAATTAACATCGATGCTTCGCCGACGGATTGAGTGCTGGCTGCACATGCCGTAAGACAGCTTCTTGTCGGCCCGCGTGCGGCGGCAAGCATTGCGATATGGGCGGCCGGCATATTCGGCTCCTGCTCAAGCTCACGCATCGCGCTCATCTGCCCGAAAGCCACCTCCGCCCATCGCGCCCAGTCCATTTCGTTTTTCTCGGAGTTCCATCCCGCCACTAATGCGGCGAAAAATACGTCATTGTCGACAGAGCCTTCGCCTGCTCCAAGGTAAATACCTAATCTGCTGCGTTCTATCCCGTCGGCCGGCTTGTCCGTTTCAATATCAATCCCCGCCTGTTTGCAGGCCTGAGCTGCTGCTCCAATAACAAAACCGGAGCCTCGGTTGCTGTCTTTGTGCAGCTCCGGATGCTTTGTATATTGTGTGAGGTCGTAATCTTTGACCTCAGCATCGAAGGTGGTAGGGAATGTCGAAGCATCGAAAATGGTGGTTTTGGCCACCCCGCTTTTGCCCGCTAAAATTTCTTCCCATACGGTCTCCACATCGTGTCCCAGAGGACAGACAATTCCCATGCCGGTTATTACCACACGCTGCTCTGTCTTTTTCTCGATCATTGGATTCTTTTTATACGTTATCCGGATTTTTTAGTACAACCGCGGCGGTTTGTCCGCCGTATGTATAGCTGCAGCACAATGCATAATTGATCTTCGTTTCTTTTGCTTCTTTTACAATATTCAAATTGCAGCCGTCAGCTTTCCTGTCACAATTTTTCGCAGCGGGTATCCTGCCGGCTGTCATTGCACAGACTGCCGCGATAACATCGAGCGCACCGCTTGCTGCCCCGGTGTTACTGAGCATACTTTTGGTCGGAAAAACAGCAGTCCTGGCAGTTGATTCGCCAAGAGCTGCTTCAATCGCTTTTGCCTCAGCGCTATCATCGCCGGCTTTCCCTGTGCCGTGCGGGATAATCAGGTCCAAATCCTCCGGCCCTATTTGAGCATCTGCTAATGCTTTTTCTATCGCTATTTGAGTGCCCTTGCCGTCCGGCTCGAGACATTCGTACGACGGATTAATATTGTTGCTCCCTCCGATACCAGCTACCTCAGCGTAAATATTTGCATCTCTTTTCTCGGCGTTTTCGGCGTTTTCCAATACAACCATCCCCGCCCCTTCACCGAAAACCGAACCTCCTGCATCGGCATCGAAAGGCCTGCACGCTGCGGCAGGGTCGTTTTCGTTTTCGCTTATTGTTCTTTTAAGCAGACATTGGCGAATCATAACTATCGGA
>JBARPZ010000586.1:0-2579 GCA_049643445.1 Sedimentisphaerales bacterium
CCCTTGAAGGGGAGGATTTGCTCGGTTTTTAATGCTGATAATCAGGATCTTCGTCGTCGTCGAAATCTTCTTCGTATTCAGGAACTTCGTCTTCCTTGACGGCGGAGGAATGAAATTCCAGGTCGGCAAAAGTGTCGTTACCGTCATCTTCTAACTCGTAATCCTGGACTTCCTCGTAAAGCTCGAATTCTCTTTCTGCTTCCCACATCATTTCTTATTCCCTTTAAAATATCCATAACAAAGGCTTACAACCTGAACTTTGTTTAAGCCATGAGATATAGGAACTCTCCCGGCTGGTATCTGATATTTCCCATTTTTAATGAAGGTTTCTTCGGCAGTCTTGTATAAGCGATAAGTCCAGCAATTAAATGAGCAAGGAAATTAGTCGGACTGCGGTGCCGGGAATGTTCGATCTGACAGACATTTTTCAGTGTATCATTAACCGTTTCAATAAGAGAACGCTTTCGCAAAAAGATTTTATCTTCCCATTCCATCAGACGACATTTCATATTTTTGCGAACATTGGTTATCAATTTAATTCCTTTGCCCAACAGTTTCTCAAATAAACTCTGACTGACATAACCCTTGTCGCCAAATAACTTTCCGAACAAATCTTTGGTCATAGCTTCCACTACTTCTCGGTCATTGACATTGCCTGCGGTCAACCGATAGCCCAATAAACCGCCGCGATCATTGATAATTATATGAAGCTTAAAACCAAAGAACCAACCCATTGTAGTTTTTCCGATTTTTGCAAATCCATCAAAAACACGGTTACGAGTAATACGCTTGTTATGACAGACTTTCAAGGCTGTACTGTCAATAAAGGAAATCCCTGTAGGTGAATCTATGCCGCAAGTTTGCAAATACACGAACATTGGGATAATCGCTCGTGGTATAAGATAGATAAACCGATCATAACTGACCAGATCAGGAAAATCTTCTCTGTGATATTTAAGTACATAATGATAGAATGACTTAAATGTGCGGTAACCGCTGGTCTGGAAGGCAATAAGAATAGTCATAATCTCACTGATACTTAAATTACTTTTTCTATTACGCTTACGAGTTCCATCCTCGATCAGATGCCTCATAAAAATTTTGTCAAAAGCTTTCCAACAATCATCGACATCTACAAATAATCTGATAAAATCAAACATTATGCGGCCTCCTTGCCAAATAGGTTAATATTCATTGCTACAAATATTATTACTATCGGCAGATAGGTCGCTTTTTATTGTTATGCTTATCCAAAGCTCAGGTTACTAGTACTCTGTCCGCCCTAAGTTGACGGGTATAGTTTCCTTAATTTGATTCGTGCATCAGCAGTTGTAAATCGCCAATCGATACTCGTTCGTTCTTCGTTTCTCTTTCGTTCCCAAACACCAATCCGTTTAGCCAATTGTTCAGCATTTTCAAAATAATCATTAATGCACTGGCGAGATAAAACACTCAACTCGATTTCGGCCATATTCAGCCAACTGCCATGCTTCGGCGTATAGTGAATCTCAAGTTTCTCTGCCAGACGCCGAGCCGTAGCCGGTTCAAACGCTTCGTATAAAGAAGCAATCGTATGTGTATTCAAATTATCCATCACCAGAACGATTTTCTTTGCTGAAGGATACAACTTATCACATAGCTCACAAATTACCCGGGCAAAATCAATCTGTGTCCGACGCGAACGAACACGAACATAGCGTTTTCCTGCTAAAGGCTCTGATAGCATAAAGACACTGGCAACACCACAACGACGGTATTCCGGATCAACTCGTTTGCATCGTCCATTTCGCATTGGTACAGACGGGCGAGTTTCTGCCACCAGTTGTTTGGATGTCTCATCCAAACATATCTGAGGTCTATCTGGATCATATGGTCGATGATAAACCTCTAATACATCTTCCATCGCGGCAACAAAAGCAGCATTCTGCTTGGGAGGAATACACCAGTATTTATTCAAATGAGGCTTAAGTTCGTTTTTTTTAGCGTCTCATGAACCGTGGTCTTGCCGCAGGAATCTACTATACCCAGGGAAACCAGTTCATCGGCCAGCAATCTTACTGTCCACCTCCGACGTCCTTTTGGCGGCTTACTGCAAGCTAAGGCAATCAAGTGAGCTTCGGCTTTGCCATCCAGTTTTCGCTGCTTTCGCTTGCCCTTATTGCCATGCTGAAGAACGGCGTCGAAACCGTCTTCAACCAATCGTTTTCGAAGCCGATAAACGGTCGAAACATTACACTCAAACGCCTCGGCTATCTTCGAATCAGACCAGCCGGGTCCAGCATTACTTTGGTCAGCTTTAAGTAAAATATGGGCATATTTAATACGATAACCTGTTGTATTGCCTTTGGAAATAATCTTCTGTAATTGGGAACGTTCTTTACTTGTCAATTCTACAATATATTGCTTCATAATAAGCCTCCTTGCAAAATACATGTTTTTTTAAGAAATATCGGCAAAGAAGCTAAATTCTATGCACATTTAGACGGACATTGCACTAGCCTCCCGATGGTGAGTCATTCTTGCATATCCATGAAATACGTTGTGGAGAGTTGGTGGATGGACTATAATCACTATTAGCC
>JBARPZ010000587.1:0-8923 GCA_049643445.1 Sedimentisphaerales bacterium
TTGGCTTTGAATTGGCTTTGTTTTCCTAATTGACCAAGTGTCCATTCTGTCGTAATCCTTTGTTAATACATTATTTACGTTCAACTTGACTTTTTGGAATTTGGCTTTGTTTTGCATAAAAAGTCTGATTTGTAAAGTTTTCATTACATCTGTAAAGGTTACTTTACAGTTGTAGAGGTGTCTTATAGACACGTAAGTACTCGCTGGCAATGACAATAGGGGCAAGTGAGGAGGGAAATCAAAGATAAAAATGTAAAATGCAAAACTGTGGAGGCCCTTCGGGCGGACTTTTATTTGTAGGCGGCTAAATAAGTGTTTTTTAGGTACTTTATAAGACATTAATACACCAAAATGTTTAATACATTGTCTTTTATGATGCAAAATAATGCATTTTTGACTTGGGCTGCTGCCCTACTCGTGCGGTTCTCCGCTAAATCCGGCGCCTGCTGGCGGATTATGTTTGCCTTCTGGCGAACATACAGGTATTTTAACAGATATCCAAACAAAAGACAACAAAAAAATGGGCAAAAATTGGCAAAATTTTGGCCTCCTATTCTTTGCTTGGGTCAATGATCGGTTTTTCGAGAGTTTTCAGGAGTACTAAAAGAGGCATTCCATTTCTGAAGACGCTTACCAACTGCAATGAGAATAACATCAAATAAAACAATTGCTAAGACTATGACGATCCCTTGCAAAGCATTGCTCCTTTTGCATATCTATATCATGAATGATAACAATGATTATACAGTCTGTATAAAACGCCAAACACAGACTTCTTTCATTGAATGATTCTGGCAAACATAAGATTATATTAATATAATTTCAAACATTTGTAAAGGAAAAAATGGGAAAAAAGTGTTTTTTTGGGTCATCCCCAGTATCCGCCGAAGGCGCACCCTTAATTCGAACGGCGGCCACCCTTGTGGGTGCAAATGCCCATGCGGCTGATGTTATGAATCGTTATTGTCTGTAACGAATACTAACTTATCTTCCTCATTAATTAACGCTTTCAGATATTCATTATGATCGTCCGTTAATTGTGGTGTATCGCTTTCGTCAATAGCACAAGATGCGACAATTATGCCTTCACCCTCAAAACATATTGCCCAAGTCTTTGATTGCTCCACTTCATAGAACAATGCTAATTTCTTTTCTGGAGGGAATGTACCTGCTAACGATCTGAACTTGGTCATTCTTTTGGCTATACCTTCTTCGCATAGCTTAATAACCTCAGGGAGAATTTCCTCCATTTTATTGTAATAGTTTTCAAAAACAACAAGAGCAACAGAAAGCTCATTTAGACCGACGACTTCTGGTGGAATGCTTTTCTTCTTCAAACTGAATTCAACATAATGCTCTTCAGCATTGAGAGTGCTGTACGCACCTTCACAACCGGGCCAGTTGGGGTGAGCAAACTCACAAAGCCAAGCATACATACGTTCGAGGCCCTGAAATTGCTTATCAAGGTGACCTATTACTGTAAGGGTGTTGAAAGCTTTGTAATGGACTTCGTCAAGTTTTCCACCATGACCCGCCCTCATCAGGAAATCATCAATCTCAATAAAGTTATGTTTTTCAATTGCTTGGTTGAGATTTTTATAAACGTAAAAACAAAGGGCTGCTGTTTCATAAGCAGCCCGTATAATGATGATCGCCGGAATAATCTTATTTTGCTTATACAGATCAATTGCTGCCCCCGATAGGTCAGTCATACGGTAATACAACGCCTCTCTAATCAAGAATGCCTTAAATGGTGTCTTTGCGGTTCTCGAAATAGAAAATACATGAAGTTTTTCAACCATCAAAGATTGGACGAAGCGTTGGTGTGTTTCTTGAAGTTCTGCTAATAAATCCTCTCGAGACTTGGCAGAACTACCGTTGTTCTTCTGCGCACTTACCATATTTTTCCCTTTATGAGAATAATTAGAAACGTCTTGAGCTTCTTGGTGGCCTTTTGGTCGAACGACGTGAGCCGCTTGTTGGTCTAATTTGAGTAACCTTTTCCTTCTTTTTTCAAGATATTCGCGTATAGGTTTCCTGAATGATTTATAAAATGGCATTTCATCAAGCGAATTGACAACCTTTAGTGAAGGAGGTTTAAAATCCTGAGCATCTCTAATGAATATTTGTGGCTTAAGATCAAGAAAGGCATTGCGACTACCAAACTGTGATGTATTGATGAAACTCATATTTACTCCATTATCACGTACAATCACTGCCTGTATAAAATCGATATCAGAGTCACAACATATATCCATAATTTTCTTTTTTATGGGATGTTCAGTATTAACCCCAAATACCACTGATTTTATGCAATCTAAGCTAAAGTCAAATAAATAGACGGATCGATCTCGGAAAGATCTTCTTTGAGTTCTTGGTCTGTAGTTTTCACTCTCGGCTAGATTACGCACTACCCGGTATTCTTTTTCGTGTTCCCAATGATTAGTTTTTATGGCGATAATTTTCTGTATCAAAACGTCGAATGAAAAGTTAATCCCATTCACATAATTCTGCAAATCTATCTTGTAATCCTCTACATATTTAACTTTAATGACTTCTAAAGGTGGTCTTGATGAGGACAAAAAACAAGGAGATTGAAGAAAGTTCTCATTTAGTTCTAAAACGATACCTCTGTGGCCGTTTGAATAGTAATTCCACATTTTATAGTCTAGTGGTTGTTTAGTAAGAGAAAGGACGCCAAATTCATTATAGAACCTCTCGATCAACTGTATTCGTACCCAATCATTGTAAGATGGAAGAATATCTCCCTTATATTTGTATCTTTGTTTCAGATTGGTATTCTTTTCTCCAAAATCAATTTGTGGATTGTATTCTAATGGATCATTTAAAGCGGCAGGTTGCGTGAATCGAATTTTATGCTTTAAAAAAATACCATTAATTACACCTGGATCATCAGAGAGGTACTTAAAGTATGTCGGGAACTCATTTCCATCAGTTGTTGGGTAATTCTTCATTCTTATAAAATTTATGCAGCTAACATAATAAGATCCACCACTTTTTTTGCCAATTTAGTTGCTGCTTCAGCTCAGTTAGTTATTATTTTGCTTCCAATCATCAAATTTCTCAAGAATGTAATATGCAAAAGCCCACAATATGTGCATGCAGACCCTAGACGTGCTTTGTTCTGAAATGCCTGGATGAGAACCTTCTTCACTAAAGTAGCCATAAATTCCCTCTACAAGTTTTCGCTTTTCTACTTCATCGAAGAACCCGCAAGTTTGTAGATATTCCCTGACCCTAACGGGTCTGCTCAGATCAGGATTTTCATTATTTTTACCTGCAATAGCTATAGCAATATCATTTAGTAACTGCTCAACAAAATTTCTCGCGTGACCAATAGAAGAATCCCATTTTTCCTGTCGGAACAAGTCGATATTTTCTTTAAGATGATGAGTTAGAGTTTCTATATTTAGTTCTTCAGCATGCCTGTTGGCAAGCAGCTCCAAAGATGTACGGTTTTCCTCGGCTACAGGTACATCTTCAGAAATTGAACCACCACCAACAACAAATCCATCTTTAATCAAAGCTTCTTTCAGCCAAGCCTGGTCATCGCGTTGCAATTGAGGCAAAGCTTGAAAAACGATATTTCGCAGCAGATCTTCACGTCCTTCATTTTCCAATCCCTGAAAAATGTTAAGTAGGAGCCTCGCCTTAGAATCACCAACTGCAAGCTGGTCTGGTATGTCCAATTCGTATATAAAATGATCAATCCTCGAACGACTCCATTTTCCTAGACAACTTATCGTGATACCAAGAGTATTTCTACTGAGTGTTGCCATATTCACTCCATAAATAAAATTATAATGATCATTCCAAACCGAAATTACCGTCAAATAATTCGTCGATAGCCGTTCGTCTTTAGTATATAGCCGGACGAGGCCGGGACGGCCGGCGTTTTTAAGCGAAATCCTCAGTTGTCAATCAAGCCACAATTAGTATTTAGTTCGTTAGAGCACAAGGCATCGACTCATAAGTCCCATTACCTTTTAAGCGTTCATAGGCGGTTAAATGTTGATAGTAAAATCGTCGCACGTCGCTCGTGACTCGTCGCTCGCCGGTTGAAGCCGGCAAATTCGTCGCTTGTCGCTCGTGACCCGTCGCTCGCCGGTCGAGGCCGGCAAATTCGTCGCTTGTCGCTCGTGACCCGTCGCTCGCCGGTTGAGACCGGCAAAAGAGGCGTTTTTAAGCGAAATTCCCAGTTGTCAATCAAGCCATTATGGACAGAGAATAGCATAAACAAATCAAATATCAAAAAGAAAAATGCAAAAATACAATGTAAAAATCAAAAATTAGATTGTCGCGGTGCTTCGCAATGACAAGGATTGAGATTCTTCGCTTCACTTCGTTGCGCTCAGAATGACAAGGGTTGAGATTGGCGCGGTGCCTGTTCTTGCTTGACATCCTGAACGGTGAATATAGAATGCGACAATAATAACAGAAATAACGGCGAATCTTCAAAAAGGAGACTGCGGCATGGTATTTGGCCTTATCAAAAGCTTTTTTTGGCCATCTCCAATAGATAAGGCCTTCGGGCATTGTATGGAAGCTGACGAAGCTCTAATGGTCACTGTCATGACTTTTTACGAAAGCTATAAGGCAGTTGGTATTCAACTGTCGGCGGACACATCCTGTCTTGACGAGCTTGAAGAAATATTGAGAGGCTGTGACCCCGATAACAAAAAGCTAACGCTCACGGCCGTGGGTGCCTTTCTCGGCTGTATCATCAGGGAGCAGCTTGGCGGCAAGTGGACAAAGACGACCGATGGAAAGTATAAGATTACCGGAATAGGCAATAGTGACTTGACCATCGATTTGGAAAAGGACCTGGTTTCGCCTTTGTCTGATGATCCGCACGTTCGACCGGCAGACTTGTACGAAAAGATCTCCGTTTCGGCAGGTTCCCAAAAATGACAGCGTGGGCTAAAGCCCATCCTACGCGGCTATTTCCTGTCTTTCAGGGCAGATGCAATTAACGCAGAGCCAAACACAATGGCCGAGGAAACAAGGTAAATATGATAAGATACGGCATGATCTCCCGAACCGCTGGCTATTAATCCGAGAATGGCGATAACAATCCCGATGATACCGGCGATTACCGCAGCTTTAATAAGAGCATCAGCTTTCACAGTTTATCACTCCTTTTAGACAGAGAACCAAATGCAGATTATACTGTCTGAATAATTTGATAAACAGGAAAATTTGAGCGGTATGGTAAAACACGACCAGAGCCAGCTTCAGGCTTTTCTTGATGCCGGCCCCGGCCGCGTATATCAACAACGGATTTTACTTTACTATTTCCTTAACTTCCTTAACTATTTCAAGCAGCTCAATCTCAAAGATAAGCGTGGAATTGCCCGGGATGCCGCGGTTACCCCGCTCGCCGTAAGCTAATTCGGGCGGTATGAATAACTGCCATTTGCCGCCTTCCTTCATAAGCTGCAAAGCTTCGGTCCAGCCCTTGATTACTCCCTTAGTGGCAAATTCAGCAGGCTTATTACGCGCGTAGGAACTGTCAAACTCCGTGCCGTCAATAAGAGTTCCACGATAGTGAGTCTTGACCTTATCCTCGACAGTTGGAGTTTTGCCTGTGCCTTTCTTTATTACTTTATACTGTAAGCCGCTGGGCAGTACTGTCACGCCCTCTTTCTTTGCATTGGCCTCAAGAAACGCCTTGCCGGCGGCCAGGCCCTTGGCGGCTTCTGCCTTCTGTTTCTCCTGCTGTTGTGCCCTCATGCGCTGGCTGAAACTCATCATAGTCTGCTGAATTTCCTGCTCGGTAAGCTCTAATTTTTTGCCCGCCATAACATCTTTTAGCCCCCGGATGAAGGATTCAATCTTAATCTCAACGCCCTGCCTTTTGAAATTCTGTGCCAATTGTGTTCCTATCGCATAGCTGACCTTATCCATTTCGGTCTTGAGTGACCCCACCTTTTGTGCAAAGACTTGCGGCGCAGAAGCCTTTTTATCCGGAGCCGGAGGCAATACTATTGTTGCTTTGGAGCCTTCTTTGGCTGCGTAAACCGACATCGCAATCAAGCAACCCAAAACCAACATCAGAACAAACATTCTCGTTTTCACTTTTGTCTCCTTTTTCGCTTATAACAACCCTATGTGCGGGGTCGACGACCAACCCTGCCTAAACACATAAATGTGACGAATTTTTTAGTATACCATAAATACACAAAAATTACAAGGATTTAGTGCAGTTGATCAAGGACCCCCTGGAGAGCTATTTTGACAGCAATTTTGCAACCTCTTTGGCAAAATACGTGATTATAATATCTGCACCGGCACGTTTGATTGAGCAGAGCATCTCGAGCATGGCAACTTCCTTATCCAATAAGCCCGCGTCAGCAGCGGAGTTTATCATCATATACTCGCCGCTGACATTGTAAGCAGCTATCGGGCAATCGAATCGCTGCCGGGCCCGGTAAATAATGTCGAGGTAAGGAAGTGCGGGCTTTACCATTACGATATCGGCGCCTTCCTCAATATCGAGTGCTATTTCCGCCATCGCCCGGTCGCTGTCGGGAGGGTCCATCTGATAGCTCTTGCGGTCGCCGAATGAAGGAGCTGATTCGGCGGCGTCTCTGAACGGGCCGTAAAAAGCGGAAGCGTATTTTGCAGCGTACGACATGATGGCGACATCCTGAAAGTCATTTTCCTCCAAGGCCTCGCGAATATATTTTACGCGGCCATCCATCATGTCACTGGGTGCGACGATATCGGCTCCTGCCTGGGCGTGTGACAGCGCCATCTTAGCGAGCAGCTTGCAGGTTGCATCGTTATCGACTTTGCCATCTTTAATTACGCCGCAATGGCCGTGGTCTGTGTACTCGCAAAGGCAGACGTCAGTGACGACGAGCAAATCGGGGGCGGCTTTTTTGATTTGGCTTATGGAGCGCTGGACGACGCCGGCTTCTGCCCAGGCCTGTGAGCCGGTCTCGTCTTTTTTGTCGGGCAGGCCGAAAAGGAGAACTGCGGGAATGCCAAGGGAGGCTACTTCAGCGGCCTCGGATGCGACCGTGTCCGATGAAAAGTGAAAGCAATCGGTCATCGATTTAATCGGGGTCTTGAGGCCCTGACCTTCGCGGACAAACAATGGATAAATCAAATCATCGACACTTATAGCGGTTTGGCGCACCAAGCGCCGCATAGCAGGACTTTTGCGCAACCTTCGCATCCTGATTTTCGGAAAAGCCATGACAAAAATCCTTGTCTTCAATTTACGTTTTGTGTTTTTCGTTTTCTTCTAATGAATCAAGTAATCCATCAATAGTATGTTCGGCAGCCTGGAGGTCAATCTTGACGCCAAACTTTTTTAATTGTTCGGAAGTTACCGGGCCAATCGAGGCCACCTTGATATTACCTGAGTTTACCAAGTCGGGCCGGATTTGTTCGAAAAATGCCGTGACCGAAGAAGGACTTGCAAATGTCAACCAATCAATGGCCCCATCGGTGATTTGTTTTGTCAGCGGGGCAGAATCGGTTTTGGCCGTTACAGCGGTATATATCGGTACGTTATCAACTTCGGCACCTGCCTGCTGCAACAGGTCGATGAGCTCGTTCGAGGCAAGCTGGGAACGCAAGAGCAAGACCTTCCTGCCTTTTAGATTAGTAAAACCGATTAATTGGTTGGCGAGGTCTTTGCCGGTAAAGACATCGGGGACAAAGTCAGCTATAATTGCGAACTCGGCCAATTTGGCTGCGGTTTTAGTGCCTATTGCAGCGATTTTGGCAGAGGCAAAAACGCGAGCGTCTTTGGCCAAGCCTTGTATGTAATCGAAGAAAATGCGGACGCCGTTTGCGCTGGTGAAGATTATCCAGTCGTATTCGGTGATTTTTGCAAGTGCCTGTAAGAATTCGGTTGTATTAGTCAACGGCTCAATTTTAATCGTTGGAAACTCTACCGGATTGCCTGCGCGATGAATAATCTTAGCGGCAAAATCGGCATTGCCACGATGGTCGCGAGTTGCAACGATGCTCCTGCCGAATAATGGCTTTTTCATAAACCAGTTCAGCTCGGTGTCGGAAGCGGCGGTTTCACCAATAACTACTATGGCGGGCGGGGCGATGTTTTCCTGCTTACACTTTTGGTCTATAAGGTTAAGGGGGGCCTTTGTTATTCTCTGGTTGGGAAATGTGGCGCTCGCGATTACGGCCGCGGGTGTTTCTTTATTCATACCGTTCTTTATTAGTTGTTCGGTGATGAACTGGAGGCCGCCCATACCCATATAGAAGACTATGGAGCCGCCGAATTTAGCGAGGACGTTCCAGTCGATGCTGCTCTCCTTTTTTCCATCGGCTTCATGGCCCGTGATGAAAGCGACCTGTGAACTGTAGTTTCTGTCGGTGAGCATTACGCCGGCGTACTCGGCGGCGGCGATGGCGGCGGTTATGCCGGGTACTATTTCGAAATCGATACCGGCTTTCACAAGGACCCTTGCCTCCTCGGACCCCCTGCCGAAGATGCAGGGATCGCCGCCTTTTAAGCGGACGACGGTTTTTCCCTCGTTGGCCTTTTCGACGAGGAGGTTGTTGATTTCATCCTGCGTACACGAACCGGTTCCAATTCGTTTGGGGACGTGAATAATGTCGGCGTCCGGCCGAGCGTAACTTAGCAAAGCAGGGTTGGCGAGCTTATCGTAGATTATGCAGTCGGCGGTTTTGAGAAGCTCTGCGCCGCGGACGGTAATCAAATCGGCCCTGCCCGGGCCGGCACCGACCAGATATACAAAACCTTTATTTCCTTCAGACATAAAACTTAAAATCCTAAACTCAACTGTTCAAAAACAAAAAATGGTGTGCGGTGCACACCCTACCTGACTAAACAAAGTAGTAATGATACCAAATATGTTTTGAAATTGCCAGTTTTTTGTGGGGCGAGATAAACCCGCAACAA
>JBARPZ010000588.1:0-17230 GCA_049643445.1 Sedimentisphaerales bacterium
ACCCAGCCTTCGAGGAGGACGGTGTGCTCGGTTGCGGGTGCGGTGCCCCTGGTCTGTTCCCTGTTTAAGAGGTTTGTGTAATGGTCGTGAAGGATTTGGAGGTTGAGGAGATTTTCAGACAGTGAAGCTGTTTTATCGTAATGGTCCTGCAATTGTTTTTTTGCTTGGTCCAGCTCCTGTTGGTGCCGTTCTATTAGTTCGGGGACGGTCCCGGTCATACCTTCAAAATTGACAGGTTCAAACTCGGCTGAACGAAGCAGCTTTTGGACGTCAGCGAGGTTTTCATTCAGTGTAACAATGATGCAGGCGTTTTTGCTGGCGGCGGTTCCGAGTGGCTGGAAAGCTGTGCCGAGTTCAGTTAGCTGTTCGGCAGCCTGCTCAAGGTGCTGTGAGGGGATAAGACCAAGGAGGCAGGTTGCCTGTTGAAGTCCGCCGATTTCTTCTACGGGTGTTTCCAAGGGTGCCCAGGGAGCGAGCATATTCAGGGTGGCGGTGAGGTTTTCGCATTCGGTGTTGAACTGGTCTATAGCCGTCTGGGTCTGGTCGGCCTGGTCGATAATATTTAGAAGCCGGCGGTCTGAAACGACGCTGTCATAAGATTGGGCGTCAATAACGGCACGCGGGGCGAGCATGGAGGCAAGACCTTTCTGGGGTTTTGCGTACGCTTTGAGGAATTCGATGCTTTTAGTGAGGCGGTTGAGCAGGTTTTCGATGTCTCTGGGCTTTTCGGCTGTGGCGGCAAGGTCGGGAGCGTCCCTGCTGACCATGGCCTCTTCGGCGTTTAGTATGTGGCAAATTCCCTCGTGCTGGAGGGCCTCGAGAAGCTCGGAGGCCTGCGAGCGGTGGGTGACAATAATAAATTTTTCCATTTGAGCAATGGCCATATTTATCCTCTTATGAGACACCCATTCGCCATCTTCATGCAGAATGGGAACGCAAGTACTCCATTACCTTTGCCACTGCTGGGGGCATTTTAGTATTTGCTTTATCGCGTAACTGTTGACGTTCGTTTTCGGCTTTTGCTTTTAGGTTGTCGACTTCGGCGGAGGCTTCTTTCTGAGCGGCGGCAACGGCGGCTTCGGTCGCCTTTGTTCTTTGCTGCTCGGCCTTTGCCATATCCTGCTGTCGATTTTGTCGGCCCATTTCGGCCTGCTTAGCCGCGTCGGCTTTGGCCTGGTCGATAATCTGCCGGGCCTGTGCTTCAGATTGCTTGATTTTCTTTATCAATTCCATTTTTCGTCCCTGAGTAAGCAATAAAGTAGAATAATATAGGATATTATCGTCAGTGGTTCAATAAATAAGTGAAAATTAGCAAATTTTCGCCTAAATACGCGAGATGGAAGGGGCAAAAGGTGAACAAACTTTTCTTCTTGTCTTTGGGGAAAATGGATGGGATGACAGAGAGACGGGACCGATAGAATTTGGAATGAAGAATTTAGGATTGAGAATTTATGTTCCTGGTGGTAAATATAAGGGCATAGGGGCACAAGGCATAAGAGTACAAGGGTATAAGAGCAAAAGGCATAAGAGTATAAGGGGTTACTGGGAGATTCATAATGAAACTCAACCGTCGCAGATTTCTTCAAACCACCGGTGTGATAGGCATCGGTGCGAGCAGGGTATTGGCACAGTCTGAACAAAACAGCCAGAATAAGAGCAGGAAAGCCAAAGAAGACGAGACCACTATTTCCAAGATTCGAGTAGCACAGATAAAGGTTTATCCGGATAAAGGCAAAATGAAAGTGAACCACAGGAGACTGAACAATATCCTCAAGGACATTGAGAAGAATGAAGATATTGATGTCGTCGTGACGCCAGAGGGTTTTCTCGATGGATATGTCTCCACGGATAAGTCGGTAACTAAAGAGGATATGGTTAGATATGCAATCGACCCACTCATATCTGATTATGCCCGAACCGTATCCATGTGGGCCATGCAAAACAAGGCGTGGGTTGTTTACGGCTGTACGCGAAAGGGAGCGGACGGGGTATTCAATACGGCCCTGATATATAACCGCAAGGGCTCTCTCGTGGGAATGTATGACAAACTGCATCTGCAGACGCACGACTACAAATATACGCCGGGCAAGCATCTTCACGTATACGAGTCGGATTTTGGGCCATTCGGTGTTATGATATGCGCGGACCGACGCTGGCCGGAAACGGCACGGACTCTGACGCTACAAGGGGCACGTGTCATTTTTAATCCGACATACGGAATGCACGGTGACTTAAATCTGTGCATGATGAGGACTCGGTCATACGAAAATGGAATTTACATCGTGTTTACGCATCCTGGACAATCCCTTATTACTAATCCGAGAGGGGCGGTTGTTTGTAATAATGAAGATAAAAGCAAGACCTATACTATTACTGACATTGACCTTTCCAAGGCACCTGCCAACAAAGGGGGCCATATAGTGGATCGCCGGCCGGATGTCTATAGGCTATGAAAAATTTGAGCCGGAAGATGCTGAAGCCCAAAGTCGTTGGGGTTGCGAATTAGTCGCCGCCCATTTGGTTTCACTCAAGACAGGTTCTTTGTGGGGATGCCGCCCAACAGCTTCGCAAAGCGAAACTAAACTTGGGGCAAGTGAGGCTAAATACAACAAAACAGTTGAAAATTGGGGGTAGATTTGGTAATCTAAACATATTGGAGGAGTTTGCAGTGCTATTTAACCGTCTATATTGGAAGTTTTCGATATTTTGAGACAGAAAACATCTTTATGAAGAATCAAATGAGGAAGGCAATCAATCTAAAGACTTTGCAGACAATGGTAGTAGTGTTGCTTGGGATGGTGTGCATAGCTTCGGCCAGTGATATTATGGTTGGTGTATATTATTATCCGTGGCATGGGCCTGGGACGGGAGGGCACGGCTTTGATAATACACTCCGGGACCATCTTGTGCCGAAGCAGTACCCGAAGCTGGGATATTATGACAATGCTGATCCGGCTGTGATTGCGGCGCATATCAATCAGAGCGTGCAGGCGAACATCCATTTCTGGGCGTGCAGCTGGTGGGGGCCTGGAGGCTTTGAAGATAATATTATCAAGAACCATATCCTCACGCACGAACTTGCCGGTGACCTGAAGTACGCGATAATGTACGAATCGACAGGGCGGTTAGGTTCGTTCTCAAGTCCCGACTACTCCCGGCTGGTGCCAGACGTTCAGTATTTATCCGACAATTACTTTGGGAATCCGAACTACCTGAAGATAGACGGGCGTCCTGTTATCTTTATCTACCTGACGCGAGTGTATTTCAGAAATCAAGGTGATGAAGCGCTTGCAGATTTGCGTGCGGCTTTCCCCGATTTGTATATCATTGCGGACGACGTATTTGGCCG
Source organism: Sedimentisphaerales bacterium (assembly GCA_049643445.1). Lineage (GTDB taxonomy): Bacteria > Planctomycetota > Phycisphaerae > Sedimentisphaerales > Anaerobacaceae > CS2-K091. Next base: position 3,350 of record JBARPZ010000588.1, read on the forward strand.
TTATTACAGCTCAAGCTATGCGAGCAAATGGGACGCCGTTACGGCATACGATGTTTACGGCCAGACATTAGGCAGTTACGGGTCAACACAAGCGGCGTTGAACCGGCTGGAAGATATCCTGAACGATGCCAAAACCGCCGCCAATAGTGTTGGTGTCGGATTGATTCCATTTGCGTCGCCGGGATTCAACGACAGGGGGGTGAGAGAAGGTCATAGCGGGGCGCCACGGTATTTTGAAGACAATCCTCAATCCGTTGAGGGGGACCTGTTCAGGGCGATGCTGCGAGATGTTGTTGTGCCGAAAGTCGATGCTTTGGCCGAGAAGATACTGATGGTTACCTCATTTAACGAGTGGCATGAGGACACGCAGATAGAGCCAACCGCTGGAACAGCAGGCAGAACCAACGTGGATGACTCAGTTTCCGGAGACTACTACACAGAAGGTGACTACTATACCGACTACGGCCATCTGTATCTGGAGATCCTTCACAATGAAACCCATTGTTTGAGTGATGCCGACTTCAATCATGACTGCATTATCGACTTCAAGGACATTGTGATACTTGCCGACCAGTGGCAAGATGGGCCGGGTATTCCATCTGCCGATATTGCTCCGCCGCCTACCGGCAATGGTATAGTAGATTCTAATGACCTGGCTGTTTTAACTGAAATCTGGCTGACAACACCCCCGAGTCGGGCGACTGGTCCGAATCCATCCGATGGCGCAACAGTGGTCGATATAAATGCTGATTTGAGCTGGACAGCGGGCTCTGATGCTACATCATACGATGTGTACTTCGGCACGAGCAGTTCGGGTACGTTTTGGGATAACCAAACTGCTATTACCTTCGAACCCGATACGATGGCTTTTGGCACCACATACTACTGGCGTATTGATACGGTCAATAGATATGGCAAAACCACCGGTAAAGTCTGGAGCTTCAGGACTACGGGACCAGGGCCTGGCTAAGTAGTATGTTTTAATCTTACTTATGGCCGTTTGAGAGGTTGAGAGCGATCTTGTATATGGATTTAATTCGTGTGAGCCGTGCGCTTGCTGTTTATAGAAGTTTGTCGATCTGTTCGGCGAGCTGTTTTACGTGGTCGAGAGATTTTTTGAACTGGTCGAGCTCGGAGTCATTCAAATCCAGCTCAATTACCTTTTCGACGCCCTTTTTGCCGAGGACAACGGGGACGCCTACGAAAAAGCCGCCAGCGTTGTATTCTGTATCGCAATAGGCGCAGCAGGAAATTTGAGCCTTTTTATCCATCAGGATTGCTTCGGCCATTTTTATGGCACCGGCAGCGGGGGCGTAATATGCGCTGTAGCCAAGCAGATTAACGATTTCGATGCCGCCTTTACGTGTGTGATCGATTAGCTCGTCGAGTTTTGCTTTATCAAGCAGCTCAGTTACCGGCTTTCCACTGATGGAAGTGAAGCGAAGCAAAGGTACCATATCATCGCCGTGGCCACCCATGAGGATGCACTTTATATCTTTTACACTTGCGCCGAGCTCGGAAGCGAGGAAATAGCTGAATCTCGCGGAGTCCAGCTCACCAGCCATTCCCATAACTTTATTTTTGTCGAAGCCGGTGACTTTGGAGGCGGCGTACACCATCGCATCAAGAGGATTGCAGACGACGATGATGATGCTGTCGGGTGAATGTTTGGCTACTTGTTGGCCGACATCTTTGACGATTTGCACGTTCCTGGCGAGGAGGTCGTCGCGACTCATGCCGGGTTTGCGGGGAAGGCCGCTCGTTATGATGACGATGCTGCTATCGGCGGTTTGTTCCCAATCGCATGTGCCAGTGATGAAAGAATCGTAAAGCTGGACAGGACCCGCCTCGGCGATATCGAGTGCTTTGCCCTCGGCGAGGCCTTCGACTATGTCGAGCAGCACGATATCACCGAGCTGTCTTGTTGCAGCGATGTGGGCGGTTGTCGCACCGACATTGCCTGCACCGACTATTGTTATCTTTGCCCTTGCCATTTGAATTTCCATAATGGAGCGTTTCTGCTGTTTTTATAATTCTTTTGCGTCTGTTCGCCATTCAAGGATGCCGGCTGAGAATTCAGGCTGCAACTGTACCTCGATTCTCAAAGACTGAGCGTTTACCGGGTCGAAGCTTACTTTATTAAATTTGTCCATTTCCACGCCGTAGCTTCCTGCGTTGGAGACTTGCTTCCACTGGTCGCCTTGTTTGTACATCAATCGCCAGGACTTGGGGAGGCGACAGCCTCCACCGCCGGTGTCGTCGAAGAAGTAAACGTCAGCGGAGGAGATCTTCTGTGGCTTGACAAAATCATATTGTACCCACTCAGTTGTACCTTTGTGGGGCCACCAGGTGAATCGTGGGATGCCCTGGTCGTTGGAATTTATGGGAAGCATCATATCGCTGAGGGCCAGGATGGTGTCAGAGTCCCAGCAGTGTGAGGCGGAAGCGGGTAAGGTTTTCGGCGGCTGGATCCACTTTTGAGCGTCGGGGCCTGTTCCGATTGTGGGGAAGGCGGAAATCCTGAGCCTGGCGCAGCCCATAGGTATTAACGTGACCGTTTCAACGGGCTCATCTGATTTGACGGGGCTTTGCTGCAGCTTTCCGACGAGGCTGAGGTGGTCTTTAACCCATTCGGGAATCTTCTTTGCTTTTGCGCGTAACTGGATGGGAGCGGCATCGGCTTCAAATGGCTGGTCGTCATCGGGCCAGTCTTTTCGGACAACCTCAAAGGATGGAGAGGGTTTTGCTTCATTCAGCGCCAAGCCGTAGTTCCAGGGTGTTGTTGGGTGTATTTCCCATGCGGGCCATTTGTCAGTGCCGCCTTCGCGGACATATTTTTCGCCAATCTTCAACGAGTACGTCAGCGGACCTCGGTTGACTGAGACGCTGTTTTTATTTTTCTCCCACTTTGTGAGCGTGATGCTCATCTTAAAAGTGAGTTTTACTTTGTCACCATTTTTCCACTTACGTTCAATCATTATGTATGAGCGTGAATGTGCCTTTACTTTTGTTACTTTTCCGTTTATTTCCACGATGGGATTCCGAGTCCAGCCCGGGACACGCAGATAAAGCGGAAAGCGAACCTGTTTGTCGGTTTTGACAGTAAGTTCGATGTTCTCGTCGAAGGGGTAATGTGTAGATTCTGAAATCGTTACTTCTGTTGCTTTGCCGACTTTTGCGGTGACCTGTGAGGGTGCGTATAGGACGGCGGCCAGTCCGTTGTCGGGTGTGGCGAGCCAAAGGTATTGTGCATAATACGGCCAGCCGTGGCCAGCATTGTGCTGGCAGCATCGGTGAATGTGGGGATTGAAGTGGAGCATTGGGCCTCCGTTTTGAAAGCCCGGGGCTTTGTTGTGTCTGTCGCAGAGAATCATATTCGGAGCCGTGAGGTAATGCAGAGCTTTCATGTCAGGTGTCATTGATGGAGGCAGTGAGTTGAATGTTACTTCCTCGCATCGGTCTGCCCATTTTGGGTCGCCTGTGAATGTGAGGAGCATTTCGTCTGAGAGCATCATCTCTACCATTGCGCATGTTTCGGCGGCCTGTCGTGGGCCAATGTATCCCTCTCGTGCGTTTTCGTCTGCTCCGAACATACCGCCGGGTACCTGGCCGTATATGCCCATTACTGTCTGATAGTCTCTCTCAGTAGCGGCGAGGTGGTTGGGGTCTTTGGACTGCTGGTAGAAAACGGCCGGTCCGCGGAAACACTGGGCGATGTTTACAACGTGCCAACTTGCGACGCCGCCGGTCCAGTCGGCGGTGTTGCGGTGGATTTTCCTGCCGAGATCCATGAGGAACTTGTCGCCTGTGCGGTTGTAGAGCCAGTAGACGCTGGCGAGGTTGTCACTTGCCCGCTGGTTTTGCCAGAATGGCTCCAGAAAATCTTCATCGGGGACGGTCAATTGCCAGCGGAAGTACCTGGTCATAAGCTGGATGACGCGCTGGTCGCCTGAATACTCATAATAAGATTGCAAGACGTTGAGCATAATCATGTTTGGCCATACATCGGGTTTGGTGCCACCGATTTGCTTAAGGTTTGCTCGTGGTCCGAAGTAGCCATCTTCACGCTGGCTTGCAATTGTGGCTTCAATCCATGTCTGTGCCTCGTCGATGATTCGCTTGTTGCCCAACACATATCCGAGATTGTTGTAACCTTTTAGCCAGTAGGGGAGTTCTTCCCATGGGCTGTGGCCCTGGCCCTGGGCGCTTAACCATGCATTGTCTTCCTTTTTGAGGAATCGGCTGATTTCAAGCAAGTGTCCAGTGAAACCTTCGGCCTCCAGCTCAAGCTGTTTCCGGACCCAACCCTGCGGTTTTATTGCACCAATAGGCAGCTTTATAAAGGGGCTTGGTGTCAATGGCTGACGGTTGCCGACGTAGAAGCTGTTTGTTGCTTTTGTGTTCGGCTGTTGAACAACCTCAATAATTTCACTGCAGCCGAGGGATGTAAAGCACGCGAGCAAAACGGCACTAAGTAGAGGGTACTTAAACATCATTATCTCCTTCAAATTCAGATAATCAGCAATATCGCAAGTAAGGCCTCAATCGGGCTTTCAACAAACCACCGATAAGCCTCACAATGGTGGATAAAACCGTGATTATACGCAAAAAGCAGAATTTTGCTAATTAAAAATGAGGTTTAGCATATTCCCAATAATACCTTAACAGTTATAATTGCAATTGCTTACGATGTTAAACACGAAACGAAATGCAAGATATAAACATTACAATAGTTTGCGATAATAATCCGTATAAGGAGGGATTGGAAACGGGGTGGGGATTTTCCTGTTTAGTGGGCGGGCGTGAGAAGAGCATTCTTTTCGATACCGGACCGGGCGGCTCTTTGCTCGTTAATATGGAGAATCTGGCAATAGAGCCGCAAAGCATAGATACAGTTGTCCTCTCTCACATTCATCCAGACCATACCGGCGGATTGGAGGGCTTTCTTGAAAAGAATCCTGATGTAGCTGTTTATCTGCTAAAATCATTCCCCGAAAGATTCAACGATAATGTGCGGGCGCAGGGAGCAAAAGTTATTGAGGTCGGGCAGCCAATAGAGATTTGCGAAAATGTCTGGTCTACGGGCCAACATGGAAAATGGATAAAAGAGCAGTCTCTTGTCATTAAGACGGACAAGGGTCTTGTCGTGATATCGGGCTGTTCGCATCCGGGGATTGTAAACATCGTCAACGCGGCGAAAGATTTAGTGAAAGATGATATCCTTCTGGTGATGGGCGGTTTTCATCTGGAATGTGCGGGTAAAGGTAAGATAGAAAAAGTTATTTCGGTTTTTAGGCATTTGCAGGTGCGGTATGTGGGATTATGTCACGGCTCGGGTGATAAGGCCATGAGCTTGTTCGAGGAGTATTTTGTGAAGAATTACATAAATCTTGGCGCAGGGAAGATGATAACTATTGCCGATTTGCATTAAAGCTGGTATAATGTAATATAATATGACAGAATGAGGTCTGGATAGTATGCCAGCGGGAAACATTAAAGAAGTTGAGCGAGTCGATGACGAGTTTATTCCGGTTGATGCCCGGCCGGTCTGCTTGAAATGTCTTAAGCTATGCCATCCCTTACAGCATTATTGCAATGAGTGTGACTCGAACGATGCTATTAATCCATTAACGCCGTATATGCCATTTTTGAATATTCGATTCAACTATGACATCTTCCTTAAGATGTGGCGGAGAATTTTTGATGATAGAGATACATCTGTGGCAACCAGGTTGTTTTATTTGTGTATGCTTGCAATGTTTGTGCCAGGATTCCTGGTAATTGGAGTACCATTCTTATTAGTTTACAAAATTCCTCAGTCAGCGAGGAAAATGACAATAATCACTCTTTGCATTATAGCAGTTGTGTTATTGATATTCTTTATTCGTTACCAACTTATCACCGGTTTGCCTACACGTCCCATCGTTCGGTAACAGTAGAACTTGATTTTTCTTTTTGAGGGCGTATAAAAGCTTTCTGGTTGTGCGAAATTTGCGATAATAGCGACATAGGAAATTCAAGGACAGGGACAGCCAGGGACAGTTAAATATTTAATAAATGTTTTCTTGACAATTTTTGGCGGATAATGAATAATAAAATGTAATAGCTTTTGAATCCAAATTTACAGAGGGAATCTGATGCGTTTGATTGTAAAAAAAGGCGATCGTACTATCGAAGAGTTTCGTTTCGGAGAGGGGCCAATCTATATCGGCAGACTGCCCAACAGCCAGGTTTTTCTGCCTGAGGCGATGGTGTCACGGCAGCACGCCGTAATATTCATGACCGGGGATGGGAAATGGATTGTGGAGGACCTTGATTCTGCGAACCAAACGTTTCTAAACGAGGAGGCAGTCCATAAGGCTGAAATTAAGACGGGCGATCGTCTTCGTATATCTGATTTTACTTTGGAAATATATCTCGAAGACGAAACGGAGACCGAGAAACCAACTCATTTGGAAGATACGCTTATAACGGCTTCTGCTTCTCGTGGACCTCAGATTATAGTTCGAAGGCCGGATGCGGAGCATGCCCCCGAGCTTAAAATGCCGGCCAAAAGGGTGAAAGGTTTTATGGAGGCGACGGAGGCAATCTGCAGAGCAAAAGGGCCAGACAAACTGCTGCAGGTCTTATTGGGTGTTATGCTGAGGCAATTTGGGGGATATTGCGCCTGGTGTGCTTTGAGGAACCAACCTACCGGCCCAATGACCAGTCACGCAGGCAAGAGCCGAGAGGGCCAAGCTGTTGCACTAAGCGCGATAAGACTTCACGACAAAATCACTCAAGCGGTTGAAACAGGGCAGTTTATACTTTTGCCTCGCGTTTCAGCTCAGGTGGGAGGAGAGGGGATACGCTCAGCAATGATAGCACCTATTATGGACCCAACGGGCTGTTTCGGAGTGCTGTATGTCGATAATGCTACGGACCACGAGCAGTACAACCTCAGTGATTTGGACTACCTGATGCTGCTTGCAATCAGTACGGCGGCTATACTGAAAAACTTCTGAAACCGGCGAGCCGTAACCGGCGAATCCCAGTATAGCGGAACGCGGGCAGCCTATTGTCTTTTGTATTTGCCCATCAGTTGGCCTTCGGCAAGGATGTGTCCTTCCATGGCTTTGAGCAAGTCACTTTTTGCAGCCCCGGTGGCCAGATCGAGTTCCGTGTCGAGTGCGTAAATCTTAAAGAAGTATCTGTGCGTTCCGCCGGGGGGACAAGGGCCGCCATAACCAATTCTGCCGAAATCGGTGATTCCCTGCCTGGCTCCGTTGGGGAGAGTTTCTTCGGGAGGGATGTTTTCGTGCAGTTGGGTTGTATCAGAAGGCAGGTTGAACAGTACCCAGTGTATCCATGTTCCCATCGGCGCATCGGGGTCATCACTTATCAGGGCAATGCTTTTGGTGGCTTCAGGGACGGTTTCCCATTGCAAGGGTGGGGAAATATCGTCGCCATCACATGTGTACTTAGGCGGGATTAAAGCCTCGTGCTCGAAGGCCGAACTTGTAATTTTGATATCCATTTTTTGCCTCCTTTTGCGTTGAAATCAGTTTTTGATACTGTCTATGCAAGAGAACATCAAATGTGGTCCTGGTTATAGCTACAGAATAATTGTTTCTTTGGTTTTGTCAAATCTTGCGACCTTGCCCTGGCGGAGTCCGAGCATTCCCATTTGTAATGCGGTCTGTACGTGGTAGGCCAAGTCCATCGGGCTGAGCGTATCGGTTTTGCGCGAGCGGCAGCAGTAGAGGAAATTTTGCCAGTATCCGACAAAGTCCTCGCCGCCATTTATTCCGAAGCGATGGGCTTTTTTCTTTGAGCCCTGGGCGGGGATGAAGACGATATCGTTGTTTTCTATTGTGAGTGTTCCATCCCATCCTCGGATTACTGGTATGCGCTGTCCTGAGCCGCGACCTCCCGTTCCGGGATAGTCGTTAGCCTGTGTTCCCAGCATTGCGATAGTAATATTCTCGGGGTAATCGATAAGCATGTTGAACGTGTCGGGTATCTCACGCTCCTGGTAGCGGAACTTGCCGCCGGTCGCCACGGCCACGCTGGGCATGGTGACGCCGAGCATGTGCACTACGAGGGTCAGGACATGGGGGAAAAGGTCGGTAGAAGGGCCGCCGGCGTAGTCCTCATACATTCTCCATCGGAAGAAGCGGCTGACATCGAAGGGATGCTTAGGTGAATCTCCGAGGAAAGCCTCCCAGTTCAGGTCGGAGCCGGGTTTTGCGTTGGCGTCGTCGATACGCATTCCCCGCTCTCCCCAGTCGCCGACGCGGAAATAGCCGCACTCTGCGTGGACGGGTTGGCCAATGAGGCCATCCTGAATCAGCTTTTTTATCTGGTGCCAGGCAGGGTCGGACATTCCCTGAGTTCCGAGCTGGAAGGCGCGGCCGCTCTTTTTCACCTCCGCGGCAAGGCGTTTTGTCAGCTCGAACTGCCTCCAATGTGTTACGGGTTTTTCGCAGTATACATCTTTGCCGGCGCGGACGGCATCGATGGCCTGATAGCCGTGGACGTGGTCCGGCGTGGAGATGCAGACGACGTCTACGTTCGGGTCGGCGAGCAGCTTGCGATGGTCCATGTATCCTTTGGTCTTGTAGCCTTCGACGACTTTCTGCAGGCGTGGTTTGTAGACGTCACAAGCGGCGACGATGTCTACATTTGCATCTTTTTGTGTTTTTAAATAATGCACGGTCTGAAGGTGGGCGTTGCTTCTGCCTCCACAGCCGATGAAGCCTACACCTATGCGGTTGTTGGCGCCGAGTACCCTGCGGGTGAAGTGCTGTGTAGTCGTGCCAACAGCGGTGAGGGCGGCGGCAGCGGTGCCGGCATTGCGAATGAAGTGTCGACGTGTCATAGAGTTTGTTTGATCCGAGAGTTTTTTTCGAGACATGGTTTTCTCCATAATATTCTGATTACGGTTTATCTTAACATTTTCAATTTGTGCTAATATTCATTTGTTGGTCCAACGCTGATACAGTTTGTCAATCCTGTCGTTTTCAACTTTGCCGTCCCAGACGGCCACGGCGTATTGCAATACCAGTGGTTTGCCTGAGACTACTTTGAGCGGTTCCTTGTGCAGATTCAGCGTAGCCGACAAGTATGCAAAGGGTTTTGTCATGGTAAAGAACGTGGCAGGGTGGCGAGGATTCTTCGGGTGGTCGAACATAGCGACGGTAACTGGTTTGCCATCGGCGTTGGCTGTATAAGCGCACCATGTGGAGCGGAGGAGCTTTTCGTCACCGCGGAATACGGTGCCGGGTTTGCCGTCAGGATTAAGGTGCCTGCCAGCCGAGTCCATTGATTTTGTAAAGCGCACTCCCAGGCCGTGGTAGTGTGAACCGGTAATAGTAGCCGATTCGGTTCCATCGGGCAGTTCAAATTTAGACTGCCAGGTCAAAAGGATTGCGCCGAGGTTAGTTCCCTGTCGGACATCAATTGTGCGGCGCTCTTTTAGTAACAGCTCCTTGTTTGAAGTTATCCAGTCGATGAGTTCTGTGAAGCTTGCCTGACGTATTTCTAAGCGTTTATCATTTTCGGCATCAGTTTTTACGTCGGTTTTTACGTCAGTAAAAGACTTGTGCAACTGCTTGCCGGCAGTTGGTGTTTCTTCCCAGAAATTGACGCCATCTACTTTGACGGCGAACATCAATGCGTGATGATGGAGGTGGTCAGCAGGAGCATCGCGTAGAATATTGACGCCGGCCGGCGAGAATAGCTGCTGAACATACGGCTTGAAGGGCACGTTCTTGTAAGGATATTGCAGCAGGAGTTGGGAGCCCGCGTTAATTGAGACGGTGTTTTCCCCCGTCGTGATGCTCATGGAGTTATCTGCAATTGCCGGGTTCGAAATCGTTGTGATAAGCAAAGCAAGGGTTAGGGGAAAAATGCTTTTGAGGGTTTTCATAATAATCCTCCTAATTGATAATAATATTACTTCTGCGCCAGTTGTAGTTGGTAGACGTTGACCGCTCGCCAGTGAGCCGGGTCGGAAGGCTGAAGCACGAGGTGATAAACGCCAGCTTTGGCGAAGTTAAACGTTCCGAAAGAGACGAACTGTGGTTTAAACCAGCCGTTTGTTTTGGGCACTTCGGCTGAGCGGGTTTGTTCAGCTGCGCTTACTTTCAGACTGCTTGTGCCAGTGGCTGAAGAGAACTCACCGCGGACTATATAGTTGCCGGATTCGGGAATATTGACGAGCCAATGGATCCGTTCATTCGGATTGTCCCAGAAACCGATGTTGAGTCTATCTTCGTTGGTCTGGGTGTGAATCTGTTTGCCTTGAAGTGTCGCTTTGTCGGGTCCAAGCCGGACGGCTTCCGGCTGTTCAAACCTCACCGAGTCTTGCAAAGATATTTTTAAGCCGGTCAGCTTGAATGCGAAGGCGTGTTCACCGATCCTTTTGGCGGGTGGTTGGATAATAAGTTGTTTTTGGGCGTTGAGTTTGTATGTTACTTTACCGGCACCCAGCAGTTCAATGCGGGCGTTGGTATTGGCGGCGTCCACTTTCATGGAACGAATCGTTACTTCTTTTTCCGGCCAGCCCAGGAAGATAACGTAAATGGTCTTGCCGTCTTTGCTTTGAGTGAAACGGATATCCTTCGATGTGTATGGCTTGTCTTTATTTTCGCTGAAACCGCCGCCTGTGTTGCTTGTAGGGCCTTCGCCGAAGGTCTGCCACGGGCGGGTATTGTAGATTCCCTGTCCATTGATTTTCAGCCACTCACCAATGCCGCGCAAGAATTTCCTGCCCTTTTCGGGGATGGCTCCGTCGGCTTGCGGGCCCACGTTAAGGAGCATGCATCCATTCTTGGAAACGATGTCGACGAGGACATCGACCAGCTCATTGACGGTCTTGAAGGAAGAGGATTTCTGATGGAACCATGGGCCAACGGAAGTGTCTGTCAGCCATGGGTATGGTGTTAAGCGGTCTTCACGTCCGCGTTCGAAGTCGAGGATACCGGTATGCTCGTGGATATTACGATGCTTGTGCGCGACGCCGACTTTGCGTCCGTTCTTTTGGGCCCAATTGTAGTAGTCGGCGAACATCCGCTGTTGATACTCTGGCGTTATTACGCTGCTTAGGCCGAAGTCGAACCATGTGAGGTCGGGCTGGTACTTTTCAACTACTTCGTTGACCATACCCAGCCACTTATCCATATATTTTTTTGTTGGCGGGCTGCCGAGCTTGCGGGGCTCACAATATAGACCTGCATAACTGTTGTCGGCTGCATCATATTTGAGAGCTGGCTCATAGTAGCGCCATGCAAAGGCGTGGTGAAACGTCGCGATAAACTTCATGTTGCGTTTGCGGATTGCTTTTTCGAGCTCTGCGGTGAAATCGCGTTTTGGGCTTTGGTCCATGCTGTCCCAGTTGGTTAGGGCTGAGTCCCACATGGCGTAGTTGTCGTGGTGGATTACGACGGGACCGGCAAACTTGGCGCCAGCGGCGGCGAACAATTCCGCCCAAGCCTCTGCATCGAACTTTTGGGGATTGAAAAGGGGGACGATATCCTTGTAGCCTACCTTGTTCTGGTCTCCGAAACGCTTGCGGTGGTACTTAAATGTCGGGCTATCGGGGACGTACATGTTTCGCCCGTACCACTGGACACCACCGGGACCGTCTTCGGCGCCGACGGTAACCGGACCCCAATGTGTGTAGATGCCGAACTTTGCATCCCTGAACCATTCCGGGTCAGTGTGTTTGGCCAGCGACTCCCATGTACGTTCGTAACGCCTGGGCCCGGAGGTTTGTGCATGGGTGATGTGGGCACTACCTATCAGTACAGCTGCCAGTAATGCCAAAACAAGAAATAATCTTGCTGGATTTGCTGTTATCAGCTTTCTATCCATGAATGCTCCTTCCATTTAACCGGGAGATCCGGATTATTAGTATGAAATCTTAGCCCCGGCCGCAAGGTCAGGTAAGATTCTTTAACCACATGATTATATCGGGCAGCCTGTCCAGTGTCAAAAACAGTATGGACAAAATTGCGATAATCCACATGGCAAGTTTGACATCTCTTACCTTGCCAGATACTGTTTTTATAAGTGCATAAGAGATGAAGCCAAAAGCCAATCCCGTGCTTATGCTGTAGCTCAGGGCTATCATCACCATTATGATGAATGCAGGGAAAGCCTGTTCCAAGTTTGCAAAGTCTATTTTCTTAACTTCCTTCATCATAAACAGACCGACCATAATAAGGGCCGGGGCGGTTGCATATAAGGGGACAATCGCGACAATGGGGACAAATAACAGGGCAATGAGGAATAAGAGACCTGTTACTATCGAAGTCAATCCCGAGCGTCCGCCTTGCTCGATACCTGCCGCCGATTCAACATAGGCAGTTATAGTAGATGTTCCGAGCAGGGCACCTATTACAGTTGCGACAGCATCGATGCCCAACAGCCGGTTTAGGCCTTTAATTTTTCCTTCTTTATCGATCATGTTTGCCTGGTGACAACATGCTATGAGCGTTCCGACGCTGTCGAACATATCGATAAATGTCAGGGTAAAAATAGTCCCCAAAAAGCTCCACTTGAGAGCGCTAAGGATATCCAGGCGGAAAGCTATTTTTTGAATATTCAGATTTAATGAGATGAACTGGGGGGGGATTTGTACCTGTTTATCAAATAAAACAGCGAGGATTGTGGATGCCAGGATACCGATGACGAGGCCGCCGGCTATTTTTTTCATTTCAAAGACAATCATAACCAGCATACCGACCAGGCCGATAAGAACGGTTATTGTCAATGGGCCGGCTGAGACGAACGTAATCGGGTCATGTATAACGACGCCGAGATTTTTCAGGCCTATGAAGGTAATAAACAGACCGATTCCGACAGCAATAGCGGAAACGAGGGATGGTGGTATCGCTTCGACGATTTTTTTTCTCAATCCCAATAATGTCACGGCCAAAAAGAGCAGGCCTGAAATAAACACAACGCCCAGGGCTGTCTGCCAATTCATTTTGCCAGAGGCAACCAGATATGCAAAAAAGGCGTTGAGGCCCATGCCCGGTGCCATGGCTATAGGAGCCTTAGCAATTAAACCAACTATAATTGTAGTGATAGCAGTTACTATGCAGGTGACAGCTATCAATGCATCTTTATCCATCCGGTCAATGCCTATCAATTGCTGCTCAGGGACCCCCTCCAGGCTCAGGATAGATGGATTTACGAAAATGATATACGCCATTGTAAGAAACGTGGTGACGCCTGCCACAAACTCAATCCTGACACTTGTCTTTTTTTCTTTGAGTTGGAAAAATCCACTAACCATTCTTAAGCCCCTGAGTTTTTACAGCATTTATTTGTTACTTTTTTCAACAGGAAGTTCTGAGGCTAAAAGCTCGGTTATTTTGGCAATCAGGGCGGCGGAGTTTTTGGCAGCCATTTCCTGGAACATCATCGAATCCACCCTCGCTGTAGTGTCGGCTTTGTCACTAATGCTGCGGACGACAAGATGGGGAATCCGGCGTTGATAGCAAATCTGGGCAACTGCTGCGCCTTCCATCTCGACAGCATCGGCGTTGAGCTTCTCGCGAAGTTCGGCACCTTTTTCCGGTGATGCAATGAAAACGTCACCTGTAACAACGACGCCCTTAATAATTCTGGGGGACCTTTCTCCCACGGTTGTTTTTATCTTTTCAAGTTGGACCTGTTCGGCGGCTTTTTCGGCCAATTTCAAGAGGCGTTCATCCGCGGGCAGATAAACAGGATTTCGGATACCGTCGAGGGGATTTATGACACCTCTATTATAAAAGCCATCCTCACCCAGTATCCCCATATCATGATGAGCGGTTTCGGCAGCGATGACTATGTCTCCCGGGGCAAGCTTTGGATTTACGCCACCGGCGATACCGGAAAAGATTACCT
>JBARPZ010000589.1:0-11681 GCA_049643445.1 Sedimentisphaerales bacterium
CCCCTGGCCTGTAATCCTGTTTCGGACGCCTTATGGAAAAGGTACTGCTCAGGGACAGGCAATGATGGCCAATCAACGCGGATATGCCTTTGTCTCACAGGACATTCGAGGAAGATTCGGCTCCGAAGGTGTGGATTATCCTGTCTTTGGACATGATGGATGGGGCAAAAATCAGGATGGATACGACACCGTGGAGTGGGTCGCAGCTCAAAAACAATGGTGTGATGGCAAGGTAGGCACAGTGGGTGCAAGTGCAAATGGCATTACGCAGAACATGATGGCCCCCAGCCGACCACCACATCTGGTCTGTCAGTATGTTGCCGTCGCATTTTCCAGCATGTACCGCCAGGCCGCATATCAGGGAGGGGCTTTTCGCAAGAGTTTACTGGAGGGGTGGTTAAAGGGAAACAAATTCAGCCCTGAGAATCTAAAAGAGATGCGGGCGCACCCGGATTACGATGATTTCTGCAAACAGTTCGACACCGAGCTCGTTGCCCATCGCGTCAATGTCCCCGTTTTGTTCCTTGGCGGCTGGTATGACATTTTCAATGCGGGTTCCATCAATAGTTTCCTTACTATACAAAAGAATGGTGATAAGGGTGCGCGGGGTAAATGCAGGTTGGTTATGGGCCCTTACGGGCATGGTCGCTCGGAAGACTTGATCTTCCCCAATACTGAATATCCCAAACCTGTCAGCATGTTTAATTGGTTTGATATATGGATGAAGAAAAACGGCAAAGGGATCGATGACATCCCTGTTGTGCAGTATTTTGTCATGGGCGACCCGGCTGACGCAAAAAATAATGCCAATGTCTGGAAAACTGCTGAAGATTGGCCTGTCCCGGCAAAGATAAAACCCTTCTATTTCAATGCCAATGGGAAATTACGCCCGCGACCTCCCAAAAAGGCGGACATTTCACTCTCTTATAAATATGATCCCAAGGACCCTGTGCCTACTATTGGCGGGGCCAATCTCATCATAACGAAAGGACCCAGAGACCAGCGGCTGGTTGAAGAACGCCCTGATGTTCTGCTCTTCACTTCCGGAGAGCTGAAAAAACCGGTAGAAATTACTGGACCGGTCAAGGTCAGGCTCTGGGCGTCTTCAAAAGCCAAGGATACCGACTTTACAGCGAAGCTTTGTGATGTCTATCCGGATGGTCGCAGTATTATTGTGCTGGACGGCATCATTCGAGCACGGCATAGAAATTCTATCGAGAAAAGTGAGCTGATCGAACCCGGCAAAATCTATGAGTTTGAGATTGATTTATGGTCCACGAGTCTGCTCTTTAGTCCGGGCCATCGGATTCGTGTTGCCATATCCTCCAGCAATTCACCGCGTTTCGAGCCTAATCCTAACACGGGCAAGCCATCAGGTATGGACGGCCAGACTAAAGTGGCGACTAACACTATTTACTTGGACGCAAAACATCCCTCACATATATTGCTTCCGGTCGTCCCGCGATAGCGTTGGCCTGATGTAAATCAGAACTAAAGTAACAAATTTTACCTTTATTCTTCTTGCAAAACTGTCCTTTTTTGTATAAGTTGACCGGGAATTTGTTAGAATCCGCTTTTATTTCAGACTTGGTTTTGATATTGCTTTGTAGAAGTTTGGGGCGATTAGCTCAGTTGGTAGAGCAGCTGACTCTTAATCAGCAGGTCGAAGGTTCGAGCCCTTCATCGCTCATTTGTTTTTCCCCCCTTGACAAGCGGTGACATAGTATCCTCATTAGTGCCTATTTGTCTTTCTGATAAGACGTTACATCTATTAGCATTTTCTTCATTATGATAGATTTCTTGGCTCTCAGCTATGCCATTCACTGACGATAGGTCACTATCAAAGTAAGTATTTTTTGTAAGCTGGTTTGTAAGCGCCATCAACTGCTGAGTCGTCAATCCCCGTTGCTTTTTGGCTTGCTCTACTGGACAGCGATAGATCCGGCAGATTTTTTATCGCTTTGGCTTCCTGCCCTCTGAGCGTGTGTGTAAGCATTCATGGTTAAGTTTATATCACTATGTCGCATGATTGATTGTGCCGTTTTCGGATGCACACCGCTTGCAGGTAACAGACTGGCACACTTACCCTTAAGAGCATGGAAGTCAAAAACTTTGCCAGAATCATCGTTGTCTGGTATGACAGTTACCTTTGAGCGGTCATTGAGAAATTCGCTGTAATTATCCTCCTATTTACCGGCTCCCATCGGACGACACTATGATATATGTCACCACATTCGGCGGAAGTGTGTGGCGAGGACCGGCCGTACCACACTAAGGCAGAATCACTAAGAATTTTAAGACGGTAAGTTCAAAGATATGCTGCTCACAAGGGAATTGTTCCCATATATTGATGAGTTATGACACGTTGCAAATCTTCAACCAATGGATTATAATCATTATCGACAATATAGCTCAGTTACCTCGGCTGAGAAAATTATCCTAAAGGAAGGAGTCACCACATTTGTCAAGAAAGGATGAGTTTGTGAGAGATAAGACCTATTCACCAGAGAAACACAGCTATCTTACACCATTAACAAAGACTGTTCTGGCAACTATCATCTATCTGGCACTTGAAACTTCGGCTTTATCTGTGGAGCCACCCTGGAGGTCACCTAACAACCATCGATTGTTGTTGAGCGTTGATGCCCGACGTGCCACTCGGTCAAACTCGCCTGTTTCTGTAAACATTGATTTCGTTAAGGGACTGGCTGACATGGGCATTTCAGGGACATTCGACGAACATACAATTGAAGTGATAGCCTATGATTCTTCAGGTTCGCCAAAGGTTTTTGACAGCTCGCGAGATGGATATGAGCGATACCTGTTGCCTTGTCGAATTCAAAAGTTCTATCGCGTCAACAAAGTCGTCCTGAGTTTCGTTATGCCGGATGAAACCTGCACAACATTCGCGGTTTATTTCGACACAGTTGATTCCGGCCTGGCAAGACCCAAACGTTATCAAGGGCTCGTTGGTGATGGCGATTTTTTTAGAGAGGACTATGGAAAGCGTGAAACAGGGGCTCATCACTTTGATACCTTCTGTGACCTCGACTGCGATGGTGATCTGGATTTATTTAAAGGTGGCGTAGAGCCATTTATTTACTGCTATGAGAATGTCGGTGACAATCGCCTTGTCGAAGCCGGCCGGCTTACGTCGGCTGGAAAACTCTTTGAGCTTCCAAAAAATAACCATAACAATCGAAGCTGGGTTGTGCCGCATTTTTATGACTGGGACAGGGATGGTGATCAGGACTTTTTTCCAAGTTTTATGTCCGGCCCCTATGGCGGAAAAATAGTTTTCTTCGAGAACACGACTAACCCCGGAGGTCAACTTACCTTCATCGACAGGGGCCCGATGAAAACCATCTCCGGTGTTCCATTGGCAGGCGGGAAGCAAGCCGGAGGATGGTTTCCTTCGGTTGTGTTTGTCAAAGACTTTGACGGCAATAGTGACGGCAGAATAGACATACTGCTGGGAAGCAACAATCACTGTTATCTATATCGCAACCTTGGACCGGATGGTGCCGGCGGGTGGCGATTGGCCGACGCAGTCACCATACAGGCAGGCTGTGAGGATATTGAGCTTTTCAATCCGTGCTTCGATGTTGCAGACATCGACAACGATGGTGACTGGGACTTGTTTGGCGCTCCTCAGGCAGGCCAAATCTATTTATATGAAAATATTGATACAAGCGTTCCAGGAAGCAAGCCGACCTTCGCAAAGGGCACTATCATCGCCTACGATGAAACTTATCTCCAACGAAGCACTCATCCGCGCTTGACAGTCGCCGATTTCACGGGTGATGGTCTGCTCGATTTCGTGGTTGACAGGGCCTGGGAGCTGACGGATTTGAATCATCCTCTTAAGAGAGACTATGGCGCCCTATTCAAGAACATAGGAACTGCAAAATCCCCGAAGTGGCAGAGAATAGATGCCTATCATGGCGCTCCCTATACTGAAGAATTTCAGATGTGTGATGCTGTGCGTCAGAATGTCGTTCAGGCTGTAGACTGGAATAATGACAGCAAAACCGACCTAATCGCCGGTGATTGCGATGGCTTTGTCTGGTACTTCCAGAACCAGACAAACAATCTGTTTCCTGTCTTTGCAGAGGGCATGAGGCTGCTGAGTGGAGGCAAGCCTTTAAGCCTGGCAAAGAATTCAGGGCACGCCCGGCCCGATATTTGCGATTGGAACAACGACGGACGTAAAGACCTGATTGCCTCCGACGGTGCCGGCACAGTAACCGTATATCTGAACGAGGGAACAGATGCTAAGCCTGCGCTTGGGGCCGGACAAAAGGTAAAGGCCCATAATGAACAGGGAAATCCTGGGCCGATTGACCGCGGCACACGATCACACATGATGGTCTGCGACTGGAACAACGATGGCAAAAAGGACATTATCTTTTCCGACCAGGAAAATCCCGGGTTTTACTTCTTCAAGAACATAAGCACTGATGCAAATCCGAGTTTTGCCACCGCTAAAAACATAGGTCTGTCTCATTACATGAGACCCAATCTGGGTTCCTTCGTTGATTGGGACGGGGATGGCAAAAAGGACCTGATAGCCTGTGAATTCGAACATAGTATTCGATTCTACAAAAATGTAGGTACCGGCCGGGCAGGTGAAGAACCCAAATTCTCCAATCCCGACGGAATTAAGATAGTAAAGCCATACTCAATCATGATGATCTCCGGTGCCGATGCCGTCGACTGGAACCAGGATGGAGACATCGATATCCTGACAGGTCAGGGACATGGCGGAAGCAGGCTTCGTTTCTATGAGCGTGACTACATAGAAGACTCTATTAACAATACACATCCAATTGTCAGCGTTGAGAAATTCGAGACATCCAAAACTTGCTTTTTAGATGTAGTCCGGCGTTACGCTGACGCGATGATAGAGCATGGGCGGGACACCTACGGCGAGAAAAAGAGCGGCCTCTTATTGAGCGCTTTAGACCGACTCAAACTTAAACCGCTTACGATAAGGCCGGAACCGCCGGGAGGTATTCGAAGAGGCGACCGTGCAGGATTGCCCTGGCTGAAACTCGTAGGCGCTAATCCGCAAACAGATCAGAACCTGTTGCGAGCATTGTATGCCTTAAGCAAAATTACAGGAGATAAGCGTTATAGCCAGGTTGCTGACCATGAGTTGGAGTGGTTCTTCAAAAACACACAATCCCCGGTGACAGGGCTGCTACCATGGGGTGAGCATTTGTCATGGCATGTAATGCTGGACAAACCCATTTCCAGCGGAACGGATTATAATCACGAATTTGCTCGTCCCTGGGTGCTATGGGACGAGAGTTTCGAACTGGCTCCCGAAGCATCAAAGCGGTTCGCTTCAGGTTTATGGAACCATCAGATAGCCAACCAAAAAACAGGCGGCTTTGACCGTCACGCTCCTTATGACAGGCACGGTCCCGTCGACGGAAAGGATTTCGCCCGTCATGGCGGCTTTTATATCCAAACGTGGGCTTATGCTTACAAACATACTAAGGACAAGACCTTTCTGCGTGCGATAGAAGCAGTCCTTGCACGATTCGAACGCAAGCGGCGTGATAAGGATGGCATTTTGCATGCCACAATTGGACCGCTCGATGTAGAAACTGCGGCATCGATTGTGCCTGAGCCGCTGGCTTTGCGTCTTCATAAATTTGCCGATACGGAAGATCAGCTTATTTTAGAAGACTTGCGTAAACAATACGGCCAAAATGACGGAATATGGACTTTCAAACCGACTTGGCAGGCAGGATACTCTTCGGGCGTAACAGCAGGCTGGGCGATGTTTGGTTTGGCCCGCTACCAACAGGTTCACAAAAAAGCATATAAGGATTTAGTGATTGCAGTTGCCGACGCCTATGTGGATGCGCTGCCCGACGAAGATGTGGACGTGTGGCCGATGAGTTTTGGGCACATCATCAGTGCCCAGGTAGCTGCGTACAAATTCACTAAGCGTGATGTCTATCTCGAAGAGGCCTGCAGATTTGCGAGGATGGCTGTCGATATCTTCTGGCAGGACAATCCCCTGCCCAAAGCCAGTTTCAAGACCGGGCACTACGAAACCATCACCGGTGCTGATTCGCTTGCCCTTGCATTGTTGGAGGTTCATGCAGCCATGAACAACCTGAAAGTAGATATACCTTCCAATACTATCGACCGGTGACGAGGAACTACATAAGCTAAATACAATAAGGAGAATCATCAGTGTACGATAACAACGGTTTACGAAAAATCGTGACAGCCTTTCTTATTCTTTCGGCGTTTGCGGCGACCGGTAATAGTAAAGAGATTGATCTAAACACCCTTTTCCGTGAAGGTATACCACGCTCTCCTTTCGCAAATGTGTTTTATGGATATGCCAACGCAATGCTGGAACACGGCAGGGATACTTACGGCCCACAAAAAACCGGCTTGTTTCTCAGTGCCCTGGACAGAAAGACGCTGGGCCCACTCAAGATTCGTCCAAAAGCTCCGGCGGGCATTCGGGAAGGAGACAGGCCGGGAGAGCCCGGCCAACCACTTTCCGGAGCTAACCTCCATTTAGACCAAAACCTTTTGCGCCTGTTGTACTTTTTGAAAGGACTTTCCGGCGAGGACCGCTATCCACAGGCTGCCGATGATGCACTTAAATGGTTTCTTGAGAACACGCAATCACCGAAAACCGGACTGCTGCCATGGGGCGAACATTTGAGCTGGAATGTGATGACGGACAAAGTCGCCTCGGGACACCGGGAACCGGTTCATGAATTTGCCCGTCCCTGGCTATTATGGGAGAAGTGCTTCGAATTGGCACCAGATGCAAGCAAACGATTTGCTTTGGGCTTATGGAACAGTCAAATCGCCGACCATAAAACCGGTGCATTCAATCGCCACGCGAATTTCAACAAGTCTTCTCCAGTGCCGGGAATGGATTTTGCCAGGCACGCGGGTTTCTACATCCGCACATGGGCAGATGCCTATGCCCATACCAGTGATGAAACTTTCATGGAAGCTATCGACGTTGTGCTGGGCCGCTATGAAAAGAAACGGCATCCGAAGACAGGATTGATCGAGTTCAAGTCCGGCTCTCCAACGGCCCATTCTGTATTGAGTTTATCTTTGGCAATCGACTGCGACGGCGCTGCAAGAAAAGTACCGGAACCGCTGCGAACGCGCCTGGCAAACTTCGCAGCCCGAGAGGATGAAATCTTCTGCTCGCTGCCCCATGATCTGGAGGACAAAAAGGGTTTTGCAATGGGACTTGACCTTGTCACGGGTAAATCGGACGGCTCATACAGCTCACTGTGGGATGCAAGATACGGTGCATATACGACGGCAACGGTTGCCATTATGTGTGTGTCAAGATACGAAAACACCGGCAGGGTTGGTTACCGAAGCCTGATAACTGTGGCAGCCGATGCTTATATGGCCTCACTGCCCGGTGATGACTCTGACGCATGGCCAATGACATTCGGTCATGCGATATGCGTGGAACAGGCTGCTTACCGCGCTACTGCCCAAGAAAAGTATTACAAACGTGCCTTTAAATTAGGTGAAATAGCTATAGAAAAATTCTTCGGTGACAGTCCCCTGCCGCGTGCCAGCCTAAAGTCGGATCACTATGAGAGCATCACAGGAGCGGATACACTTGTACTGGCCCTGGTAGAGCTTCATTTAAGTACGCTTCATATCACCGCTGTTCGAGCGCCTGTTAATACTATCGACCGTTGATATGAATGTGACCTGCCTTCCAGTGAGATATTACTCCATTGCGATTATGAGTTGCCTTAGTCGGTCATGAAGGCGGCCAGACGCGGAAGATCGAGATGTTCTATACCAGCAGCGATAAGTGGGAAAAATGGCAGTATGGCTCCGCCAAAATGATTGAAAACGCTGCGCTTTTGTGGTATATTTAGAACGATGCTCCGGTGCATTGATGAGGTTGGCGCTGGTGGAATACATATAAAAACTGATTTGGAAGGAGAAAACCAATGGAAAAGACACTGAGTATCATTCTGACAATCTTTCTTACTGCGACAGTAATCGGGGCTGATGAGCAAAAGGACATCCTGATTGCCGATTTCGAGAGTAAGACCTATGGCGACTGGAAAATAGAGGGCGAGGCGTTCGGGCCCGGGCCTGCCCGTGGGACGCTGGCCGGCCAGATGAATGTCAGCGGGTTTGAAGGCAAGGCCCTGGTCAATACCTATTACAAAGGGGACGAAACAACAGGGATGCTCACATCACCACCGTTCGAGATTCAGCGAAAGTACATCAACTTCCTGATTGGCGGAGGCATGCATCCGGGCAAAGCGTGCATCAATCTTCTGCTGGATGGCAAAGTCGTCCGGACCGCCACGGGCCCCAATGATCGACCCGGCGGCAGCGAAGCATTGGACTGGGCCGGTTGGGACGTCGCGGACATGATGGGCAAAAAGGTCAGCATTCAGATTGTCGATCAGCAGAAGGGAGGATGGGGACACATCAACATCGACCACATCTTCCAGAGCAATGAGAAAGTGGAGGAGGCGGAGAAGGACCGTACGATGCGGTTTACAAAGCGGTATCTAAATCTGCCGGTCAAGCACGGCGCAGCCAGACGACGGATGGATGTGCTGATCGATGGAAAAATCGTACGTCAGTTCGAGATTGAGCTGGCCGATAATGAGCCTGACTATTGGGTCTTTTTGGATATCGCTCCCTTCCGCGGCAAGCAGGTCACACTGCGGGTCAACTCACTTGGACGCAAGTCTCGAGCGTTCAAGCTGATCTATCAGGACAATGCGATAAAAGAGGCCAAGACCTTCTATCGCGAGAAGAACCGGCAGCAGTTCCATTTCTCATCGCAGCGGGGCTGGAACAACGACACCAACGGAATGGTGTACTACGACGGCGAGTTCCATATGTTCTGGCAGCATAATCCATACGGCTGGAACTGGGGCAACATGACATGGGGACATACGGTAAGTAAGGACATGGTGCACTGGAAGGAGCTGGGTGATGCGATTTATCCCGACCATCTGGGGACAATCTTCTCCGGCTCGGCGGTCGTGGACGAGAACAACACTGCCGGCTGGCAGACCGGTGACGAAAAGGTCATCGTCTGCGTTTATACCTCCGCTGGCGGTACAAACTTCTGGTCGCGCAATCAGCCTTTCACGCAATCTATTGCCTACAGCAACGACCGCGGCCGAACCTGGACCGTTTATGAAGACAATCCCGTGCTCGGACACATCAATGGGGGCAACAGGGATCCAAAGGTTATCTGGCACAAACCAACCGAACGCTGGGTTATGGTGCTGTATCTGGATGGGGGCATGATGGGCTTCTTCAGCTCAACCGATTTGAAGTCCTGGACCAAACATAGCGAGCTTAAGTGTTTCCATGAGTGCCCTGAGTTATTCGAGCTGCCGGTCGACGGCGACAAGAACAATAAAAGATGGATTCTTTACGGAGGCTCCGGTGATTACTTGATTGGCGATTTTGACGGCAAAGAGTTCAAGCCGCATGACAAAGCAATTCGTTTCCAGCACGGCAACTGTTTCTATGCGTCACAGACGTTCAACAATGTGCCGAAAAGTGACGGGCGGCGGATTCAGATGGCCTGGGCCCGGATTGCAACGCCCGGCATGCCGTTTAATCAGTGTATCCTCTTTCCCGTAGAGCTGACGCTGCACACAACGGACGAAGGCATACGCATGTTTGCCGAGCCGATCCGCGAAATCGAAAATATCCACGGTTCAAAGCATACGGTAAAGAAAATGGCTGTTCGAGCCGGCGAAAAGCAGCTGCCAAAACTTTCGGGTGAGCTGTTCCATATCAAGGCCCGGTTTCTTCCCGGTGATGCAAAGGAATTCGGCTTTGCCATTCGAGGCACCCGCATCACGTACAATCTCGAAAAAGCCGAACTGACCTGCCGGGACAGAAAGGCGGCAATCAAGCCGGTCGACGGCAAGATAGACCTGGAACTGCTGGTGGATCGCAACAGCATTGAAATCTTCGCCAACGGTGGACGCGTGTATATGCCCATCGGCGGAATCCTACCCGAAGACGACAAGTCGGTAAAGCTCTTTAGCGAGGGTGGTACGACAAACCTCGATACGCTGGACGTCTGGGAACTTCGCTCCATCTGGCGTTGATATTTGAAACGAAATTGATAACGCACTCTTGGTATGCGTCTGATTAACAGAAAGAACAGAATATAAGACTCCACATTCGTCGGCGTTTCCTGAAAACGAACGCGGCGGGGGGATTGGGTTTGTTTGGCTTTGTATTGGCTTTGTATTGGCTTTGTATTGGCTTTGTATTGGCTTTGTTTTTCAGTAGGCCGGAGGTGCAATTTATCCTCATATCCCCTTGTTATAATAAGACTTACGTTCATTTGGGCATCCATGAAATTGGCTTTGTTTTGCATAAAAAGTCTGATTTGTAAAGAATCCTCTACAGTTGTAGAGGGCAATTTTGTGAATGCGTAAATGGGTAAAAGAGTAAATGGGTAAATGGGAAATTGGGTGATTGTCATTGGTAATTGGCCCCTGGCAAATGCCTTTTCACTTTTGAACTTTGAACTTATTTTTGCGTGTATCTGCTGATACTAAGACTTGCGGTTCTCCGCTAAAACCTGCGTCTGCTGGCGGTTTCCGCTTGCCTGCCGGCAAACATACAGGCATTTTAACAGAATTCCAAACAAAAGACAAGAAAAAAATCAAAAAAGGTGCTTTTTTTGGTCATCAATTCTGCATTCTAAACTCCCGAATTCCCATTCTTTGTGTGCTGAGGCACTTCAAATGGGTCAGAAATATAAAAAAAAATAGTTGACAATACGGGGGCAAATATAGTAGTCTTAGTATATAGAAGTCTTGGGGCTCTTTGACGCAAGCAGCGTATTTTGGAGGTCCCCGAGAAAAAGCTGGGAGGCAACATACGTTTTGCTTCTGAGCCAGGGCGTAGATATACATTCTTTTTTAGTAGGAGGTTGTTTGGGACGGGTATGAAATACACAGAGGACGAGGATTTTCGATACATATTGGAAATAATAAGATATTTTGGCACGTTACCGAAGCATATGTATTTTTAACTATATTTTTTGAAGGAGGTATCTGTTATGTGTAAAAAATTGTTTTTTTTAATTTCTTTTGTTTTGGTTATTTGTTTGGTCGGGAGCGCGGGTGCGGACCCGGTTCCGCTACCGTGGGCTGATCAGACTATCGGCGACGACACTCCAGCGGGCAGTGCTGATTATACTCTAGCCACGGATACGCTCACGGTTACAGGCGGTGGCCACGACATCTGGGACGCCGCCGACGATTTCCACTATGTCTACATGCCGTGGTCGGGCGACTGCGATCTAATCTGCCGTGTCGTCAGCTTCCCCCTGGGAGTCAACAGCTGGCAGAAGGCGGGCGTAATGGTTCGCCAGAATCTCACAGACGGTTCTCAGCATTGCCAGATGGTAGTAACAGGCACTGACGCTGGCGGCGTTGCCATGCAGTGGCGCGACACACTGAACGGTGGCAGTGGTTGGACGGAAACGAATGCTGATCCTGCCGTAGCTGAACCTGAGTGGATCCGGTTAGTGCGCAGCGGTAATGTGTTTACAGCCTTTCATTCGGAGGATGGCTCCAGCTGGGTGTCGAGCGGCACACATACCCTCGCTCTGACCGACCCGGTTTACATCGGTTTTGCCTGCACAT
>JBARPZ010000590.1:0-8220 GCA_049643445.1 Sedimentisphaerales bacterium
TTTCGAATATATTTAGCGCTCCACCAAGCTTACCTAATTAATCACGCGGGCCTGCGAGCAGTCCAAGCAAGTCAACTTTACCGTCTCGATTCAGCACGTGCTTGCAGACCATAACCGCACGCACATCCGGGCGGCCAAACCGCTCCTAAACGGTACGTATGCCATAGCTCTCGGCCAAGAGATTTGCAGTCATAATGGCAACAACTACTGTATAACGAAATCACAGTAAGTCTTCTGATTTACTTTTTTTTCGACGTCTGCAGGATTTATTCTTCCTTCGTAATACTACGTCCGTGAGGGCGTAGATGGAAGTACCCGACGAAGTCGGGCGGGCTTTGCTCGTCCCAGGAAATGCCACGTCCGTTCCGTAAGGGTAAAGTTACTAATAGAAAAAAATTAGTATTAATAGTAGTAAGGACGGTTAAATTGTTATATTTCTTGTGGGAGAGGTCCTAAAAGACTGTGCAGAAAGAAGTTAAGGAGGGTAAACGTTTACATTTCATTGTGGGAAAATGGTTGGATTGTTTGCGGCTTAGTTGGGTAGGATTAACGGGGAGAACTATTTTATAATACCGTTGTTAATTGTTAAAGGAATCAACATGTTTATTAACAGATTAGTCGAACCAGCGAACAGAGTAGTAGAGATTTTGTCCTTGCTTTTTCTCTATTATTAGGTAAGTTGTCTGCAATTGTGGTTATCTGCAAGAAGGTGATATTTGGCAGGCGGGCACCGATAGAAAGATACCGTCGAAATCGGCCGTGCTAAATCAGGTGATTGAGTGCCACCCCAAGCCATTGTGTGGCAGAAGTGCCTTGTATGATTACTGGTGTTTTGATTGTGGGTTGCCAAAAGCAACTCCGCGGCAATTGCCTGCGGCTTCCAGCCCAATCCCTTCCTTGCCCAACAGTCATTGTGTCGGTCTTCTTTGGTGGATAGCTCTTGGCGTGAGCCGTTGAGTCGACGGTGCTAAGAACCACCGCGGTAGAAACACCGGCTTTTGATGGTGAAAGGACGTCAGGAGAAGATATGGAGAAAGAAGGAATGAAAGAATCAGCTACGAACCTTTTTGTCGGCCTTGATGTTGGTAGCAGTTCTGTGCACTATGTGGTCCTTGGGGAAGATAAAAGAATAAGATACTCCCCAAAACCAATAATGCACTTTGCTGATCCCATTGGAGCAACAAAAGAGGCTTGGGAGGACATAACGCAGAAGTTCAGCGAGAGCAAAATAAAAAACACCTCGGTTACAGGCAGTAATGCCAAGTCTTTCCCAAACGTTATGGAGGGTTTAACTTACGACTTTGATAGCGTAACCATTCCAAAGGGAGCAGGCTTAGTTAGTCCGGAGGTGCAATTTATATTCCATATAGGAGCAAAAGACGCATACTTTTTTAATATGAAAAAAATAAATCATAAAAAGATTATTCAGGAGTGGAGAACGGGAACTAAATGCGGAGGTGGTTCTGGGATATTAATAGAAAAGCAGTGCAGAAGGTTGTTTGAAGGTGAAATTCCAAGCCCTGAACTTAAAAATGCCCAAACAATTAGGGATGAGAGCGAAAGGCACGAGGCCAGAATCAAAAACAGGCGAGAATTGCAATCAAGATTGGAAAAAATCTTTTCTATCGCCGAGAAAGAGGCAGAAAGTTCAAGAGAACCGAGTGAGTTCTTGGCAAGATGCGGAGTTGTCATTCAATCTGATTTAATCCACAAACAAAACGAAGGCGCAAAAAGAGAGGATAATTTAGCGGGACTTTTCAAAACAGTGGCAGGGAATTACAAAATCGACGTCCTTGGAACGAGAGAATTTCGTTCCGAAAAGGCTAATACCGCTATAGCAACTGGATGCGTTTTCAGTAATGACCTTATCAGAAGAAACTTAGAAACATCTCTTGGCATTGCTATAGTCAGGCCGGTGCATTATCACAATATCGCAGCAATAGGTGCAGCACTAAAGGGAATAGAAGAAAACAACAGTTTTGCTTTTAATCTTGGAGAGCTTAAAAAAGTTGCGGAGCATAGTCGAGGAAAAAGACAATTTGCCCCACCTCTTTCTGGCTATCTTGAAAAGGTAAATGACCAATCTGAAAATATCGCGGAAAAGATAGAAAAAGGAACAGAAGTCGTATTGGGAATAGACGGGGGAAGCACAACAACAAAAGGTGCTTTAGTTGATTTAAAAGGGCGACTTCTTGACAAAATCTATATTAAAACTCATGGCAATCCGGAAGGCTCATTAAAACGTGTTATCAAATACTTAAGCAGACATGAAGACAAGGTGGTTGTGAGGGGAGTCGGCGCTACTGGTTCTGCGAGAAAGCTGTATCAAAAGATTTTAATTAGCAAAAAAAAGGCTGAAGAGCTAACGAGAAACGGGATAGAGCGTACAGATAGAATAACCGATGAAATTACCTGTCATGCTTTGGGCGTTAAACACTATGATTCTGAGATTGATACTATTTTTGAAATAGGCGGCCAGGACATGAAGTTCACTAGCTCTTCTAACGGCGTGGTTAAAGAGGCAAAGATGAATTATAGTTGTCAGGCAGGTTCCGGCCAGACGTTGGAAAACATGGCTGACATTATAGATTTGAATGTAGAAAATTCTTTACAGGAATATGCCTTAAAAGCTGAGCGGATTCCGGTAATTGATGCAACTTGCGGCGTTTTCATGGAAATGGATGAAAACAGGTTGATCGCAGAGGGCTTCAGTAAAGAGGAAATAGCTGCTGCAATAATAAGGGGAACGGTGGAGAGCTATTATCATAAATTTGTAGGTGGCTCGCAACATGTCGGAGAGAAATGTTCTGCCCAGGGCGGCCCCCCATTAGGAAAAGCTTTTCTTGCTGCACTTGCGCAAGTAACCGGCAAACAAATAGAAGCGTTTCCCCATAGAGAAATGTTCGGAGCATGGGGTCAGGCTTTAGATATCATTGAGAACATAAAAAAATTGGAGGAACAAAATAAGAAGAATGAGTCTGCCTTTAGGGGTTGGAATTTAGTGGACATGTCCTTTGAAAAAGAAAAGATTTCTTGTAGGGCGCTATTTAAAGAAAAATCCTGCGGCGTAAGAGACTGTCAACTCGAGATATTTTCCATTGAGGAGGATAGAATCATTACAGGAGGCTTTTGTCCTAAAGGAGATTCTGAGTCGGCGGGAAAACCAAAAACAAATTATGTGGATAAATATCACAAAATATATGAGAAGCATTTCAAAAGGCAGGGGAACTTATTAGAAGAAGATTTTTCTGCGGAAATAGATAAAAAAACAATAAGAACCGTGGGAATCAAAAGGAGCACTGCAACGCTTGGAGAGAAAGGCATTTGGAGTGCCGCTTTATTCAAAAAGCTCGGTTTTCTTCCTGTAGTATCACCGAGAAGCAATAGAGAGATAGCAAAAATTGGCATTGACAACTCAAGAACAGACTTCTGTATAGCAAGAAAGTTGGTGACGGGGCATGTAGCGGTGTTGAATGAAAACCCAAAGATAGACTATTTGTTTAATCCAAGTTTCATTGAGCTCAGAATGGATAATCCTCCTAATTTAAAATATTGTATTTATACAGAGTCGGAAGGTTATATTTTAAATGATGTTCTTTCTCTCAATGAAGACAAACAAATCAATCCTATTTTGCATTTTGGGGATGAAAATCTTCTTGTTCATTCTCTTCGGGTAGAATTTAAGAGACTCAACTTCAGATTTTCAGATAGAGAGATTAGGGAGTCTTTAAGATATGCGGATAAAGTGGAGAGGGAATTTACAAAAGAAATTTATGAAGAAGGAGATAAATTTTTAAAAAGAATCGAAGAAGGTAACGAAAAGGCCTATGTTGGTATTGGGCGCGACTATGTTTTGCTCGATCCTGAAGCAAGCTCAAACTCGGGCGTTATGTTTTCACAAGTCAGGGGCTTGCACTATATTCCGCAGATCTTTTTGGAACATAGATTTGAACATATTCCTATTGATGGCGTGGCGGACAACGAATTCTGGGTTCAGAGCGTCAAGATTCTTAAAGCGAACTTGTTTGTTGCTGGCCATCCCAATCTGTTCCCTATAAGGATGATGAATTTTGCCTGTGGGCCGGATAGTTTGAAAATTTACCAGGAAGAACAGATTCAGGAAGCCGCAAGCAAGCCCTTGCTTACATTGTTAACCGATGCTCAGACTAATAATGCGCCCTTCATAACAAGAACTGAAGCCCATGAAAGAGTTGTCAATCAAACCAAACCTGAAAAATTAAGAATCGAGAGCTTGCGCCCAGGCAAGTATTCCACGGACAACAATGACCAAAGAATCTGGCTCATACCTTACATGGGAGACGCTGCCCACGTCGCGGTCTCAGCACTCAAGCATTTTGGAATCGACGGCAAAGTCTTACCTACTAATACGCAGAGAGGCTATGAAATAGCCAGAAAACATATCCATACCGAAGTATGCCACCCTTTGAAAGGCGTCGTAGGAGATGCTCTTGGTTTCCTGAATGAGCAGATCGAAAAGAAAGGCAGGCAATACGTCGAAGAAAATTACCTGGTTATGCTGCCTACGACAAGCGGTCCTTGCAGATTCGGCAAATACGTGGAAGTAGTGCGAATATTTATGGACCGCGAAGGTCTACAGAAAATCCCCATCGCGGGCCCTTCCTCAGAAAACGATTATTTCGATATGCCCGTACCGGAAAAGGGGGATACCTCGAATAAGCTCAAGGTTCAGCAGGTTCTTTTCAAGGGGATTAACGCATCAGACCTGTTGGAAGACATAACCCTCAGATTTCGGCCTTATGCTGAAGATAAACAGCAAATTACTGACTTGAAAGAAGAAAGGCTACTCGTATTAGGAGAAGTTATTGAAAAGGGTGCCGAAACCGCAGATTTGATAGAATGGGGCAAAGGGACTGTATCGCGATTTACACAGGCCAAACTCCGGCATCACGACAGGTTCCCTCTCGTTCTTTATATTGGCGAGATATACATGAGACAGCACGACCCTTATACCAACTTTGTAATCCGAAAATTGGAAGAAAAACAGCTGGAAATGGTTAGGGACCCCTTCACCGATTGGCTGCTGTATGTAAATCAGATGAACCGAAGAAACTCAAGAAGAGATATAAAGCTGGCTGTCAAAAACTGGGATTTGGCCGAAGCATGGAACGAAACCAGAAAACTCTTCAATTCGTTCCTCAAAGGAACGTACATGTCTCGCATAGCTGACAAAATTGCTCAGCCGTTTCATGAAGTTCTTCATGGCAGACACTGCCTTCCTAAGCCCATGGATATAATTGAAACTTTGGAAAAGAACCACGAGTTCCACGGAAATATTGAAGGAGAATCCCCATTAAGCACCGGAATTTCCTACTACTTTATGAACGACTTAATTAAGCCCAGGGGCGATGCTTACATTTCGGGGATATTTCACATTGGACCTTTCACCTGTATGCAGGAGGGAGTCGCAACGGCTAAAATAGAGGCAATGGCAAAAGAACTGAGAAAAAGAAAGTCAGACTTGGTCTTCCCGATTATCCATGCTTTCTTTGGTGATTCGCCCAATCCGAACTTGGATGCCGAAATAGCCGTCTTTACCGAACAGTGCTATCAGAAAAAAGGGATGTTGAAAGAAAAGTATGGCTCTGGACTGAGCACCAACGCCCAGAATAATTCCACTTCGACGCGTTCGCCAAGCCAAATAGTGGACGTCAAAAGTAAGAAACGGATTCCTCATGCTTATGAAAAAGTGGATTAACTTGGTGGCTATGGTGTTAATATACCTCTGGTTAACCTTGGCTCATCAAACGCTGAGCCTTGCGTCGAATGGGTCCGAAAAGTACGCATTCCTTTGTATGGTGAACAACAAAAGGTTCTTTTTGGCGTAAAAATGTCAATTTGACTGCCCGTACAGATGGATGTAGGGAATCTGTTGGTGAATATTTCCAACCTTGCATAAAAAAGCGGATTTGACAGCAAAAGCGTACAAAACAGTGTTAAAATCGTATGTTCAACACCACTTTTTATGTCTTTTTAGTTCAGTGCAGCGGAAAATGCGTCTTTTTCTTACTGTTAATTCCTTAGAGTTTTTATCGGCCCGTCCCATAAAAACATAAAGTTTTCCCTATTTCTTTGCCGAATACAATAGATAAGTAGTCAACTGTTTTTAGTACTGAAAGGGGCATTTTTACGTTGTAATTGGATTGGAATTCCATTTTGCAATATGGGCAAAATGGCAGCCCATTTTCAATGGCCGAAAGAGGAATTATATGAGAACTATAGCGGTTGTTAATCAGAAAGGTGGTTGTGGTAAGACAACGATATCAATAAACCTGGCAAGCGCGCTTGCTGAAGTAGGCCAGAAGACCTTGCTGGTTGATATGGACCCGCAGTCACATTGCGCAGTCGGTCTTGCCGTGCCCGAGGAGCAGATTGAACAAAGTATCTACGATGTGCTGATAAGCAAAAGCAGAAATGAACCGATAAAGCTGACAGAAATACTGTGGCAGATTAGCGATAGATTGGAGCTGGCACCGGCCAGTATAGACCTGTCTGCATTCGAGCAGCAAATGGCCGGTATTGCTGAGTGTGAGGGTTGTTTGAAAAATGTCCTGGTCGAAATGAAGGGTGAGTACGACTACGCAATCATTGATTGTCCCCCGGCCGTGAGCTTGTTGACCTTCAATGCTCTAAGGGCCGCTACCGATGTTATTGTCCCTGTCGAGACCGGTTACTTTGCGCTGCATGGGCTCAGCAAACAGCTCGAGACCCTGAATATACTCTGCGAACGATGTAGCCAGCAGGTGGATGTTAAGGTCCTGGCCAGTATGTATGATATAAGAACGAAGATGGCCAGGGAGATTTTGGCGGAATTGCGGAAGCACTTCGCCGACAAGATGTTCGGAACAATCGTTAATTTCAATACTAAGATCAAGGAAGCGGCCAGTTTCGGCCAACCCATCAGTGAATACGATTCTACCAGCAGGGGCCAGAGGGATTTTCGCTTACTCGCACAAGAAGTTATTGACTCTGAGGCCAGGCAACAACGCCGGGAAATCGTCAGCTCCCTGACAGACCAGCTCGAATCCATGAGTGCTACCGCGGATGAGTTGTTGCAGGTAGCTAAGCCTGCCATCGAGGCTGTGCAGGCTCCGATGACTCAAAGACCAGAGCCGGTTGGTATTGAGGTCAAGCTTTCCGATTATTATGGCGTCAATCAGATGAACGATGCTGTTGTATTCGTCACACTGTATCCGCGAGCCAAGAGTGTCCAGGTAGCGGGGGACTTTAATAGTTGGCAGCCGGAAGAGACGCCGATGCAGAAAGTGGATGCCGGTGGCATGTGGCAAACGAAGTTGAGTTTGCCTGCCGGCAAATATCACTACCGGCTGGTTGTGGACGGCCAGTGGCAGCAGGATCCGTACAACGAGCTAACGGAGTTGAATCCATTCGGTGAATTTAACTCGGTCATTGAAGTAAAATAAGTATCATTTCAAGCGCCCCGTCTAATAATACGTCTTAAAATGGGAATCCCCGAGCGCGCCAAGGAGTCCGGTAATCCAGCAAAAAAAGATTTTTTTATTTGCCATTTTGTCTGATGAGGTTATAAAAGGAGACAAATAAGAGAAAATCACTGAACGGCACCTGTTTGCTTCGTAAGACCAACAGCTTGCTTGTAGATAAAGTTAATCGGCTGGTTGAGAATGGACGCT
The DNA here is from genome assembly GCA_049643445.1 of Sedimentisphaerales bacterium. Classification (GTDB taxonomy): domain Bacteria; phylum Planctomycetota; class Phycisphaerae; order Sedimentisphaerales; family Anaerobacaceae; genus CS2-K091. The sequence continues at coordinate 7,692 of JBARPZ010000590.1, forward strand.
CGCAGCGCAGTGCAATGGATTGTGGCACTTCTTGTCATTATGGTGGGGATTTCTCCTCCTGTTTTTGCCGGCACAGTTTATACTTACGGTGGCGACTTCGACCTGCCGATTCCCAAACTGGATAGCATTGATCCCGACATCAGCAAAGGTTGGATGGGCGATGCTGTTATAGAAATCACCGACCATTTTATTGTCTCTGCTCTTGATGTTCGGATCGGTATTACACACACCAACGTATTCGATTTGCAAATTTTCCTGCAAAGCCCTGCTGGGACGAGAATGTGTTTGAATATGTACACTTTTAGTGAGTTTTTTGAGGGCGCAAATTACACACAAACCGTATTTGACGATGAAGCAGAACTGTCGATTAAACAGGCCGAGCCGCCCTTTACCGGCTCTTTCAGACCTGTTGAGCCTTACAAGCTTTCTGAATTTGACGGCGAGGACACTTATGGTATTTGGCGGCTGCAGATTTACGATGCGTGGGACTGGGACACCGGCACCTTAGACAGTTTCGAGCTTTTCATTA
>JBARPZ010000591.1:0-3724 GCA_049643445.1 Sedimentisphaerales bacterium
AGTATACCTATTGGGACTGTTAAAAGCAGATTGCACACAGCCGTCGGCCGCTTTGCAAAAGAGTGGAAAAGCATCGGCCGGGAGCAAAATAACTAAATGAGTCCGCTAAAAAACCAGCAAAAACAACTATTATTTGACTACTGCATAGGCCTAACATCAGAGCAACAAACTGCCGAAGCCCAAGCCCTGATATCGGCCAACGACGAGGCTGCCGAAATTCACTCAAAGCTAAAAGCCGCACTTGCCCCTCTTGAGACAATCCAGCCTGAGCCTTGCCCGGATGACCTGGCAGAGCGCACCATTTTGCGACTTAATAATCTTGCACGATCGAGCCAGCTTCAGCTCCAGCAATTGCTTGCCGGCGAACAGGCCAGAAGCGTGGCCATCAAGGCACCGTTTTGGCGCAATTTGAGCAAAATTGCCACGGCCGCAGCCGTGTTCATGATAGCCTGGGGGACTTTTCAGGCTTCTTCAAACTACGCCCGTCAACGATACCATCAGAATCGCTGTCAGGCCCAATTGGGCGGCATCTATCGAGGCTTAGGCGATTACGTCGCTGACAACGATGGCAAACTGCCTGTTGTTGCAACCGCAGCGGGCGCACCGTGGTGGATGGTGGGCAGACCCGGAAAGGAAAACTACTCAAATACCCGTTGCATGTGGCGTTTGGTAAGAGGTGAATACGTCGACCCAAACGACTTTGCCTGCCCCGGCAGAAGGCAGAAACTTTTAGTGCGATATGAACTCTCACAACTGAAAAATTTTAATGATTTCCCCAGCAGACAGCACATAACCTTTAGCATACGAATATGCTGCGAGGATCCTACCATGGAGAAGCTCGCCCAAAAAGTGTTAATGGTGGATTTAAGCCCACTTTTTGAAGCATTGCCTTCGGACTTTTCACAGCCACTGAAAATTCCAGTGGACGAAGACCTCTTAAATCTTAATAGTAGCAATCACAACTACCGCGGCCAGAACATTTTGCGGGGCGATGGCAGCATCAGATTCTTGAAAAATCGTTTCTTTGACATCACGCGGGATGATATATATACCCTGCAGAACATTCTCAACTACAATGGCACCGAACGTCCCGCCAACGAAACCGATTCTTTCTTCGCCCCCTGATTCTCAAACCTCTCGACTGGTTGCATTCACAAGGCAAATTTGCGCATTTCTTCTTAATGCTTCAAGGCCTAAGCGCTTAATCGGTGAATCGGCAAACTCGGCGTCGAAGTCTGCTTCTGTCAAATTCAAAATCCGGTATAGGTCAAGTCTGTACCTGTCATTATAGTATTTGAACTGCTTATTTTTGCATACAGGTGCGTTTTCCTGATATGGACAGGCAAGGACACATTCATCACAGCCGAACAGACGAACACCTGTTTTTTCAGCCAAATCGCCACGTTTCTGCCCCTTGTGTTCAATCGTCAAATAGCTGATGCACTTATTGGCATCAAATTGTCCGTCAGTTCTCAAAGCCCCCGTCGGACATGCCTCGATACACTTATTACAACTCCGGCAGCTATCTGCAATCGGCTCATCGGTTTGCAGCTTCAGACTCGTTATGATTTCACCTAAAAATATCTGCGGCCCAAGTGTGGGATTGATTAGCATATGATTTTTTCCAATAAATCCCAGGCCGGCCCGAGCAGCCAATGCCCTCTCGGCCAACGGCACCGAATCAACACAAATCTTAAACTCGTAGTCCGTACCGGCTGCCGAACTGATAAAGTCAACTAATTTGCTAAGCCCTTTCTTTATGAACACGTGATAATCTTCATACCGGGCGTAGTTTGCTACTCTCCCCATCGGCCTTGAAGATGGAAGATGACCGGTCTCGTCCCTCGTCCCTCGTTTCTCGTCCTTCCTCCCTCGGTCCGGTGGCGGTGTGTAATTTAGGCCGACGCTTATGACCGACTCGGCATTTTCCAGCAGTTTCGCAGGGTTTATACGTTTGTCAAGATTCTGGTGCATATAACTCATTCGGCCGGCGTAGCCAAAGGCCAGCCAATCGGCAAGCAATGTGTACTGCTCGTTATCTATAGGCGCTGCATCTGTTATGCCTACCAGATCGAAAACTGATTCAAACGCCTTTGCCTTTATGTCTTCAGCCATGCTCATAATGGTTGATTATACAGAATCCAGCCACAAATTTTAGGATTTTTATTAACCACCGACGACGCAGAGAAAGTCGAAAGCGGCAATCCCACCCCCCGTCATTTCGAGCGGAGCGCAGCGGAGTCGAGAAATCTGGGTTAGATGCGTTATTAACCTTACTGGGATGATAATCTCAATAATTAATCATTTATCATTCATCCTTAATCATTTCCTTTGGGTGGCAGCCTCAAGCCCGAAGGGCTTGGGGATGGTAATCTAAAAAATTAATCAATAATCACTCATCATTAATCATTTATAAGGCCTGTCCCCATTTTTGCATTATTTTGGTTTGACAAGTTTCCGAAGTTATGGTAAGGTAGCTTTTGAGCTTCTTTTGAGGGCTTTTCTTTGCTGTTTTGTGAGAGTTTGGGCCGTGTTTTTTTGCGAAAATAGGCTAAATAATGGGATATGGGGGGAAGGAGGCAGTAGGAATGATTGGGACCAGGAGTTCAAACCTTTTAGGGAAAATCACTATATTATTCGTTATCTGCTGTTGTTGCTTGCTGGCTCAGGCCAAGTATGGCGGTGGGGATGGAACGGCGGATAATCCTTACCAGATAGCCAGTGTCGAACATCTGGTCGAGATGGGCAGGACGCAGTCCGATTATGAGTCACATTTCATACTTATGGCTGATCTTGATATGGCGGGAACGGTTTATAAAAGGGCGATCATCGGGCCTGATCTTGATGATAAGGAATGGGGCCCACAGGGGGGCAAGGCTTTTGATGGGGTATTCGACGGTGGAGGGCATACTATATCAAACTTTACGGCAGAGAACCGCTCTGTGCACTACCTGGCCCTTTTCGGGCATCTTGAAGAGAATGCGGTAATTAAAAACCTGAATCTTGTAGACGCCAATGTTAAAGGGAGCAAAATAGTATCCTGTTTTGCAGCTTCGCTTGAGGGTACTATAGAAAACTGTTCGGTGACAGGTCAGCTAAGCGGCATCTATGTTGTAGGTGGGTTAGTTGGTTTTCTGGATAACGCTTCAATCAAAAATTCGATGTGTGATGTAACTATTACTGCTTATGAAGATTCCAGTAGATTTGACAGGGTCGGCGGGCTTGTGGCGCATAGTCAATTTGGCAGTATCGATAGTAGCTTTAGCAAGTGCAATATAGTCGCGAAAAATAGGTTTGACTACGGCGGCGGTGTTGTTGGTATCAATTCTGGTACTATAACTAACAGCTATTGCGAAGGAGTGAGTCTTCTTTCGGAAACCCGTGGACAAAGCGTTGGTGCTTTTTGCGGACATAACAATGGTTCCATACGCAACTGCCTTGCGTTTGATTTTAAAGTTATGTGCAAGGGTTCTGAAATCGGCGGCTTTGTGGGCAGTAACAATAGCCTGATAGCTATGAGTGTTGCTGAGGGGCAGGTCGTCGGTAAAAGCGGTATCGGTGGTATTGCAGGTAAAAACGATGGGTATATTATTGACTGCTATTCTAATGTGACTGCGGCGGCGGTTGATAAAGTTGGTGGATTTGCAGGTAAAAACAGCTATGGGATACTCAGAAGCTATTCAATCGGCAAGGCTGTGTCTATCAGTGATAAGGCTGGCGGTTT
>JBARPZ010000592.1:0-6565 GCA_049643445.1 Sedimentisphaerales bacterium
GCTTTGAATTGGCTTTGTTTTGGCATTATATTGGCTTTAATTGGGTTTGATTGGCTTTGTATTGGGTTTGAATTGGCTTTGTTTTCCTAATTGACCAAGTGTCCATTTGTACATAATCCTTTGTTAATACTTCATTTACGTTCAACTTGACTTTTTGGAAATTGGCTTTGTTTTGCATAAAAAGGTTATTTTTTCGTACGTAATCTTTCGTACTTCGTAAGTCGTTTATTAACCACGGATTAACACTGATTTCAGGGATTATTTCACCACGAAGAACACGAAGGCACGGAGAGAAATTAGACAGGATAACGGGATTAACAGAGATTATAGAGGTTTTTGGCCGGGTAAAAACGGTTCTTTTTAGCCGTAAAGATGCACAAAGTGCGCAAAAATTAGCATAAAATGAACAAAAAAGTGCAAATTCGTCGATCGTCGCTTGTCTCTCGTCGCTCGTATTTAGTTGGTAGTTGGTAGTTCTTATTTCGTTGTTCATGGTTAGTATGTTATTAGTTAACGATTATTTTTGACTTGGGCCTGCTGGCCCCCGGACCTTGCCACGCTGTGGCTTATAGACATGCAATCTGAAATGTCTATTTCTCGTCGCCTACTGGCGGTTTACGTTTGCCTACTGACTAACACACAGGTATATTAACAGGTTTCTAAACAGAATACAAGAACAAAATGAAAAAAAGTGCTTTTTTTGGTGCAGACCCATTCGACTACTTCGACAAGCTCCCTTCGATTGCGCTCAGTGCAGGCAGGGCGGGCAAGGCAGGCAGTATAAATTTGCTCAGGACAAGTTTTTTGTTTTCAGTTTGACAGTTGCAACAATACTATATAAGTATATGCATATATACTTATGGACTGCTTTAAGAATCGTGTTTTTGTAAGAGAGGTTTATGGTTTTTGCACAGAGATATAAGAATATGTATACATGCTTATGTGCTGCCGTTTGGCAGCGAAATCAGGTTGTGTTAAATATGGAGGTGAGCAGTTATGGTTGATGCGGAAAAGCTGGCATGGGCATTTAAATTGTTTTCGGTTGAGGCAAGGATACGCATTGTGCAGGTTCTTAAGCGGCGAGCGCTGTGTGTTACTGAGTTGACATCGCAACTGGGTATATCACAGTCGGCAACTTCTCAGCATCTTCGAGTTCTGAAAGACGCACGCATTGTAAAATTTCAGAAGAGAGGCTTCCATGTTTATTATCATCTCGATGTACAAAACATAGCTCGCATTCACAAGGCTACCAGCAAGCTATTTGATCTGGATGGGGATTAGACAGCGGGGCTTTTGCACAGGGATATAAGTATATGCATATATACTTATGGACTGCTTTAAGAATCGTGTCTTTTCAAGAGGGCTTTGAGGTGAAGATTTTTTTATCTTTTCATCGCAGAGGGCAAATTCGTCGCACGGTGCTTGTCGCTCGTCGCTCGTATTTAGTCGATAGTTGGTAGTTCTTAATTCGTTGTTCATGATTAGTAGTTCGTGGTTCGTAGTTATTCACCATTTAATAAGGAATAAATTTGATTCGGGCCTGCTGGCTCTATGTCCTTGCCACGCTGTGGCTTACGACATGCAAACTGAAATGTCATCTTCGCCTACTGGCGATTGTAATTATACCAAACTTGTTTGATTTGTTCAATGTAAATCTAACTTTTTTATAAAAAAATTGCTTTTTATGTTTTATCTTGTGAGATGATTATTGTCTATATCACCGGGCCTCAATCTCATAATTATTAAGCAGAAAATAGGTGACTGCCCCTCGCACCTCGCCAATGCTATTAATGATGAATTGCTCAAAAAGAGAATAGCTCTATGGCTACAACTACCCTCACTATTTCAAATTTAGACCCGGTTGCTTTTGCCCGATCACAAAGGGCAAAATACCAAGCTGACAACTGTCCGCCCTGACAAAACTATCACTGTGACTATCCCAAGAAATGGTAGTTTTAATGAAGCCAAACAATTCCTAATTTCTCCGATTCAATTTTCAAAGTTTAACTGGGAAATTTTGTTCTCAGTAAATTGGCTTTCATCACAAACAAAAAAGACTTTGATAACTTCAACGCCTTGATTTGAATTATATGCAGCTATGTAGAAGCCTTCTTTGTCTGTTTCAAAAATGAAACTCTTCCCCCATAGCATTGAACGTGATTTAGCTATTAACCATTGGTTAATATCGTCTGTTAATTCATCTCGACTTTTATAAATATTAGAGAACATCTTGTAGTCATGGTATTGAGAAGCAACAGAATCAATAATTTCTTCATCAGATTCAAATTTCCAATAATGCTTTATTCCTTTATTGTCCTCAATGATCAACAATTTCATATCAGCTTCTCCTAAATTGTCTGCTTGTGTGGTCGGTTCATTCAATTAAGCCATCTCTGACTCACATATCTTCTTGTCACAGATTCTGCATTTGTCTCCTTTTACTTCTCCTTGGTGTCCCGATTTACTTACTCGTCTTTTTCCTTAGCGGCTTTTTCGCGCAATTCTTTAGCAGCCCGTTCCCACACGTCTGGCTCCTTCGGATTGGCTGCAAGGTAGTCGTTGAGAAATATATCAACAAAATCGCTGACATATCGTCGCGTAGAACTCACAAAAACTTTTTCTCCAGCACATCCTACACGATGTTCATTCCAAGTAGTCGCAAGATTCGATATATTTCTGTTCCTCATTAAGAATACACCTTGTTTAAGCTCAACGGTTATGCTGTAAGCAAATACTGGCAACTCCTCAAGCTTTAAGCTCTGGATTGTTACAAATAGATAAGGGCTTCCAGAAAGTTTAAGCCACTCTTCTTGTGATGTTACAACTTTAATTCCTTCACGACGTAGTTTTAATTCGATATCGGTTTGTATTTGTCTTTTTGTTAAACCTGCTTCTTTTGCATTTTTTGGTAACTCATCTACCGACACATACATTGCATCTATTCCAACCAAAGACTGTTGCTTCAATGTTAATTTTTTGATATCAAAACCTGCCCACAGCTGAAGTGCAAAAACTCCTATAACTACTGCCAAAAACCAATACTTTTTCGTTTTCATTTTATCTCCTTTTATTAAATTTGTTACCCGCTCATTTCATCCTACCATTTTAACGATTGTTGTTAGACTCATTCAAACTTATTTCCGTTTTATACTAACAAGAAATTTCGCAGTGTCTTCCGATGGAAATACTTCAAGATTTTCCGAAATTAGACAGTTTAGTGCAGAAGATTTGCCAAGTACCATTTTTCCGTAGATTCTTATTGTGACATCTCCCACTTTCTTGAACCCAGAATATGTACCAACTGTTCCAAGAGAATCACGGGTTTCTGTAATCTCAGGAAGGCTCAGACCTGCTAATTTTGCATAATTCTCGAGTACAGCTCGAAAATTATTTCTAATTGTGGCTATATCAGTTGTGTTTATAAGCTCGGCTCTTAAATAAGGAGGTTCAAGTCCTTCAGTGTCATACGCGACCGTTTCAAGACCTGCTACAGTGACAACCTTTTTCTTTATGGGATGGGGAAATGTAACTTCGAATTCAGATTGAGGGTGTGTTACAGTTATCGAATTAGATTGACTGTTTATCGCTGACCCAGATGAAGGCAAAAATAGAATTCCAGAAGAAATGCAAAATAATACAACCGAAGCAATTATAAGAAACTTACCCTGTTGATTTTTTCTAACCGCAGCATAAACACCAAACAATAAGACAAGTAGGTTTAGAATATTAGAGCCTATTATTACACCGAGAAAACCAGATATTGAAATACTGTCTGGTTGATTTAAAAACGATTCAATGAAAGGATTTCTATGGCGTGGTTGACGAAGCATTCCTACTAAGGCTAATACTGAAAGAGCAATTAATACCCATCCGATAGGAATCAAGACTTTACCGTGCTTTTTGAATTCCATTTTCTCTCCTTTCATCAAATATGTTATCGGGCGAAAGAAGACACGTTAACAAATAGTCTGCATGTCAGCCAAAGCTACTCCGTATATTCTCTTCATTAACGTATAAAAGCAGTCCTTGTCCTTGTTGATTTCTACATACACGCTTGGGTCAGCCCATAGTATCTCTCGTAGCAGATTAAGGAATCCGTTCTTCCCAGGAACCTGTATAAAAAGTGTATTATTATCAAGTTTCATTAGTTTGTGAGTATTAATATCAGCTTCTTTCTCGCCGGAAACAACCTTACCGTTAGGGTAAAACTTTGTTCCGTCATAGATGAAATATCCATAGTCGCTAAGACAAGTCAAATATTTGCGCATTCTGTGTTCGTAGCTGCGTTCAGCCAGTTCAGCATAGACACAATAAATTTGTTGAGATTTCCATTTAGCAGAAGCTTGTGGCCATTTTGTAATTGAACCATTGTGATTGGCCTTAATAGCTGGTCTATCACCGGTGAGGTTAATCTTGAGATGCGCTTCATAGTCTGTACCAGCAGGTACAAAATTAACCCTTACATTAGCAGATATCCATTGAAACTCTAAGGAGTCGATGTCCTCGAATGAGTAGTATTGCTGTCGATACTGAAAGCCATCTTCAAATACGCATAGCTTTTTCCACTTCTGTAGAGGCTCTCCCTGCATGGTTAGTTCCATAGGTTGCTACTCCTTTCAACTAAACGACAGCATTAAGATTATCCAGATTCGTTCTTCAAGATATTAACTGGTGCGGCATACACCGGTTGGTACGGTTCTTCCTTCTTTGGAACCGCTGCAACCGGTATTTTTTTCTACGGAAAGATGTTGTTATAAGTCGGTATAATCGTTTCAGAATATAAATAAGAGAGATTACACCTATAGCAAGAGCCACGATAACAATGACTATATTCTTAACCCAATAGCGGACAACTCTCCCAAGTATGTAACTGCCAGCTTTTTTCAACCGTTCGGGATGGTCTGGGGTCTTCAAGAACCATTTCAGTGTTTTGATACCAATAGCAAAGTTAAGATTTTGTCCCTCGTCTATAACAGCATAGGTAATTCCTATGACTAAACCGTCCATATTAAGCATAGGCCCTCCGCTGCTACCTTCGGAGATGGGGGCCGTGATTTGAATTCTCTGGAACCCCGCCGAATCTTCTATTGCGCTTATCAATCCATCAGACACAGTTCGCTCATAGCCAAGCGGGTTCCCTATAACGAGAATCCGTTGACCGGCGTCCAAGTCGGTATCGTCGGCCAAGGAAATTATTGGCTCTCCGACACTTTGCACCGAAAGCACTGCCAGGTCCACGTCATCGTCACGTTTGTCAATTGTGACGTCTTCATAGGTCTTGCGTAAAGAACACACCTCAGCAGAATATGCACCTTCTACGACGTGCGCATTAGTCAATATCTTTCCACTGCCAATGAAGAATCCTGAACCAAATGCCAGTTCATCGCCAATATCGTCGTAAACAGAGATAGTTACTACGGCAGGTGATACATATTTGACAATATCTTCCACTGACGGATGCTTTGGAAGTATTCGTGAATCTATTGTGCTGATACATTGGGTCGATGATGGTTCGTTTATTTTTTGGCTCCAGCGGATTCCATTGTATTCAAAATCGACAGAATCAGGATTTATTTTGACGACCTTTACCCGACATATGTTCTGCCCTTTGATCAGGATTACACCATCTATAACAGCCAAAGGAGTGCCGTCAATGTACGTTATGTCGGTAACAATTCCTATATCTACTCCTATCTCCTGTTTCTGACGTTTATCCTCGGTTTTTGTTACCTCTGCTTGCTTCAAGTTATAATCTTCGACGTAATCTTGCGGATCATTATTGCCGTCGGAGGATTCTGATACATCATTTAAGGTGTGCGTTGCATCAAAAATAACGCAGTATGCAAATGCTATAATAACTGCCATTACAATACTGACAATCGCAAGGATAAGTAGTCGTAAAAGGCGTCGTATGGCCAAATTGAACCTCCTGAAAATCTCGATTTTGAAAAACCACACTTATTTTTCGGATTTTTGTCAGCCAAGCTTGAGCAGACTTTTGCTCTTTCGACCATTTCACATTAATATGGGACTATATGGTTAAAATCGAGACGCCGATTGAGATCGGCAGGCTGGGCCTGGATTTAGGAAAACATGAAGATGCTATTCGTGATGCAGAAAACGTATTGAAGATTTGTGGGCGGAGGGGGATGCGGCGGATTTGTTGGGGGAGATATACTCGGTCAGGGGTGATAAGGCGAAGGGGCGGAAGTGGCTTAAAGAGGCGGTTGTGTACAGGAAGGAGATTTCGGACCCGAAGGTGAAAGAGACGGAGGGGAAGATTAGAGGATTTGAGCAGGAGAAAAGTTGAGCAGTAGAGCTTAGAAACACTGGATCCCTGCCTAATGCTTGCAGGGATTCGGGATAAGGGAAAAGTAAATAGCAAAAATGCGCAAAAAGGGAAAAAGTGGCCCAAAATGGACTTTTTTGGCCATCCCCTGACAGAAAGCAAACCGGCGGTTTTATCAAGACCTCACCGTTGTCCGAAGCTAATACTGGTCTTAATGAAGTTGCACTGACAAATTTTGCAACCTGTAACTGACTATCTTATCCAGTTTTCAGCAAA
>JBARPZ010000593.1:0-8465 GCA_049643445.1 Sedimentisphaerales bacterium
CTGCAGAAACCCCGGCTTTGAATCCCAGACGAAATGACCGCGGTAACATAAAGCCTGGCTTCTTTGATTGAAGTTCGAGCAGTTCGCCGCCAGCTTGAATCCAGCAGGTGATACCATCCGTATTCCAGGCTTCATCAGGGCTTCGCATTTTTCTTGCCTCCTTTTTTCTGCTTGCTTTTGGCAGTCTTCTTTTCCTTGGCGGGTTTTTCCTTTGCTTTTTTGGCTTTCTTCGGAGTGCCGTCCGCGTCGAGCTTCGTCCAGGATTTGGGTTCCGGCATTTCGGTTGTGATCTTCTGCTGCATGGCCTTGTAATCGATACCGAAAATGGCGGCAAGTTTCTCAGCAGCAGTAACCCGGTGTGGCGGTGTTTGTGTAATCGGGCCGGCATAAACAAGGCTTTGTTCGAGTTTCGGGCGAATATTATTCCAAAGTGTCTCGCGAATAGTTTTAAGATCGGCCGCCAACAGCTTTTCAAGGGTTTCCCAGGCATTCAGGATTTCCTTATCGCCTCGATACGATAATGTTGCATGCTCATAGCATTCAACGACTCCGAAAATACGAGCCAGTGCCATTACCATTGTTGTTTTATCTGGTGCGACCAGGTCCGAAACCTTTTTGCCGTCATTTTTCTCGTTTTCGTAATCGGGTTTGATTTCCTTGATCATGACTTCCAGAAATCTGGCCATGCGTTTATTGTGGAGCATCTGGCGGCGCTCTTTCAGCGATGTCGGCTTGCCGGTGGCTTTCTTGGCGCTGCTTTCCGCTGAGGTCCCTTTTAGTTTTATCCAAAGGACTGTCCCCAGGGCCTTGCCGTGGATGATAAATCCGGGCATGGCTCCTTTGTCTTTTTTGGCGGCCTGGTTGAAAAGGTAATTTTCAAAAAACCTGCCCCATGTTTGATTAAACATCCGATCTTGGATCGAATTAGTGGCCTCTGTCGTTATCGCAACTAACCCGGGCAGCTCTTTCTTTTGGGCAGCGAATTGTTCTTTCAGCCAGGCGAGGGTTTTTTGTTGCCAACATGACTTATCGAGGCAGCGGTCGTTTTTCTTCAACGCTTCCGGTTCCAGGTTGTCGTCAAACAACCCGGGCTGGCAGCTTGTTCTCTTAGGGCACTTTGTGCAGCCGGCGGCGGAGGCCTCGAACGGGGCCTTGCTCAGAAGCTGTAGCATTTCAGCAATTTCTGCATCGAGCTGTTTAAGCGTTGGCTGTTCATTGTACTCATACTCTTCGAGCAGCTCCGATTGCGTCGGCTCAGGCAATGCCGCGACTCGCTGCAGGTGGCTGGCCGTCCATCCCTGAAAACTGATCTCCTCGGTCAGGGCTTTTTTCCACTTTTGACTTAGCTTTGTCCCCAGCGCCTGTCTCTGCCTGACCCACTTGATTGACTTGCCCATCTTTGACGCCACGGCCTCGGCGTCGCCTTTGTATTTCTCCAGAAGTGTCACCACGGCCCTGCCCTGCTCGATGGGCGTCAGGTCCTCTCTGGCATAATTTTCTGTAAACGTGATCTCGAACGCCTGCTCGTCATTTATTGTGCCGTGATTGATTGCCGGTATCGTTGCCTTCTCCGCCTTGACTGAATCTGTCCCCCCAACCAATATTACGGATGCGAGCCACCTGCGCTCACCCGCCAGCAGCTCGAACTTGCTTTTCTGTTTGGGATGAATCCTCACATGGACAGGGACTATTACGCCCTGTGCCTTGATACTTTCAGTTAATTCAATAAATACTTCGGACCTCTCGTTAATGGTCCGCGGATTGTCCCCTGATGGGATAATGTCTACGACCTGCAGCTCCTCGAACTGCACACTCTTTAGATTTGTTTTTTGTTCGTTCACCGTTTTACCCCTTTCTGTTTTCAAAACCCTGCCTGCCACAGATTGGCATCCATGCCGGGTCCGCCATTGCATCGGACCACTGCAGCAGGCAGGGAAAACGCCCTGATTTATTTTTTAATTACGCTTGTGAATGGATACTTAGGTAAAACCATTTCGAGCCCGTTCGGTTCCGATATTGGCAAATAGTTTAGACTTGACAACGTCTGCCGTGATTTCTTCCACAGGCATCGTTGCCAGTTCTCTTATGGTTTTTTCTGTACCTGCCTTTTCACTCCTACGTTTACCAGATTCCGTAGCAAATGCCTTAGTAGTTTCTTTTTCCTTTTTAATACCAAAAGCTTTCCAGATACCTAATGCCAACAAAGCTATCTCTCCATAAGGAGTAGGTATTAAAGGCAAGGCAGCACTCAGTCCTGCTTCAGCTTTGTCTACCACATTGTCGGGTGCTTCATCCACGGCTTTCACAATCTCACTGAGCTGTGGTTTGAAGTTATTGACATCGTTGGATAACCCGATAACTTTGGTATAGGTGTTTTCACTTATAAAGTTATCACGCACAGCCAAATCGAACGCCTTGTTGGCCACCACTTGGTAATCATCGACCTTTGCCATAAACATTTTAGTATTGTCGGTCAGCAAATCTATCTGCCCGGTAGTCGCACAACCACCCGACAGCAACACTGCCAACAACACAATTGTCACAATCCCTGTTTTCATTTTGTTTCCCTTCAAAAATGGTTACTTTGATACACCTAACGCCTTCATGTTTTGGCGTTTACGTTTTTCAAATTCCTTTGGATCCAATGGAGTGTGTTTGCGTTTATTTAGTGAGATACGAGCTGATAATTTTTTGCTCAGTTTTGTTGCACCGACCGCCTTGCCTTCTTTCCTGGCCTGGTTCAGTGTTTGGACAATATAGCCGGCTCCTAACCTGAATTCCCCCCCCGTACGTTTTGCCTCCTCTTCCTTTGCGAGACCGTTTTTGACGACTTCCACGATGCTTGTAAGGGAGTGTTTCTGGTCAAGGATAAGTGATTGGGCCACCTGTTTATCGACACCGTGGCATATCAGCAATGTAAAGGCAGCATGTTGCTCGGCTTCTTTTGAAGATAAATCTGCTTTTGAAGAAATTCCTGATTTATCTGTTTCTTTATTTGTTTCACTTATCTGTTTATCTTTATCTGAAAGAGGTTTGCCCTCAGGGGCAACTTGTTTGCCCTCAGGGGCAACCGGTCTGCCCTCAGGGGCAACTGGTTTGCCCTCAGGGGCAGACGAGTTTTTGTTTGGTTTGCCCTCAGGGGCAAACGAGATTTCATCTACAAAAGCATACCAAGAAGTCTTGGTATTTTTGTGTTTATTGTAATCCCCTTTGAGAATCACCCTTTGATCAATTAAAATTTGCAATCCCCTGCGAACCTGTTTCCGGGATAGATATGGGAAAATTTCAGTGAAGGCACTGACCGAATAATATGTCCATGTCCGGGCATCGTGAAGATGTTTGCCGTGTGTTTTGTTCTTGATGATCCAGAACTGTAGGTGCCGGAGTACAATGGCAGCATTGACACCGTATTTCTGAGCAATCTCTATGTTAAATGAGTGTTCCATCTCGTTTTACTTAAAAAGTGATTCTTGTAAGATTGGTTTTTCAGCCCTTGCCCGGACTTCGTTTAGTCCTGTTTTGATATCCGCCGGGGGTATGGTAGGTTTGGGCAGGTCTTCTTTGGGTACCGGGCGCCAGCCAACGGGTTTGCGGTCATCACCGGCAACCATCCGCAGGCGATAAGTCTTAGGCTGGCCGTACCAACGGCCCTTATGAGGTCCCAAATCAAGGACAACGCAATCTTTGTTCACTAAATCGTGGACCCGACCGCATACCTGGTTGATTTGCCAGTAGCGTCTTTGACCCCGCGGCTTGAAAGATTCCTTTTGATTGAGAAATTCGAGGATACGGTTGTTATGAGTGGGGCCGAGTTCCAGGATAGCTTCGAAAACCTTCTGCGTTTTCGGTTTTTCTTTGAGCTTTTCTACTGTGATTTTACTCGTTTCACGAACCGGCATAAGTTTAATTCCATCTGAAAGTTTTTAGAAACCTGGACCAACATTCTTCAACCGAACGCCGAGGCAAACCCAGTCCCCGCAGCAGCTTAAGATGGTCCGTCGCTTCCGGTATTCCGAACCGTGTAAAGCGAAGCGGCGGCATTTCCGTATCCAAAAATTGCCGCCGTAGTAATTTGTCGTATTTGTTGATTTTCATAAGGCATCCCTGCCTGCAGGGGCACTCCCTTAAAAATTATTGCATCCGCTCCATTCGATCCAATATTTGGGGCACATCACAATCAGCAGTACCCACACCAAAATGCAAACAACAAAAAAGAGCTGACAGATTATTGAACCGATGAGGTATGTTAATATTTTCATTTACAATCCTTTCAAAAATAGCGGGGACAGGATTCGAACCTGCAACCTTCGGCTTATGGGGCCGACGAGCTGCCTGATTGCTCTACCCCGCAGTGATTTTCAAAAAAACCAGAGCCCCGTTACCAGGGCCTGGTTTTCGGAGGAGGGTGATGAAAAGCAAATGCTGACGGTTTCGAAGGTAGCCGTGAAAAAAAGCACCCGCCAGCACTTAAAACGAATCTTCCCGGGCAGAAAGATTCAAAACATCGTTTTCAACCAGGACCAAGTATGGCCCCGGTTAATGTCTGTTATTGTGGCCTTACCAACTCCGTACTGTTTCGCAATTTCTCTGTGAGGCAAACCTGATTTCAGTAACACGCGGATCGCCCCAACATCTTCCGGTGTTATTCGTGCTGTGTTTCGTATTTTCTGGCCGTGCGTCCTTGAATGTTCACTCCGCAGTACCACTTCAAGATTATCAAGATCGTTGTTTTGCTTATCTCAATCTATGTGGTGGACTATCTCGTCTGGTTCAAGTTTTCGTCCTAAATGCTGCTCCATCAAGTACCTATGATAATCTTGCTTGACGCCATCGACCTTTAGAGCCTTGTAATGGTTCATGGTTGGCCTCCGTGCGCAGATTCCGAGCCTTATAAAAAACTCGGAAATCCAAGAAATGCTTGCGGCTATGCCTGATTTATGCTACCTTACTACTCCACGCGGGGCGTGGCGCAGTTTGGTAGCGCGCTTGACTGGGGGTTGAATTATATGGCCTGACGAGCCACGTCCAAATAGTTATCACTGGGCACAAGATAGTATCGCATTGTGGTTTCAAAATCTTTGTGTCCTGATAACTCTTTGTGGTCCTGTGGTGACAACACATGCGACCACAGAGAAAGGCGTGTTACGCGAAAATCGTGGAATACGCCTTTTTTAATACCCGCCCGTTTCTTGATCCTGCGAAATATACAGGGCCATGCAGAATCGGGACTCTTTCGTGTGCGTTCAGGCAATTCACCTTTTCGTAAAAGTTTATTGTAAGTCTTTTCGCTCAGGAATGGATACGGCTGGTTTACCGGCAACTCTAACTGCAACCTGATAATATAACCGTTTAGGGTCTGCGTCATAGGCACGTCTCTCTCCTCTCCGTTCTTCGGTTCCCATGCCCAGGTAAACTTCGTTTTCTTTTTCGACCTTACATGGATAACGCCGTCCTCAATATCATCAAAAGTCACATTCTGAATCTCGCCGATCCTCATACCCGTTTCGTATGCGGCCATTATAATTGCCTGAACCCTCGTATTGGTCGTCACGGCAAACATGGCCTCTAACTCTTTGCGGGTATAGATATGAATATCCCGTTTTCTCGATTTGACAATTTCGAATTTCTCATCAAACGGGGACGAGGGAATAAGACTCCGGGAACAAGCCCAGTTAAATACTGAGCGCACCGCTTTGATATAAGAACGTACTGAACTCGGACTTAATCTCTCGTATAGATACTTCTGATAATCCTCTAAATCGTTCAGTTTGACGTTCCTGGCCGGTTTGTCACCAATTGCCTTTACCATGTGGTCAAATGCTATTCCCATCTGATTACAGTAATTCCACGATTTACGGTATCCCTTCCGGTTGACCCACTCCTTGTTGAGCTGGTATAGTGTTAAACGCTTGGTATGCCTCATGTTAACTCCTTTCTGCCCGGGGCATAACCGCAAGCCCGGACAATATACGTTATTGGCAACCGCACGTCAACACTGCGCCACATTTCTTCTTTATTTACTTTTCAATGAGCTATACCCTTATCCGACCATTGCCGGATTTGCTTTCGATGATTCTGGGGCGGCTGGCGGGCCTCCTTGCCCCTCTGCTGAATCAGGTTGTGAATTTTCTTGTTGACTTACCAGCACGCCGCCTTTATAATTAATCCTGCCCGCCACGAAATCACGGGCGAGGGTTTTAATTGCATCCGTCTCTGAGCAAAAACCTGATTTTTCTCGACGGACGTTTAAAGCTCTTTTGAGCGAGGGATCGCATACGGTGTGAAAAACCGCTCTTTTTGCCCCTTTTGGGATTTTCACCCGCGTTCTACTTTGTTGGGGAGTTTCGTTCACCATTTTACCCCTTTGCAATAAATCTCTATACCCACTACAAACAACAGTAAGTGTACAGTTAGTATCGGCAAAAGCAAGAGAAAAGTTACTGAAAATTATTAATAATTACTATACAGAACCGTTGAAATCTTATAAGTTCCTATGTATTAGGGGATTATATGGAAGAAAAATTTATCAAAAGAGGCTATTATTTCCCTGAAAAATTGCTGGATGAATGGAAAAATTTCCATGCTCCCGGGAAAGATTACAGTCCTTCCGCTGCAGGTGCTTTTTTGGTTTGGATGGGATTAGATTCTACTATCAGAGAAGAAGCCAAAAAGAAAACGCTGCTTCCTAACCTTAAAAAGGCCGTAAGAGAAGTACAAAAACTTTTGAACGAAAACGCAGCAATTGAATTATCTAAAATTGAACCATCATTTCCACAGAAAAGAAGGCGAGTAAGAGAAATGTCGAAAAAAGAAGCAATAGAATCTGAAGTATTAAAAATAGATGAAGTTGTTGAAAAGATGGAACCACCGCAAACTGAATTAAATGAGAAACCAAATCGATTGTAACATCGACCATAGCATCGACCATAGCATCAACCATTGCATCGATGTTACCAGCTTACATTGGTCCTTTTTGCCGGCTTCAGTTCTCCGCCTTTTTAGAAACTAACCAAACTCCTTTTCGGTGGCAACAATACTCCACCTTGATAATCAATGTTGTTGGACCCGCCAAGACTAATCGGGCCGCCGGCCTGGCTCAAGTCTATTGTCCCGCCGCGCAGCGGAAAATCTTTAGCCCCTCCACTATCGATACTCTTGATGCCGCTGCCCTTGGCGATCAGCTTCCCGCCCCGCACGTCAAAGTCGGCCAGGACGCTCTTACCCCACCACTCAATTTCTCCATCGCCAAACATTTTAATCAGGTCTATATTGACCGCCGTATCTAAACCAACATTTTGACAATAAACAACTTTACCGCCGTTTATTGCGGCATCACCTAATTTACTGTCCCACGAACACGAACCGGCATCTATCTCCAGGTCACAGGACACGGCAGCAGGGCCAAGACATCCGGTACCAACCAACGCCGTACCGCCAATCGCGTCCGCAGCCATTATCAATTTTGTAAATTCAGTATCCGCCGCTATTTTCAACGTGCCGGTATTTACAGACCGGGTTTCATTCCAGTTATGAACGCCTACCACGTCGCTGCTAAGGTGCAGCAGCCCGGAAACGCTGTCAAACACACATTTTTCAACGTTCAGGGAATCGTGGCTCGCCTCGATATATGCCGTACAATTACTTTCGAAAATAATCTCGTAACCGGCTGTGATTCCAATCCTTAAAGGTCTTCTTGCCACGGCTGTAGCTGATGCCGGTGGCGTTTCGGCGATATATGTTAAGGGTATGGTAAACGAGACATTGGGATCCACCGCCTTTATTCTAAACTCGCCGTTTAGATAAATCGTTCCGGCGTCTGTCACATAATCGCCGATGGCAAAACCATGATTGGCGCAATAAATGAGAGTGCTGGCCCCCGCATCCGCCGAGTCGGTCTCTGTTGCGTCGAGGGTTTTTGATATCCATCCATAGAGACCTTTGCCCGCTCCGGGGTCATAACCGGGCGTAAATGTCAGCCCCGTCAAATCTATATCATTGCCGCCGGACCCCTGGCCCATTCCCTTGCAACAGGAAAAATGCTTTCCGGGTACATGAGGCTCAGTCGCTTCGCTGTAATTAAGAGGAACAGTTGATGCAAATTCAGAAAAGATTGCTTCGTCCGTACCATCAACGGGCTTGGCTGCCGCCGCTCCGGCGTCATTAATCCAGTTGCTCTTGGCCCCGCCACCGTTGTCATAGTCCCAATCTCCATCGTCCGCAACCGTCCCTCCGGAAGCTCTCAGGGTAAATCCGCCACCACGCCAATATTTTCTTGCCATAATTACACCTCAATAAAATTGTAAGGGTCCTCTTCAAAAACACTTTCGGCATAACCGTCGAAATCCAGCTCCCACGCCAGTGATTTGTTCGCTCCTGATTCCACCGCAACAACGGCCCCTCTATACCAGTCTCTGCCGCCAATACCATTCCCTACAAAGTTAAAATAAGCATCAGGGGGCCAGGGG
>JBARPZ010000594.1:0-13096 GCA_049643445.1 Sedimentisphaerales bacterium
ATGGCCGATACTTTCTTTGACTTGCTTCGGTGCCCAGCCAGCGCACTGTTCAGGAGATTGCGCGACTGAACATCTGCTTCAAGGGCAAAGGCCTGCTTTATCTTCCACTGGGCCTTGGTGAAATCGCTGTCGGGCTGGCTGATGCTGCAGTGTGCGCCCCAAGTGTGTTCGTCATAGAGTATCACCTCACGCCAGGCAGCGTAGAAATCCTCGGCAGGATACTTGGCGGGATTAAGCATCGCCCATAGTGTCTCAGCCTGCACCAAACGCTCGGCTGCATCACGGTTCATCGACGTCTCACGTGCAGATGAGCCCGCGCCGTCTTCCCAGTAAGGCGTGAAATCACCACGGGCCCTGGGTATCCGGTCGCCATAACGGCGCTCGAACTCACGACACATCTCACTCGCGGTAGCCACGATCAGCTTCGGATAAGCATACTTTTCGTTCCATTTTTTCACGAACTCGCTGAGTCCCGGATCCGGCGGGCCATTGTCGCCACCAATTGAATAGCGGACCTGAAGCATATCGTAAGGATACTCCGATTTCTCCAGGCGTTTGAGGTACTCGAAAAGCCTGCCCCCATCCAGACGCCCGGCGTGGAAAAGAGAGTAGCCTTCGCCGGCGACCCAGCACAAGACTTTGCGTTTTCCCGAAGGCGACTCCCAGTAGAACGGTTTGTCACCCCAACTTGACAGCGTGTAGCCGATGCGGTGGCCCCGGTTTGGTCCAACTGAAAAATACTTCACTCCGCTTTGGGCCAGCACAGGCACAATACCCCAGGTGTACCCGGGTACAT
Organism: Sedimentisphaerales bacterium; assembly: GCA_049643445.1. GTDB lineage: Bacteria > Planctomycetota > Phycisphaerae > Sedimentisphaerales > Anaerobacaceae > CS2-K091. Next base: position 797 of record JBARPZ010000594.1, read on the forward strand.
CGGTTATCATAGCTGAATTAATTGTAAAACCGTAACGCTGCCTCAGCTTCTGAGCGTAATCGACAAGCCGAACAAGCTCTTCCGGCCGACAGAGAGCAGTCAATTCGTTACCGTACAGGGCATCCAGAGCAATCCAGCCTTTCCTAACGGCCTCGATGAACTGCTCCCGTTTTTCCTTCGAGGCCTGTTTCAGGTAGCTTTCCACCGCCCATAATACTTCGACGTTCCACTTGAACCGCGAGCCAGGCGGATAATCTGCTGTCTTTTTTGCCAATTCAATGACCTGCTCGAAATACCGCCAGTGCATGCGTACTACTTCCGTTTGCACGTGCGTGTAACCTATGTCCACATGCGAGTGGTGCAGCAGGTATATTTCCCACTTACGAACCGGCTTGATGGTTACGGTTCGCTTGCCGATGGATTGGCCGGCAATCTTAACATCAACCTCGACCGGAGTGGGCTTGGTTACTTGCGGGGCAAATCCCTCGATTACTTTGTAGCCGGATTTGAGCAACTGTTTGACCGGTTTGGATCCCTTTACAGTGACTGTGGCCTCAACCGGCTCACCGAGGTGCAATACAGAGGCCATAACGGGCTGGTACAGCTCTCCGCTGTGTTCGACCAGAAATGGCTGCGTGTCGACACCCAGGAGCTTGTTTGTGGATTTGAGCGGTCCGGTCTCGACGCCTACGGGGGTCCTGAGCGTTAGATAATCGTAGAGTATCCAACTGCCTGTCAGAGAGGTGATTGTGACTGTATTCGTGCCGGCTTCAAGCACCTGAGCCGGGAAGTCGATTGTGAGCCGGTGCTCACGACCCTTTTCGACCTCACCGAAGGCCGACGGGTCCCCTGCCCCTTTGGGCAGCTCGCGCACAAAACTGGTGTCGTTAATTTTGATCTGCATCTTGGGCGGCTTGGAACTGTGCGTGTCCACAAAGTCAATAAGCAGCTCACACTGGCCTGTAGTTGATACGGTCCCAATGCCGAACAGAATTGTAAATGTATGACTTTTGCTGCCGGCCCAGGTGTCGGCAGGACCCGGCTGAATGTAGGGCCAGTCCTGCTTCGGGTCGGATTGACCCGCGATGAACAACGCCCCCTGAGGAAACGTTACAGAGTACTGGTTGCTCCTGTCCGGTCCAAGTGCTAATTCAGCGGTGTTGTTGTCTGCCTTGCCAATCTGCCAGAGCAGTTTTGTTTGCCCGGCAGCAGAGGCAGTAAGGCACATACAAAACAACAATGACAATACAAGGTACTTTGTTAACTTCGTACTTTTCATCTTGACTGCTCCTTTTCTAAATGATAAAGCTTACGTGATTCTCTTTTATCGCATCCAGTGTTTTTCTATTTCTTCAAGTGTTTTTCCCTTGGTTTCCGGCACAAATCGCCAGACAAAGCCCAGCAAAACAACACTGAAAGCCCCGTAAATCCAAAACGGAAAAGCATGATGAAACCTGGCAAGCAGCCATTGGTTTTCATCCATCATGGGAAATGTCTGGGAGACTATGTAGTTTGCTACCCATAGACATACCGTCGCGATGGCCATCGCCCGGCCGCGGATGCGGGTGGGAAAAATCTCCGACAAAATCACCCACGTTACCGGGCCCACGGACAGAGCAAAGCATGCGATATAACTAAGGATAAATAATAACATCCACAATTCCGTCCTCTGGAAGTACGCCGCCAGACCCATCGCCAGCAGCGATATCCCCATGCCGGCAGAGCCTATCAACATGAGCGGCTTTCGGCCCAGCTTATCCACCGTCCAGATGGCAATAATGGTAAACGTCATATTCACGGCACCGACAATGACGGTCTGAAGCAAAGCGGCGTTGGTTCCGGAACCCATCTTCTTGAAGATCTCAGTGCCAAAATAGAGGAAAACATTGATCCCGGTTACCTGCTGTAGAACGGCCAGCACAATGCCCATTACCAGCACAATTTTCATGCCCGGCTGAAGTAATTTCTTTAACGACCCACTTTCGTGGGCGATTGCATCCTCGATTTCCAGCAGTTCTGTTTTTGCATATTCGGCGCCGTCAACTCGGCTCAGAATCATGAGGGCTTCCTCGCCGCGGCCTTGTTTGCTCAGCCAACGGGGACTTTCCGGCACGAAGAAAAGCAGTACCAACAACAGTACGGCCGGGATCGCCTCGGAGCCGAACATCCAGCGCCATCCTACCTGCTCATTCCATACATGGTCACCCTGAAGCGCGATGAAATAATTTACAAAATATACAACCAGAAAACCGGTCACGATCGCAAACTGGTTGACTGAAACCATCCGGCCGCGAATCCTGGCAGGGCTTATCTCAGCTATATACATCGGCGACGATATAGATGCGGCCCCAACTCCCAGGCCTCCGATTATTCGAAAAACAATAAAGGCGGTGATAGTTTTCGGAAATGCCGTTCCCATTGCCGAGATAAAGAACAGAATCGCGGAAAAAATCAGCACCTTTTTGCGTCCCAACCAGTCGCTGAACACACCTGCGCTGGCCGCCCCGATCGCGCATCCGAGTAATGCGCAACCCATCGCCCATCCTTCAGCCTTTGCGTCAAGGGCGAAGTATGTTTTCAGAGGACCAATTGCCCCGTTAATTACACCGGTGTCGTAACCGAACAGGAGCCCTCCCAGAGCAGCTACGATACACACCATAAAAATGTAAACTGAGCTGCCGGGATCTCCCGCAAGCTTTACTTTACCGCCATTACCCATTTTGCATTCCTTATTGATGATAACAAACCATCCGTGATAATAGCCGAGAGAAAGATTTTATACTACTTTGATGAAGAAACATTGAAGTCTCTCAGGCTGCGGACCGGTGTTCCTTCAGTAATAAGTTCGGCTGCGAGCTGATACTGTCCCTGCTCATTAGGAACTGTTACTTTAAAGGATAAAATCTCCTGCCCAAGTCTGCTAACAACACAGGCCTTTTTCTGCTCGGAAATCGTCTCATCACCATGTAAAATGCGAAGATGCACGTTACCCTTCCAGCCTTTATAGAGGTCGTTAATCACAATAACAGGAACCTGGATTTCGACTCCCGGTTGAAATTGTTCGTCCCACTTATTAATACAAAGACCGACCGGAGAAAAGGCGTCTTTAACGTATTTCTCAAATTCAGGCTCATATTCTAATGTCTCGATATTCAGAAAATGGTCACTGGTAGCGCCGCCTTCCGGTCTGGGTTTATCACCAGCCCGGGAATAACCCAGCCCGCAAAAGTGCAGAACACCGGCACATTTACGGTGGCATCGCCAAAACTCGGTCAAAGCGGCCAGATAACGTGCGTAAAGCGAACGCCGTTGAGCAACGGTCGAATCCGGGCCAAGCAAGCTGTTATACACCTTGTCCGTCAGGCAAGTTGTCGTACCATCACGATTAAGCCATAGCCATGCATATTCGTTGATAACGATGGGGACATCAAGCTTTTTTTGTTCGGCCCGCAAATGAGGCACGGGTGAGACATTTGCTACATCTTGTAAGTGAAAAGACTCCTTGCCCGACCAGGCCTTGATGAACAAGTACGGATGAGACTCCACAAAGTCATGGGGGCTTTGCGGGTCGGACCAGCCGTTCTCCCACGGACGACCGGAGAGGTCCAGGTGACGTACTGTCTGGACGGCTTTGCCGGTCTGATCTGTCACGCTTTCGTTCTGGGCGTCCCAGATCACGACGCAGGGATGGTTCCATCTTTCCCGCATCCATTCGGTATATTCTGCAGCGATCGCGTCGCTTTTGAGTGCCTTGGGCCAATTTTCGTTGCCGAGAAACCAGATGGGAAATTCATCCTGGATAAGAAATCCTTCTTCGTCGGCAATCTCATACCATATCTCCGGCGGGAAGCCGATACAGTAGCGAATTGAATTCCAGTTCATGCTCTTGAATTTTCGATGTAACCGGCGGACCCATTCTTTGCGCCAGGGCCTGTCGCCCCGAAGCGCATCCTCGAAGAAGCGATAAACGCAAACGTTAGTACCTCGCATGATGTACGGTTTTCCATTCAAAATCGCTCGGCCGGTTTCCTTATCAAATCTAAATGACCGCATACCAAAACGGACTCGGTGAAAGTCATCTCCCGTATTAAGCTTCAGTTCATAAAGAAAAGGATTTTCAGGAGTCCATAACTTACAGTCCTCTATCGGAATAGTAACATCCAGCTTTGTTATTTGATCAGGTATGAAGGGCAGGCCTTGCTGCTGGACCGCGGCGACAAATTTGCCGGTCCCTGCCTCCGAAACTTCATAAGATATGTCGGCATGTCCATCCCTGTTGGGCCAATACAGCTCAGTTACAATCCGTACATTAGGGATGGAAATATCCGGGACGATCTGCACGTTCACAATGTAAGGTTTGCCGGTGAGGATAAGTTCCACGGAATCGTAAATGCCGGGAATATATAGATATTTCTCAAAGTCCCAGCCCGACGGGATGCTTTCCGGAACAGAATCACGAAATGCACCCACCCGCACAATAATTTCATTTGTCGCCCCGGAGCCCTTAAGGTGGTCGCGGACATCAAGCAAGACAGGTGTAAAGCAGGGCAGATGGTCACCGATGAGCTGGCCGTTCAGAAATACTCGAGTGCCATATTTTGCCTTGTGGATTTTTAGCAAAGCCACATCAGGGATAGCGCCTTTGACAGTAAATGTGCGTCGATACCAAAACGCCTGTCTTTTGTCGCTTTTTTTCCCGACATCGGCAAAAGCGGGCTCGGCCATATCGACTAAGCCGGGCACAGGAACCTTGTGCTCAAAGGTCTTCGGGATAGAGTCCATCGAGCCTTCGGCAACTTCCCATGTGCCGTTTAGATCAATAACATGTCTTTGACGGATTCTCTTTCCAGGAAAGGTCTGGCATCCGATGAAGACAGACATAAAAACAACCAACAAAAATGCAAAAATTAAATGGTATGATTTTTTTCGAGTCTTCACAAGCTTTTCTCCCTTACACATTTCTGCCCAGCGCCTCAAACATCGCCAGCACATTTTCAACCGGTGTATTACACTGGATATTATGAATCGTATTGAAGACAAAGCCGTTTTCCCGGCCAAATATTTTCACCCGCTCGGTGACTTGCTGGCGCACTTCATCAGCGGTTCCGAAGGGAAGCGTCTGTTGAGTATCCACGCCGCCGCCCCAGAACACTATCCTGCCGCCATATGTATCAACCAAATACTGCGGATCCATTCGGCTTGCAGAAGTCTGAACAGGATTAAGTATATCGAATCCCGCTTCTATAAAACCCTCAATTAGCGGCTCACAGCCACCGCAGCAATGCTTCAGCGTCTTCCATTTTGTGTTGGCGTGAATCCAGTCGTTAACTTTCCTGCTGAAGGGAAGGTAAAGGTCCCGGTACCCATCCGGACTGCAAAAGAGCGTATTCTGTGCCGCCAGGTCGGTGCCATCCACAAACACGACATGTACCTTGTCGCCAACGGCCTGGTAAATCCGCTCCATATTCTTTATCGCAATCTCCGTCTGACCGGCAAAGACCTCTTTGATATAATCTCTTCGCGAGACAGTGCTGATATACCATTCTTCGATGTCACGAATGCCTTTCGTGTCCTTCATCCAGGGAGCGGGGACAAGCGCTATATCGCCAAAGGCCGTTCCGTGAAAACCAGTAGCGATGGCGAGGTCTGTGTCCTCATAAAGCTCGTTTGCTTTCTGCTCGTAGAATTTCAAATCCTCCTCGCTGATTAGTGTAAAGTCCTCCAGATTATCCGCAGGATTTAATTTGGCCTCATCGACTGGCTTCTGGCGAATAATCGAGTCAAAATAAAAACCACCTTTTGGCATCCGGGCCGAAGCAGGAACCGACTTGTCGCCCTGCGGGTACATCAGAATACTTCCATCAGGTTCTGGGTCCGTGTTGAATTTGTCCGGGACCAGAACATTTGTGCCGTCAAAAGTTTTCCAGGGCTTCCAGTCGGCGTTTTCAAAGCCGAACATATTCTTTGGTCCGGGCAGATTCACGACATCAATACCCAGTGCCTCCCGCAGGTCAGCGTCGACCTCACCAAGCATCTGGTAAGGCTCAACAACCTTTACCGGCTCGCCGGGTTTGTCCAAACCGAGTGCCTGTCGCAGATTCGCGATTACACTAACTTGAACCCCGGAACAAAGCGTCCCTCCCAAATCCACAGGAACACGGTCCATCGATTCATAATTCAATGCTTTTAATACTCTTTCTCGTGAATTCATAATATTTGTACAATTCCTTTCTTGTTTATTGGACAACCACAACTGTTTGGTTTATCTGCGGTGCCGTTGCCGGGTAGTACATGCTGTGGTCATCATCGACAGTAACTTTTATATGATACTCCAAATCGGATTTTTTGATTTCCCGGGCGGGTATCGTAACCGAATACACACCACGGGCAATATGGGTGAGGGCAACCATCGTGTAGTTGTCCGTGCCTATCGGCCGCCAGTACAAAAATGCATCTTCAGGCTGCTTTTGAGCCAGGAAAATCACCTTCAGTCTCAAGTCTTCCCCGGTCGCCAGGCTGCTGCGGACTGTGGGCACGATTATTCGTGGTGGGCCCTCGTATGGTTTTGAAGGCCTGGCATCTGCAGGCAATTCCCGCCCCAGAATTTTTTCCAGTTCCTCACCGGGCTGTGTTAGTAAGGTGGGCATCACATGCTGTTGCCAGTTGGTCACATTACCCATTCCGCCTGTGGTAGTAATGGTTGCCAACAGATAGCGGTGCACATCGGCGACCTGAGCAACCAGCTCTTTGCGTATCGGAAGGGCCGTTTGAAGTGCGAGCTGCTTTTGGGCATCGGCCTGCTTCTCGTCTTTGACCTTTTTCATCGACTCGTTGAACCGGGCCCAGGTGCAGTTGACCTGCCCCACTGCTCGCAAATAGCGAAAAGTGTTGAGCCAGTAATCGAACCGTTCCAGATTGCCCGGGCCTTTGACCTGCGGGCGAAGTTTGGCCAGCTCACCTATAAACTCGTATTCCTTGCTAACCTGCTCCCACGGTCTGGGATCCGGATTGATACCGCCGGGTCCTCCTACCCAGGTAGAGGGCCGAGGCAGGTTCGTGTTTCCCTGTCCCTGGGTTACTGCGGATGCGCCTCCGTCGAGGCCGGCGAATAATTTGGCGATTGGTTTAGCAGCCTCCGGGCCGAAGTGTGTCAGGGCCCAATCGGCGTAGAAGTCATCTGTAGGCAGGTCGCGCGGCCTGCCGTCGGGTTTCGAAGACGGCATGTCGGCCTCGTAATCTTTGTATGCGGGGCCGCCGCAATTTATTTTTCTTATACAGCTATCACCGGCTACGACAATGGCCGCGATGCAGGGAAACTCCACCACCTTCACAAAGCTAATATCCAATAAACTGTTAGTTACTTTCACATTCTCAAAAGTGTAATCCAGGGCCCTGTCCTTGCCGAGCTTAGCGAAGATGTCCAGTTTGTCAATTACCGGTTTGCCCTGCAGCTCAACGCCGAAGACACGTTTGCCCGCTTCATTGTAGTGAGGTTCACAGAACTGCAGCCTCACCTTATATTCGCTGTTCGGTACTTTGAAGCGGTAGGCGCCAACGTCCCAGCACACTGTTTGATAGAGCGTGTCATCCTCGGTATCGGCCATAGAACTGTTGGGGAAGGCAGCGACATTGCCGCCATCGCGGCCCTCAGTGAGTTTCGGCTTAGGCGGTTCGTACTTTTTGCCGAAATCCGGGTTCCAGCCACCCTGCTCCCAGGCTGCGCGTGCCAGCGCTGAAACATTTGGTCCGAGGACGCGTGTCCGCCAGTGGATACCCATCAGGCCCGTACAGCCATAGGCCAGTGCGTCGGCTGCATCACGCCGCATCCGCCCCGCCCAGAGTTGTGGGATAATCATAGCCGGGTCGTCCTCCATCCAGGGGATGGCCCATTTCGGCCGACCCTTAAGACGTGCAAAACTCGGCTCAACAGGCTCAAATCCTACCTGGCGGTTGATACAACTAAAAGGCATCTCCTTCGGCAAAACGTTATCAAACTGCGCACGGTTTTTAGGCGGTCCTAATACCCAGCCGCAAGTGGCAAGAGTAAACGGGGCACCGACCTTTTTCGCCGCCTTAACTGCAAGCAGCATGTCTTTTTCTGTCGCAGCCACCTGTTCGTTTTTCGCCCCTCCCCATGTCCAACCTTCCGGGGTCCAAAACCAATAGTAATCAAGCGGATGCGTTTTCTTTATCCGCTGGAACATGCCTTCATAAATATGCTGGACAACCGCCGGGTCGTCGGGATTTATGCCTTCTCCTTTTAAGTGCTCCTTAACCATTTTGGGAATTGTTAGGGGCACCTCTGTTCCGATGCAGGTCTTGATTCCCAGCTCTCTTGCAAAGCCAAAAGCTTCGTTCAGCACCTTGCCGAAGCGATTGAATAATTCGTTGCGATCCTGGGCGGTTTTCGGCCAGGGGGCCATGCCCTTCATATAATCCGGGCCATAGTCATTGTGGTCGAACAACAGGTCCGCACCAAAACTGTAATCGGCAGTATCTTTGGATTTATACCCCCAGGTGCCGTTGTGCGTAGTAAAATGGCGTGACTGAGAACTGAACTTAACCCGTCCATCGGGATAAACGTCCCCAGGTTTACCGATCCAGACGCCAGGCTCGGGGCCGACTCCGCCCTCAGGATAACAATGCAGGCCAAAGAAGTTCATTCTCAGCTTTGGTAACTGGGCGAGGATAGCTTTATAATCATCAACGCTCCACCAGTCCGGCCCTTCGGGAAAATCGTGGAAAGGATGGATGCCGCGCAGTTCAAATAGCGGTTTGCCCTGCTCATCCAGATCGGGCATCTTCAAGCTAATCTTCTTATCAGGCAGGACGTCTCCATGGAGATAAAAACGAACGCCAAAATGCTCGATAAATCGATACGCCCCATAAAGGGTTCCGAACTCATCGCCGCCACAAATCAACACGATCGGCTTGTTCATACTTTTCAGTGTTTTTATCTTATACTGCTGAGATTTCAGAGACGACACAGAAGTTTTAAGCGTCGGATTTTTCTGTAACAGATTCTGAATAATCCGACGGTCCTTTTGTCCAATTATTATCAATCCATTTGCAGAAGACGGTTTGTCGTCACGCTGAAGCAGCGGTATCAGCTCACCTGTTCGCAGATACAGATAACGACGAATCTCTTTTGCGGCCAAACGTTCAACTCCGGAAGCCTGTGACGAATACACGATGGTTATCGGAGTATCCTGTTGCGCCGAAGCCGGCTTTGCTTTTTGACAACTGGCGATTGCTGCCAAGAACGTGGCCAGTAATAAACAGCTTGTTCTCATACCTTTCGCTCCTTTCCAGCCGCAAAACCTACTTTTTAAGCTGAATACTTCGAATATACTAACGGCGGCATTTTAGCATTTCTGGGCACTTGTCGCAAATTGTTTCGTACTGGGACGGTCACAAAATCCGGTCTATATCAAATGTCGATTTTTTAATGTCCCAAACCACAGTCGTTATGAACTCTAAACCATTCACTTGATGTGATTTGTTCTTGCAAAATTACATGTGAATAGTTACTCTCTCAAGAGGTTCAAAACAATCAAAACTCGAAATTGGAGGTCAAGGTGCAATGGGCATTATTAAACACGTCAGGTCAACCAGGTTATGGATGTTTGTTTGGATTTTATTCAGTGTTTTAGCTGTAAGCGGCGATGTTGAAGCTGCCAATTCAGCAAGTGTTAAGAGGCTATTTGCCAATCCGCCTCGCGAGTACAGTTCCGGCCCGCTCTGGGTTTGGAATGACATGCTCACCGAGGAGCAAATCGTTTCCACGCTTCGTGACCTTGCCGGCCAAAAGGTCAAACAGGTGTTCGTCCATCCCCGCCCGGGATTGATGACACCATATCTTTCGGCTGACTGGTTCAGGCTCTGGAAGGTAGCCCTGAAAGAAGCCGAGCGGCTCGACATGAATGTATGGATATACGATGAAAACTCTTATCCATCGGGCTTCGCCGGCGGGCTGGTGCCAGATGCAATGCCCGAGTCTCGCGGTCGGGGTTTGCACATTCGCGAGGAGAAGAAACCGCCCCAATTCTCAAACGACATAGTCGCGGTTTACCAAGTCAAAAGTGACGGCTACGAAAACGTGACGGAAAAGATACGTTCAGGTGAGAAGCTGGCGGACTCGCGCTACTTTGTTGCGTCGGTGCGACGCGCGGGAAACTCGCCATGGCACGGCGGCAAGTGTTACGTGGATCTGCTCTACCCGGGTGTGACTGAGAAGTTTCTGGCCATAACAATGGATGCGTACCGCAGGGAGGTAGGCGACCAATTTGGCAAACGTATTCCAGGGGCATTCACTGATGAACCACAACTGCGACCTGCCGGCGGTCTTCCTTGGACCGATGACTTTCCGCAGGTTTTCGAGAAACGGTGGGGATACCGGCTGACAGACCATCTTCCCAGCCTGACCCGGCCGATTGGCGACTGGAGGCGCGTGCGGCATAATTACTTTCAGGTTATGCTGGAAATGTTTATCGAGCGCTGGGGTAAGCCTTTCTACGAGTTTTGCGAGCAGAATGGCCTTGACTTTACTGGTCATTACTGGGAGCACGAATGGCCGAATTGCACGGGCGTGCCGGACAATATGGCGATGTCCGCATGGCAGCAGCGTCCGGGCATTGACACACTGATGAACCAGTATCGCGAAGACACACACGCCCAGTTCGGCAACGCCCGCGCGGTCAGGGAGCTTTCCAGCGTCGCGAATCAACTCGGTCGCAGGAGAACGCTGTGTGAGGCGTATGGTGCCGGCGGATGGGACCTGCGTTTCGAGGACATGAAGCGAATCGGCGACTGGCTGTACGTTCTGGGAGTAAATACGCTCAATGAACACCTCTCTTATATTACCATCAGGGGCGCTCGTAAACGCGACCATCCCCAGTCATTCTCGTATCATACTCCCTGGTGGAAGGCCTATCACGTTATGGCCGGCTACTTCACACGGCTGTCGCTCGTCCTCTCACAGGGCGAACAAATCAACCAGGTGCTGTTGATTCAGCCGACCACAACTGCATGGATGTATCAAGCCGATTCAAGCCAGGGCGCCCGACTCAGCGAGATTGGCAACCGGTTTCAAGAGATGGTCCTGTCTTTAGAGCGCGCCCAGGTTGAGTATGACATCGGCTGTGAGGATATTATAGCAAGGCACGGTTCCATTGAGGCTGCCATGCTTGAGGTGGGTAAACGCCAATACGATACGATTGTGCTGCCACCACTTACGGAGAACCTCAACGCTAAAGTGATGGACCTGCTGGAAGCGTATTTGAAAGCCGGAGGAGCTGTAATCTGCTGCGGTCCGCCGCCAGCGCGCGTTGACGGCCGGCTTTCGGAACGAGGCCAAAAAGCCTCCCGGCACTCCGGTTGGAGCCGGTTAGATCCTGCTGCTGTTGGCAGGAAATTACTTAGCAGGCCTGCAAAAGGTCTTACCATCCTTCGTAACGAGGACGATAAAGGCATCCTCTTTCATCATCGCCGACAGATGGACGATGGAGAGTTTCTATTTCTGGTTAACACTAGTATAACCGCGCCGTCGTCAGGCACAATCTGGTCGACTTCGCAGGGTATTGAACAGTGGGACCTGCAAACGGGAAAGATTTCAAAGTATGCCTTCACAAAACTTTGGAACGGTAGTATTAAAGCTCAGTTTCAACTACCACCGTGCGGAAGTCTGTTACTTCTTCTGACGAAGAAGTCTCGTAATCCGGCACCACCCAAAGCAGAGATTGCTTCCGAAATCCCGGCTAAAGGGCCGCCTACAGCCCGCCGCATGGAGCATAACGTGTTGACTTTGGATTATGTCGACGTCACGGCCGGCGACGAAACTAAGAAAAATATTTACTTCTACAGGGCAAACCAATTTGCATTCCAGCAAAACGGGATGGGACGCAATCCATGGGATAGCGCTGTGCAGTTTCGTGATGAGCTGATAAAGAAAATATTCCCGGCCGACAGCGGCTTTATGGCCACCTATCGGTTTACTATCGAAAAACAAGTGCCCAAAGAGCTATATATTGTTATCGAACGGCCTGATCTCTACTCGATAAAGTGCAATGGAAAAACCGTGAAAGCAATCAAGGGCTCCTGGTGGCTCGACAAGTCATTTGGAAAAATAAATATAAAGACCGCCGCCAAAGCAGGTGAGAACACCGTCACCATCAAGGCCTCTCCCTTCACAATCTACCACGAGCTTGAGCCGGCTTATGTCCTGGGAGACTTCGCGCTTAAAGCTGCGGATTCGGGTTTCGTGATTGTGCCGGACCGTCCGCTGGGCCTGGACCACCGCAG
>JBARPZ010000595.1:0-4760 GCA_049643445.1 Sedimentisphaerales bacterium
GCCCGTCCCTGCGGAGGAAACAGCCCAGGAAGATACTGAAGGAACGGCAGAACCTGAGGAAAGTGCTACTGCTGACCAGACACAGCCGGAAGCTGAAGTACAGGAAGGTACTGAAGGAACGGCAGAACCCGAGGAAGGTGCTGCTGCTGACCAGGCACAGCCGGTAGCTGAAGAAACCGTTGCTGCAGATGAAAGTGCCACAAAGCAGGAGTCCGAACCAGCCGCGGAGCAAAAACCCAATGATGTAGAAGAAGTAGCAACTACGACGGCTGAGGCTGACTCCGGACAAGAGCGTCCGATTTCCGAAGCCATAAAACAATTGACACAATCGGCTGCTGTTTCTTCGGATGAGTCCATTCCATCTGCAATGGCAGAAAAGCTGGCTCCTGGCAGCAAAGCACTTTTGGCCGTATGTGCTAAAGACATTATGCAAAAAGAAGTCGTATGGGGAAATCCTGACGATAGTGTACAGCAGGCGCTTTCAAAGCTGCAACAGCACAACGCCGGGTATGTAATGATAGGTAAGGAACAGGTTCCGGAAGGTATTGTATCAAAGAGCGATCTTACCGGGGCACTCAGCCCATATCTGCGAAACATATTTGCCAAATGGCGCAGACCAATGGATGATGCTACGCTACAAATCAGGGTCAAGTGGATTATGAGCAAACCCACCAGCACCATAAGTGCGGAGACCTCACTTGCGAAAATAATGGAAAATATGTGCCAGGCCGACAAAAAATGCTTGCCTGTGGTAGACGAACAGGGCAAAGTCCTGGGGTTAGTGACGGTATTTGATATCTTCCGGGCATTACTAAAACATTCCTGTCCCAAGTAAAGCAGTCTTTCGCAACTAACTGCTTCTCGCTTGTCATTTTGCTTAAGCCGGGTGTTAATCGTTAAATTCAGCATTTTATTGGCTTTGAATTGGGTTTGTTTTGGCATTTTATTGGCTTTAATTGGGTTTGATTGGCTTTGAATTGGCTTTGATTGGCTTTGAATTGGCTTTGTTTTCCCAATTGACCAAGTGTCCATTTTATCATAATCCTTTGTTAATACTTTATTTACGTTCAACTTGACTTTTCGGAAATTGGCTTTGTTTTGCATAAAAAGGTTGATTTGTAAAGCGCTCATGACATTTGTAAATGTATCTCTACAGTTGTAGAGTGCCTTAAAGAGACGTAAGTCGTTTGTTAACCACGGATTACGCAGATTTTTGGCCATTAATAAGCCTGCTACTACTACAAAACCATATAATTGTGTTGGCTGTATCATCATATTGGGTAAGGAGTTATCTGATAGTTAGAAACACTAAATCCTAATATCTAAATCTTAGACAAATCATAATTACCAAAATATAAATGTTCAAAACACTGGCTTTTTTGCCAGAAAATGGGTTTTTGCGTGTATCTGCTGATACTAAGACTTGGGCCTGCTGGCTCTATGTCCTTGCCACTCAGTGGCTTACGACTTGCGGTTCTCCGCTAAAACTTGCGCCTACTGGCGGTTTACGTTTGCATTCCGGCAAACATACAGGTATTTTAACAGATTTCCAAACAAAAGACAAGGGAAAAATGACAAAAAAAGTGTTTTTTTTTGGCCATCCCCGCGAAGGCGGGAATCCAGACCCTTATGTTTATATTATGTGCATCTTCAAGGATTCCAGCGAATCAGGTGAGCGTAAATATATAGTTGACATCGTGGGTGGTTTGCCGGTAATATTAATGGAGTTAAATAACAGCGGAGATATCGTGAAGACTTATATTTACGCTAACAGCCAGATAATCGCCCAGCACACCGGCGACCACGAAGCAGACAGATACTTCTACCTGCACGACCGGCTCGGCAGCGTCCGGCAAGTGATTGATACTTCGGGCAATCTGGAGAATTCTTACACATACGATCCTTTCGGCGAGGTTTTGGAAAGTGATTCTGCTCAGGGTGCTCCAGGTAATGCATTTATGTTCACCGGCCAGTACTTCGATTCCGAGATTGAAGAATATTACCTCCGCGCCCGCCAATACGACCCGCATATTGCCCGATTCACCGCCCGCGACCCTGTCTTCGGCCGACCCCAAGAACCGCTGACACTGCATAAGTACCTGTATTGTCTGAACGATCCACTAAATAGAACCGATCCGACCGGTGAAACTGCTGCAGCATATTTACAACCCATATGGGAGGCGGCCTCGACTTCTACTAATATAGTTCTATCCAACTGGCCCAGCACGAGAAAAGTTGTCGGGCCTATATCGCTATCAATAGGAACAGCAGAGGCTGGATTTCACACTCTCCACATATTGTATTTAAGGTCCTTACAGCATATGATAATGAACGTTATACTCTATGAGGACCTTGGCGTTAGTGAAGAAAATCTCCTTCCAGTAGGATGGGAATTGTTGTTCGGTCGCGATTAACTTTTGCAAAAGGGAAATAACTTATGTTTTGGAAGATCTATTTTTTTGTTCTGGTTGTCCTTTTGGCCTTTTATCATTCAAGTGTTAGATTTCCACGCATTTGGGAGGTTCTCAATCTCGTTATCGATGTTATAGCGCTTATAGGTCTTTTTGGTTTTTGTTGGGAAAAGAAGATATTTAAGCGCCTATTTTGGAAAACCTTTCTGCCAATTTGCATAATCTGGAGTGTACTTTACCAACTTTTTATACCTGATATTCAAAAAGTATACGTCGCGCCTTACCTAGGTTGGTTTGAACTCGCAGATAGAATATTTTCATTGTCTATTAATATTCTACTCTTTATCGCCCTTTACCTTTATGGATTCAGAAGAACTGAATTATGGGAATAATCTAAAATTATTTAAACGAGGTGCTATGTTATGAGGCGGTCAGCCTTCCTTTTCCTTTTTGTGCTGATCTGCCCCCGCATTATGTCTCACATACGATTGGAGACTTATCCACGTTCTTTGTCCTGCAATCCGACAGGTGGAGCGTAGCGGAGCCTGATTGGTAATCAGCATGTAAAACAGCCACGGGGCGGCACGCAAATCGGCCACACAGTACGACTTTGAGTTCAACTGGGACAACAAGCTCCGCAAAGTCGAGCAAGGTGCGACTGTTGTCATGTCCGTCAAGTACGATCCTGGTGGCAATCGCATTTTCAAGGATTCCAGTGCTACAGGGGAGCGCAAATATATCGTTGACGTAACAGGCAAGCTGCCGGTAATATTAATGGAGCTGAATACCAGCGGAGGTATTGTGAAGACTTATATTTACGCTAATAGCCAGATAATCGCCCAGCACACCGGCGACCACACCGCGTATAGATACTTCTACCTCCACGAAAGATAAGATGCTGTTATGACAAGAAGTGCCGAAAAGTTGAATAACAAGCAAACCCCCCTGGGTTCCTGTCGAACCAATGGAGTAATCCTAGGGAAGAGGACTGTACGTGTTGTCATAGCCGTTGCATTTTCTATTTATTTGCTCTCGATACTTTTTCGTCAGGAAGTTCTTGTTGGCGGTTCTTGCGCCACCCTTGCATTACTATCATTCGTCGTAGGATTTCCTTTTGTGACCCTTTACTCCCTATCTACGTATTTTAGACACGCAGAAAACGCTGTCAAAGCAGGGATTTTCATTGTCGGTTCACTAAGTGCATTCTTTATTGTTTATGTTATAGGCATTGGGTCTCTTTTCTTAGATATATTTTTCCCTCAATTTCTTAGTGCGCCTCTGACATTGTTGCTCACTCCTCTTGGAGTCGCAATCGCAATTGTAACTTACGCTGTTTCGTTCGACCGCGGCTACAAGTTGGGCCGCATATCAATCCTTGTCTTTATTGTACTGTTTATGCTGATGCTTCCCGAATGCCTCAGCCGTACCTTACCATACGTATATACTCCACCCGCGCTGACCTCTGATAGACTTCTGACTTATAATAAATGTATTCAATTCGTGAAGGAACACGATGAATATAAAGATATTACCTTGTTCAGATGGGGTTGGGTATCTGAGATGAAAAAAGTAGTTCTTTCAGTGAGATTACTCGGCTCTCGCAGTTATAAACAAGGCGTTTCCAAGGATGAGTTTTCAGAAATGAAAGATCTTTACATACAACTTTCAAGAGAACTTAGTTCTTCGAAAACCCGGAAGGTCAAAAGAGATGGAAATATGTTGGTATTTTACACCAATGGAAACTTTATTCTCCCAGTACCTCCTGGCGTTCTTTATTCTCTGGATGGAGAAAATCCCAACACTATCGACAGCGAATTACTAAATGCATCGAAGCCTTTCATCAGAATTTCTGGTGACTGGTATGTGTCCAGACGTCTTGTATTAGTAGGGCGGAGAGCAGAGATACCCATCTATAATCCGAAATCGATAATCGACCATTCTTTACGCATGGATGGAATAGATCCTAATGAATTACAAAGATTTGACTAAAACATTTTTTTGAGTTATCAGAAAAATGGAAAAGCAGTTGGAAACCAATCCACCTAAAAGAAAGAAATAATTGCTTTCATCCTCTTTTCGGCTTGGGCATGGGGAACACTTCGGATTCCGTTCTGCCTGTCCTCATAAGCTCAGCCATCTTTGTTAAAATTTCGGGATTCGCATCAGCTACGTCGTTCTGTTCGCCGATATCTTTATTTAGGTCATACAGTTGTATCTTTTTATTCGGATTTGTGCGAACCGCCTTCCACCGTCCCATTCTTACACCTTGGCGGCCGCGTAATTCCCAGTAAAGATACTTATGCTTTTTCTGCTTACCCCGTTGTCTCAATAATGTAGGAAGTATCGAAA
>JBARPZ010000596.1:0-2554 GCA_049643445.1 Sedimentisphaerales bacterium
GTAAAGAGACTGCTCAGATTTCTTTCCACTTGCCCGGAACGGGTACCGGATAACAGCCCTCTGCATCGGCCTGGACCGGTGCCGGGCTGTCTTTGGTCAGGCCGGCAACATTCTTGCAGAACATGAAATCGGAAGCCATAGCCTCATCCCAGGTAATAATCTTGCCTGTGTGGACGGCGGCGCGTCCCATGATGGAGGCCAGATTCGTAAATGCAGCCCGCCGGACTTCATTATGCACCTTATTCTGGCGAATCGCATTGAGCAGCACGTCCCATTCGACCCTGTACGGGCTCACCTTCTCTTTCTCCGGGCGCCAGGCAATATTATTTTTGGCGGCCCGCTGATCCTTGTAGATGTGTACGGTCGGGGCGTGAACATTGCCTGAGAACTGGGCGCCACACTTTGTCCCGTGCACAAACGTGGCAAAATCATTGTAGCAGTTCGTTTCGGCACGGCTGTTGACAAGCGCCTTCGTACCGTCAGCAAAGGTGTACTCGATGGAATATGTGTGGAGGTTCTGGCTGCAATCGGTGCTGTTCGGTTCGCGTCCACCCAGGCCCTGCACCGAGACAGGCCAGGCGTCCTTGATCCAGCAGCATTCGTCAACCTGGTGGATCATCATCTCGATGAACCACGCCGAGGAGACCCACAGGAAAAAGTAAGGACGCCGGATTTGCCACAGCAACTCACTCTCTCCACCTTTGAACGGTCCCATTCGGGCGCCGGGGTCCATGCGGTAGGCGCGGACCAGTTGGATGTCGCCCATCGCTCCGTCGCGTATCTTTTGAATCAACGCCTGCCTTGCGGACGAATGCCGGCACATAAGCCCGCACCCGATTTTAAGGTTCTTTTTCTCCGCCTCTTCTCCAAGGCGTAGTATGCGCTGTGTGCCTCCCGGGTCGGGCGCAAACGACTTCTCCATAAAGACATTCACACCCTTCTTGACGGCATACTCGAGGTGTGTCGGGCGAAAGGCCGAATGGGTGGCCTGGATCATGACGTCGCCTGGACGCAGGCAGTCGATGGCCTTGCGATAGGCATCGAAGCCAAGGAAGCGCCGGTCCGGCGGCACGTCGATCCGTTCGCCGAACTGCTCGCTGAGTGCTTTGTGCGATCGTGTTAGCCTGTCCTCGAAGACATCGGCCATGGCGATGAGTTTAGTCGGCCCGGTCGGTGAAGAAAAGGCGTTGCCGACCGCGCCGCTCCCACGTCCGCCGCAGCCTACCAACGCCAGCCGTATCGTATTGTCCTCGGCGGCGTGGACCCGAGAAAGAGCGACGCCGGTAAGGACCGAACCAGCGACCACTCTTCCACCCTGTGCCATGAACTGCCGGCGAGAGAGTTTGTTTGATTCTGTCCGCAATGACCCCAATGTGTGACGCTTGGTTTGTCGTTTCATGACTGCTCCTTATGAAAATGACCTATGTCCCGGCACAGGCATCCACGTCTGCGTATGATTTTACACACTTTACACCCAAATCAAACACTGTGGTGAACCTGAGCCATACTCCGATAATTCCAATGCTGTTACCGGACGTCTGTTGCTCGATACCGTTTCGGTAAAAGCAGTTAACATACATCAAAAAAACCATTTTACACAAATTACGACAATATTGCAATAAATACGTATTTTGACTGAGGCATTGGCGGTTGCTTTCAATAAATCGGCTTATGGTAATTTCGCTCAAAAAACTGCTTGCATATTTACAACTCGTAATATATAATAATAAAGGCTATTTTATGGGGCGAATGGAGGCGGTCCCAATTGACGGCACTGGAAGAAAACTATGATATCCGGTTCAGATCGAAGGTGATGGCTACTGGCTTGCAAAGGTCGATAGGTTGGCCAAACACTGTGGATCTATGAGCTAAAAAGCAGTGGATTTATCTACAGTCTGCTGACACTATTAGCAACACAAAGTTGGCTGTTTGATAGACTTCTTCAGTAGAACAACACCACTGAGCCGAGACCGAAAAAGGTAAAGATACTGCTGGAAAATTTAGGCCAACTACAGAAAACGCCGAAGAAAATAGAGCAGCAGGATTCAGATATTGGTATTTTGGAAACAGACGAGCCCGATAACAGACATTCTGATGGTTAGAAGGCTACCATTCCGAAAGTCGGAAATGAATTGGATAATTTGCATAGATTCAAGTATAGGAACTCTGTGAAAAATTTTAAACAATCTTAAGTTTTTTAGTGAAAGCAAGAAACGTATATGAAGCCAAATTGCTGGTTTGTGGGAGAATAGGTGATTATGAATGTTATGTTCTATTCGTTAAAAGAAGTTGCGGAAAAGCTCAATAAAACAGAAGAAGAAATAAAAGAGATAGTCAGGGATGGCAGGTTGCGTGAGTTCCGTGAGGGGCCGAACTCTCTGTTTAAGGCCGATGAAGTCGAAGCATTGATGTCCGACCCAGGTATTACGCCATCAAAAGAGCCTCCTGCCCCATCAGTACAGAAACCAGATGAGGATAAGATTTCGTGGGCCCCAGAACCAGCCGAGACCCCGGAGCCAATCGAGATACCGGAACTAACCGAGATGCCGGAGCT
>JBARPZ010000597.1:0-5800 GCA_049643445.1 Sedimentisphaerales bacterium
GCCTCGATTACATTCCATCTGCTCAAATCCCCATACTTACCGCTTGCCAATAATCCATCAAGGGCCTCGTAAAGCAGCGTTTCTCTCGTTAAAGCCGCATCAATTGTACGCAACGCTGCATTTCTCTCCTCAAGTGCCGCCTGAAGCTGAGCACGCACGGCAATAACCTCTTTGTTCTCAACTTCTCTGTCGACGAATCGGGATTCAGCCAACTCCGAATCATCCGGTGACGGCAGATCGCCGGTCTGAAACACCAGCGCATCCAAAGCCGTTTTGTGCTCGCGCTGCATCACACGAATCGTATACTCGCCGGCCTCCTTAATCCTCCAAATCGCGGTCCCGGAGCTACCCGCAAAAGTACTGTGCGGCGAACTCCCTACCCCCCTGTTGTCCCAGTGCCAGCTACTCTGAAACTGATGGAACATGAAATAATCCGGCCCCGCACCCTTCGGCACTCTGCCGTCAGGCTTAAGGATAAATATATAGAACGAATCCGAACCCTGGTCCACACCAAGCCATCGCGCATAGAGCCTATACGTGCCCGGTGTCTCAACTGCCACTCGATAATCCATAAATGCGCCATCGTATGCACTGTCGGAGGGAGAAATCCAGTAGGAAAAGATCCCTTGGACCACCATGTAATTTCCGCTCGCCCCTGCCCCCTTACCGGCCTTTACGGCTGTTGGCGCCTCTTGCCTATCATTGGGGCCTTCGATGAATTTATGGTCACTGCCGTCAACTTCCCACCATCCTGCGTCGGCTATGGAACTGCGGCTGCTGTAGTGCTCCGCTTCAATAACAAACCGCCCCTTCTCGCTGTCCTCTGCAAAGTCATCCAGGAACACATTATCACCACGCACCACAGGCACGGCGCCAAAGGCAAGCCATACCAGGATAGCCCCCAACAATAGAATCGTTTGTCTGGCCTTCATTTTCCTACCCTTTCAAAATCAGTTAAGAAGTATTCATTTTTTTACAGGCTTTTTGTCTATACCCAATGCCTTTAATGCATCTTCAAGCTCTTCGCTGCTGTCACCCAGCCCCGCTTTTGACCGCTCACTATATAGTATTGCTGCGCGGATTTTCTGACGAGCCGTGATTATGTCCTCACTGCCCAGGGTGCCGTAATCTCCACTTCCCAGTACATTTTCAAGTGTTTCGTACGCTGCCTGCTCTTTTTCTAATGCCAATCCCATCTTATTCAAAGTCTCAAGATGAATCGCAGGAGTGTCAGCATAATCATCTATTCCTTCGTGCAGTTTCGCCCCACGCCGGTAAGAGAGGCCCTGCCCGAGCACTTTTAGAAGATTCTCACGCGTCGCCGGCACCAAAATTCGCTGCCTGGCATTCGTAAGAGTCACAAAGCTCAGCAAAATAATCAATGTCACTGCCAGGACCGACCACACGTACGGTTCCTTTTTGAATTGCGATATCATAGCAATCCGCTTTTTCAGATTAGACCTATCTTCCGACACGGCGGCTATGATAGGCAGACCGCGGGCCTGCGAAAACTTTTCCAGCAATCGAACAATTGTCAGGCCGTATTTCTCGGATTCGCCAATGCCCATAGTTGACAACGCGGATGCGTCACATGCTAATTCCCTGTCCTGGCGCATCCTGTAAAAAGCGTACCACACCAAAGGATTGAACCAGTGTATGACCAAAAGCAGGGTCGTCACCCAACCCAGCAGTATATCGCAGCGCTTCAGATGCGATAGTTCGTGAAGAAAGATATGGCGCAATTCCTTTTCGCTATGGGTCTCTATGATACCCACCGGCAATAGCAGCCGGGGCCGAACAAATCCAAACAGGGCGGGGCCCTTGACCTTGTCAGTTACGATAATTCCCAGAATTGTCTCTACACCTGTCTGTCTCTTGCAGTCTTCCAGCAGATCCAGAATACTTTGGTCGGTCAAAGGACGTACACTCTTGATAATCCTCCACAACCTGAAGTTACTGGCAAAAACGTAACCTGCCAAAACTAGACTACCCGCTAACCAGACAAACGCCAATATATCCGCCACACGAATCACAGAACCGGCCGACAGCCCTGCATCCGTTATCTTTACACTCGGTGTCCCCGGCACTATCTTCGGCCTATCTTCAACAGTCGCAGTTTTACCATCCGCACCCGTCGGTTTAATCGCAATCGGAGCTGTCTCGAATTCTCTGCCTCCAACCTCTGTAGATAGAAGGGCCCTTGCCCTCCATTCAACCGAGTCTGGAATCAGATTCAGAACACTCACCATACTCTGCGGCGCCCATGGCATAATCATCCGAACGACCACCAACAGCCAGAACAAATAATGCCATCTTGCTGCCAGCCTCCCGCGAACCACCATGCTGACTGCCAATATAATGCAGACCAGCACACCCGCATATGCCGACGACCGCAACAGCCAGCTAAAGATCTCTGATAACTGCTCAAAGAAAGATTCCATTACTTTTTTCTCCCTTTCTTTTGTAAAATCCGCTTGAGTGCTTCGATGTCCTCCGGCGACAGTTCTTCATTTTCAATAAACGCCGACAGTATGGGATTCAGTGCCCCACGATACACTCGGCGCAAAAAGGAATGGCTTTCGGCTCGGATACACTCCGCTTCAGCTACGAGCGGATAGTAGTGGTACTCTCTACTCTCTTTCTCATAACCAACTGCCCTCTTTTCCACAAGCCTGTTTATAAGGGTCCGTATAGTTGTCGCTTTCCAATGCGTAGTTGCAGTCAACAGTTCAACTATCTTTTTGGCTGTCAACGGACTATCAGCCCACAATACTCTCATAACTTCCCACTCGGCCTCCGAGATTTTTGGTGTTCCCTTCATTATTTACTCCTTCAATATTACGCTTGTAATATACACAATACTACATTTGCAATATTTCTTTGAACAAAAAAATCCATGTTTTCGAAAAATTTTTACAAATCGTCGATTTTAGGCTAAAAACGCTAAAAAAAGAGTCATTAAATCAGCTTTTTTTGCTTACTTTCAAAGCCCCTAAGAGACACCGACGGCTTCTTCACGCCAACAGTGCCTTTATTACTACTATGTCAACTTGTCAAAATCCTAATCCTCAAGGTTTATCGAACCGGCAAAGGAGCCGGTCATTAAAGAGAAGCGGCAAATTTTGTAAATCCGAGACGATATATTCTCCAGGCAATTCGCTAAAAAGAAGCTTGAGATTTTATGAAGTAGTGCTATCGTCTCCTATAATTATCAGACACATACGAATAAGTGGACAGAACAGGACTTGATCCGGGAAACAAAAGGCACTATGAAGACTACTAATAAATCTATGCGATGCAAATCCGCCAAAACCCGAAATAGACACGCCGGCGTACTGCCGGTATTTGTTGTTCTGGTTGTAACTTCCATCATGGCTTCAGACCAAAGCTGGGGTGCTGCAAGTAATCCAGCAAAGGTCATCACCTATCCTGCCCCGGCTGGTGAAGTCCTGTCGACCGACTATAAAGTGCAGGTAGCGGACCGGCCGGTTGATGTATACATGGCACGTGTTCTCGACCCGCCATTCGCGGGAAAACAGTGGGACCATGGTGGTTCGTATTCGTTTGCCAACTTTGATATGTCAGGACGTGTAGTGGTTCGAATTGTGTCAAAACGCTCGCTTCGAAACGTGATAATCAGGCCCCAATCATCCGGCGTCAAGCCAACATTTGAGAATGAACACACAATTAGCCTGGCATTGGACCGGCCGCTCAAGCTCAGCATAGAGCCGGAAGGTAAGAAAGGACCACTGCTGCTGTTTGCAAATCCACTGGTGAAACGAGCGCCAAAGCCCGGCGATAAGGATGTAATCTACTTTGCTCCCGGCGTGCACAAGCCGGAGAAAATCGTTTTGAAAAGCAACCAAACCCTTTATCTCGCCGGTGGATCGGTCGTCAAGGCAGAGGTGCTGGCCGAAGGAACAAATATTCGGATATGTGGACGAGGCATCCTGGACGGTTCTGACTGGCAGTGGAGAAAAGGCCCCGTGGGTAACATGATTGCGATTCGAAACAGTACCGATGTCGAGATCTGTGGCATCACAATACGCGGTGCCTCCCATTGGACTATTGTGTCGAAGAATTGTCAGCGGGTAACGGTCCGCAATGTCAAGCTCTGCAACTCACGCGTTCAAAACGATGACGGAATCAACCCATGCAACTCCCAGGATGTTTTGATAACCGATTGCTTCATCCGAAGTGACGACGATTGTGTCGCCCTTAAAGGACTCGACTTCAGCGCACCGAACAGCAACGTTGAACGAATCATCGTCGAGAACTCGATTCTCTGGTGCGACCGGGCCCGTATCTTCCTGCTCGGCCACGAGAGCCGGGCGGCATTCATGCGCAACATAACTTTCCGCAATCTCGACATTATCCACTTCAGCATGACACCATTTCTGTTGGAGCCGGGCGAGGATATGAGACTGGAGGATATCACGATCGAGAACATCCGGATGCACGGCGAAGGTCAAAGGGAATTTATCCGCCTGCGCCCTGTGGTTAACCAGTATATGCGCAAGAAGGTTCCCGGATTCATCCGCAACGTCCGCTTCAGAAATATAACAGTAGACGGCAAAAGCGGGCAATACCTTGTGCAGATAGAAGGAGCAGATTCCGAGCATGACGTTCGCGACGTGACCTTCGAGAACGTTTCGATAGTGGGCTCGAAATTAACTCAAGAGTCCGGACCAGTGCGCATCGGCAAGCACACTAAAAACGTGCGTTTCCTTACAAAAGCACAATAAACAACCGCCGGCCTTTTCGGACGACTGATAGCAATTATTTGTTCACTTTCAAAGGCCCTAAACGATATCGGCGGCTGCCGGAGGTGTCGATGATTTATCTTACGCTGCCGAGCCGGTAGTGCAGGTTATAAGTTTCCAAAGTGTATGCACTCACAATATCAGCTAAGAAAGTCCTTTATCAGAAACTTCCTCATGTACCTTTTCGGCCGCTCTTTCGTTTTCTTCCTTTGTATGCTTTTCGCTAATAAGTTCTTTTAGTTCATCAAGTCTACGTAAAAATCTTCGATACTGACTTTCCTGTAGAGCACAGATGAGAAACGCAGCAGCAAACACAAGAGAGAAGCCAAATCGTGCCCATGCTTCAGCCAGGCCAAAGAATCCCGCAACGAGTAAAAATAGGAATGCAATCGCATAAAGGAGCACTGGTGCGGTTCCTTTCCCTTTATTCTCCATATATACTGCCTCCTACTATCACTGACTTTTCTGTTAAATATCTCTTATATACCAGCATCTTCCCATGCCCTACGCTGTTGCTGCCAGGCCGGTCGTGCAGGTAGAAGTATCTTTCCGCATTATGGCCGCCATTATGTGTGGCGTTTATATAGCAAAAACAATCCACAACTTTCCAATATGTTGATCTTAAAGGTGATGAGCCAACTTCTTTTTTAATAATTCTGAGCCCACTAAACCTTCCATTTTTTTGATATTAACACGGTAGTGACCTTGATTCTTTAATACGATACGGTAATCCTTAGTATCTTGAACTATATTTCCAATCTCTTCCAAAGAAATAGTTATGGCATCTTTAGAACGCTTCCCAATTTCTAAATTGAACTCTATATAATCTTCTCCAAAATAAAAGTAAAAATATTGTGTATGCAGCATTAAACCATAATAGAATACACTCAAAGCTGAGAATGCAAACATTAAGTACCATGCTATTTGATCATTAAGCTGAGGGGACTTATAGAGAAACTCAAATAGAAACAATCCTAAGAACAAACATAAAACGACAAGAAAAAAACAAGCTGCATTCACAATTTTGATAGAAGGTA
>JBARPZ010000598.1:0-7469 GCA_049643445.1 Sedimentisphaerales bacterium
GCAAGAAAGGCTGGGAGGACGCGGCCGGGTATACGGATTGGAGGAAAGTCTTCGAAAAGCACGGCAAGGAACTCGATGTGGTTTTCGTGGCGACTCCCGATCACAGCCATTTTGCCCCCTCGATGACCGCCGTTTCCATGGGAATTCACTGCTACACAGAAAAACCGCTGACCTGGTCGGTTCGCGAGGCACAGCTGCTGGCAGCCGCCTACGCCAGGAATACCAAGGTCGTAACCCAGATGGGCAACCAGGGCCACGGCGGCAATGGATGGCGGCTGGCGTACGAGTACGTTAAGGCCGGCGCCGTCGGTGACGTCAAGGAGTTTCACACCTGGACGAATCGCCCAGTCTGGCCACAGGGCGGCGACCGGCCGCAAGGCTCAGATCCGGTCCCCAAAACACTGGACTGGGATGCCTGGATCGGCCCGGCCAAGATGCGGCCTTACAAGAACGGAGTCTACCATTCGTTCAACTGGCGGGGCTTTGTCGATTTCGGCTCAGGGGCACTGGGCGACATGGCCTGTCATACCACCGACGGAATTTACGCGATCATGAAACCAGGCTACGCGGCAACCGCAGAGCCCATCGTCATGACCGGACCCGTCAAGGACCAGTGGCCGGCCGGGATGGTAGTCAAGAGCACATACAGGGCAAAAGGTAGCCAGCCTGGATTCACCACATACTGGTACGAGGGTAACGATAAAGACGGTAAGCCCCTTATGCCGAAGACCCCTGAGGAACTCAAGGTCGATGGCGGCAAACTGCCGAGAACTGGAAATCTGATCTTCGGCACCAAGGGTGTGATGCTGGTTCAAGGCGACTATTGGGACAGCCCGCGACTGATCCCTGAGGCAAAAAGGAAAGAGTTCGGCCGACCCAAAGAGCTGCTCGAACGCTCCCCGGGACATCACAAAGAGTTCTTTATGGCCTGTAAGGGCGAGAAGCCGCGACAGTTTAGTCAGTCCAACTTCAGCTACTCCGGTCCAATGACCGCAAACATCCAGCTCGGCAACCTCTGCGCCCGCGCGGCAAAGAAGCTCGAGCTGAACGAAGCTGGCCAAATCACCAGCGACCCGAGGATAAACGAATTGGCCTGGCGCAAGCCACGCAAGGGTTGGGGACCCCTGGAGATGAAAATCTAAGTGAATCGCGAAATATAAAGCCTTCTGCTAATTCTTAGGCTGGCTTCGGCGAATCATGACAATCTCGGCACGGGATGACTGGCTTCGACTAGTACTTCCCGTGCCGTTTTTTATTGAGCAAAGCACGGTTTCACACCGCTTTGGGTCTCTTGAACTCAATAGGATTGACCTCATAGCAGCCCCGTTCTTGTTTTCGTGAAAAACACTTACGCACCCAATTGTCATCTCGACCGAAGTCCGCCGTAGGAGGTAATCCACTCCGGTGTCATCTCGAGCGGAGCGCAGCGGAGTCGAGAAATCTGGCAAATGATTGGAATAAAACTACTCGCTTCCGTCATCCCGAGCGCAGCCCCCGTTCTTGCAATGGCAATAACGGGGGCGCAGTCGAGGGATCTATTAAAAACAACGCCGGCTTTGACATCCTCATCTGGCGAGATACGCTTCACGAGCGACGAGCAACGAGCAACGAAATAACCTCCTCACATCCACACATTTACCCTTTCAACTTTTTTCACTTTTCACTTTTTTTCCCCTTATCACTTATCACTTATCACTTATAAAATATCCCTCCCTGCTCTACTGCTCAACTGTTCTAATGCTCAAATCCTCCAATTCCAAGGATCCACCCATTTACGCTTTCAACTTCTATCCCTTATCCCTTTTCACTTCTCGCTGTCATCCCGACCGAGCGAAGCGAGCGGAGGGATCTTTCAAAAAAATATCCCGACGTAGTCGGGATTCCATAATTTTGATTTTTACATTTTAATCTTTGATTTCTCTTTCACTTCTCCCTTCTCACTTATACCTCCCTCGACAGCACGCTTTGGGCTTAACTGACTTTCATCGTAGCGGTAGAGTGTGAACTGCCCACCTTTTTTCTGTCATTCTGAAAGGAGCAAAGCGAACTGAAGAATCTCAATCCCAACTCAAAACTAAACACTTAAAACTCAAAACTATCTCTCCCCCCTCTACTGCTCAACTGTTCCCCTGCTCTAATCCTCTGTTTCCCCTGCCTATAAGGCACTTGCACACGCCGAAAAACCTTATTGTTAGCCCCTTGCACTGCAAGGGGTTTCTTTTCAATCCCAACTCAAAAATAAACACTCAAAACTAAAAACTATCTCTCCCCCCTCTACTCCTCAACACCCACTTAAAGTAACCACAAACCACGCGCGTAGGAATTATACGCAAGTCTGAAATCTAAAGTGTGCTTTCTTACTTTCTCAATTCATCCAAATATTCTCTGGCCCAATGTTGGCCATATTCTCCCAACTTATGAATTATTTTAATAGTTGTTTTCCTGACAGCAAAATCCCCATAACGTGCATTTTGAATGATCTTTTCTATCTCGTTTTTTCTAATATACCATCCTTCATATAAACCAGTACCGTGAACCTCAAGAGTTTTCAATAAAAGTTCAATTGAAAACTCAATATTATCAGAAGAGACTTCTACAAGATATTTTGTCAATTCATTTAAACCTTGATCATTATCACCTTTACCCAACGAAGGAATCGTTTTTATTAACAAATCCTTTACCTGCGAAGTATCTATATTTAATTTTTTTATATTTAAAAAGTGTAGAAACCAGGTTAATTCTTTCGAAAAGGATTTATTTCTATCTTCTAACTCAACTCCTCTCAAACGAAATCCCCAAAGAGCCTTTGCCTTTTCCCATATTTTTTTATATTCCTCTATTTCTTCCGACTTATCACAGTTACGCCACATACTCCAAGCCAAATGAGAATGTAACTCATTTGGCTTAAGAGAAAATAGATACCCTAATGGATTCGCCTTATCAACAGTCCCGTCCATTCTTAAATCTTCAATATCAAATCTATAAAAACCCGCTAAATGTTCGGCCAAACTATTTGCTGGATCCAAGTTCGTATGAGTTAATTTCCCTTCTAAAAAATTATCAATTGCTTTAATGTATAAAGGTCTCATTAAATCTCGGCCTGGATCGTCAATCCAATATTTATGAGTAATATAGCTATCCCACGCTGTTATAAAGTATTCATCAGAAGTGTCTTCTGGAAAAATATTTTTATGATATTTCGTGGCCCATTCTTCGTCTAAATAGAATAACCATCTCCAGCATTCACCAAATATTGAACGAACTGAGAACGCTTTATCATTAATGAGCATCTCTGTTACTTTTTCTTTAACGGCATCTTCCCATCGAATCTTTTTTTCTTTTAGATTTAAAATATTGGAACGACATAATGCATATCTTAATAGCTCTCTTAAAGCCATTGGCCTGATATGGTTTATTGAAACCATTATAGGATCTTTATAGGTAGCATATTTCTCATCTTGAGGATCATCAATTTTAGCCTCTGGATCAGGATGGGCACATAGATTTAAAATGATGTTTTTAATTTTCAAAAATAAATTGCTGCCTATATCAGTTTTATGTTTATCCAAATAAATTAATAGATTCTCTAAAACCATTAAGCTGTTTGTACAAACCGAATTGCCATAGCCATATTCTAAATCCTCTTTAGGGGCTTGAGTACGTGTCCATTTATCACAAGACCAACCAATAATTTCTCCTATTGATCTTATATTGCAAATTCCTTCCAGCTTTCCTTCTTCTTTTTGGGATTCTTTAATCTTTTCAGATATATGATCTAATATTGCATAAGCATAAGTAGGAAAAACAGATTGCGTAATTAGCCTTTCAAATTCAGGAATAAATTCTTCCCATCGCTCATTCAAACTTTGTTTGAAAATGTCCGCCAATCCCTTCGGGGAAATCCTTTCAAGGTAATTATCTATTTCACTTTTGGGCTGCCATGTTATCATTAAATCCACACATTGTTTGGCTGTTTTCTGATTCCATTCTTCTATTGTTATTGGCGGTTTTTGAGATACATGGCCTCCTGTACCTATATAATGTGTAAAATCAGGATGCTCATTTTCACCATATTTATTAACTAAAGTATCATAATAATTTCGATTTGATCCAATTAGGCTTCCTTTAATCATTTGAAGGCGATTAATAATCCAACGATTTTTGTAATTATTACCATATTCCTTAACATCTACTTTGCCGGAGTAATTATTTTTGTGCCATTCCACTACTTCACTAATTTTTTCTTCTCTTGGTCCTCTCTTAATAATTGAAAATATTTTATTTTTCTGCCCCTTTTGTAACAATGGGTAAATATCCCTTAGAAGTAAAAATATCTCATGGTGAATATACAGTTCGTCCAATATATCTGGAGTTGATAGTTGCTCAAATGCAATGTCGAGGAAATGGCCCTTTCCCAACCTTATAAGGTGTAAAGCCAGCCTTTTAAATATTATGTATTCATGATTTAAATATTTGAAAACTTTATCTTTTATTTTATCAGGTTCTTTGTGTAATACTTTTTCCAGAGTATCCCTTAGTATAATTAAAAGGGAATCCTTTTGATTATCGTTGTGTCGATCCTGTTCATGATCCTCTATAGCTGACCGCCAATAACTGGTTTTGCAAAAATCTGAATTTGAAGCGACACATTCTATATCAATAGATCGAACCAAATATTGTTCAAATAACTTTTCTATGGATAGTAAAAAAGGAATGTCTTCTATAGAATTTAAAAGTGGTTTTACGTCATTATTCAAATGCCAACAGTCAAGTTTTCCTATTGCCTCATCATGTTTTAAATATCTATTTGTTGTTTTTTGTACAGGTGGATTATCAGGTTTTAATAGAACTTCAAAAAACAATCGAACCTCTGATAGCATTTCATTTTCAATGAATGTTTGACAAAGTTTTTTGAACTCATCAGGGAAGTAGGGCCATTTGCAGTCGTTTAACCAGCCTATCATCTTAGGCCATAATTCTTTTACAAGTTTTATGTCTAATTTTATAACTGCCTGTAGTAAAAGACCGTAAACACGAAAATTACTTGTTTTAACCTCCCTAACAGTAGCTTTAATAATGTCAGGTATCTGATCAGCTAATCTCAATAAGATAACTCCCTCACTCCATCCCCTAAAAGTAATTCCATCATCTTCTTCAATCGGAGTCGGTAGTTCTTTAAAAAAACCCTGTTTGTAAAATTCACGAATCACAACCGGATTTCTAAAGTTTTGGACAAAGTAATTCAACAAAGAAACATTTGCTTTTAGACTTTTTATTAACACTCCTACGACTTCAGGGGCAACGGTATCAACCTCCTGTAGAGTTTCTATCAGCTTAACTTTGTCATAAAATCCTATTTGTTTATTCATTTCCCAAAGCCTCAGACATAAATTCAGCAGCCTTTTCACTGTCTATCTTAAGATATAATGCCATTACCACTGGAGCAACGAGTCCCGCTTGTTCTTGAATCTCATTTTGAATTGCATTTAACCCAATGTTTCTCTTATGTACAGCATCAAAAGAATACATGTAGTCTCTTAACTTTTCATGTTTGAAACGATAACGCTGGGTGAGTGTGTGGTCTTGAACAAGCACACTTCGGCTAATCAACACTTGTTCTTCCTCCGACCGATCCGATGAAATTTCACAAGTTCCGTTCGTATTTATCAAGCAAGTCCTTGCTAATCCTGCAGCACAATCAGTTACGCGGTAGTTGCTATCGTTTCTATGTATTTCACTCTCTAAAGTCCCTCTGTACTTCTCCCAGAAATCCCAGAGACTTGTTACGTCATTTAGGTTCGAATCATCTGGTAGAACAGCAATCTCACCTATTAATGACAAATTGAAAAGATTTTGTGCCATCTCAATCAATTCGTTAGATGGATTGTCTACACCTAGTGCCTCCAGCTTCTCCTTCGCTAGCTCCTTGTTCAAGCTTTCAACATGGACTTCTCCAACGTTTCTGCCTGGTTTTCGCCTTATGAGGTCCTTAAGGCCCTTTGATTCTTCTGTTCTACAGACAACTATGATTCCCAAGTTCCCAACGTCTGCTAAGTTTTCTAATAATCTTAAAATTATGTCTTGCCCCCCAATGCGCCAGATGCTATCGCATTGATCCATAACAACTACAATATCCTTCTTCTTAGCCTTCGATCGAATCGCATGCAACAGACCACACTCTGTGAGGCCCAGAGTCTCATTAATATCTCCCAAGCTTCTACAATTGCAGAGATCTCTCGAGTCAATAAAAATGAAATAAGCCTTGTTTAGTCTTTGGCTTATATCAACAACAATTCCTGTCTTCCCTACTCCTGCATCACCCGTCACAACAACATGCTGTCGCTGTTGTAAGAGTCTGAACACATCTGCGATTTCAGACAATTCTATTGGCTTGTCTATGCCTGGTATTTTTCTGCACGCCTTTGAACTTATGGATTGTGAATAGTCGGCTAATTTACACCAGTCTTTCTTCAACTTGTGCCGGTACCGCACCCAATTCAAAAAGAAGTCGCTTGCTACAGGGCTGGCAAAGATGATAACAGAAATAACTATGTGATCCTTAAACCAGTCAGTCCATAGACCAAACGCTAATGCTGCAAGAACCGCCAGCATCGTAATTACCAAGCCTATTATAGGAAACCTACGATCCATATTTTTGCTTGCTTGTTCTCCTTCCAACAATCTTCAGAGTAAACTCCCCTGTGTATGCCATAGTTGTAGGAGCAAATACTGCATAATGCCTCTTGCAGATTTAAGGTTATTTTCCCATGAACACCATAAATTTCGCCAGCAAATTCGCTAATTCTCTAATCCAGCATCGAGAATCCAGTATCGAGATAACGCCCCCGATGCCTTCTCATTTTGCCTCCCCCAAAATACCCCA
Organism: Sedimentisphaerales bacterium; assembly: GCA_049643445.1. GTDB lineage: Bacteria > Planctomycetota > Phycisphaerae > Sedimentisphaerales > Anaerobacaceae > CS2-K091. Next base: position 6,884 of record JBARPZ010000598.1, read on the forward strand.
AAAAGACCCTAAAGTCAAATTTTAATAATTTTCGAAATTTACACTGTAATCTTACCAATTCAACTGACGAGATAAGCTTGTGAGTTTACCCTGAGCGTAGTCGAAGGAAACAACGAACCCTGCGCAATGCTTTCCTATCCTGCGCAGTTTAACATAATGTTAAAATACAAAAATGACAAATTTCTGCAACTTTTTGAAAAGAAGTGCGCGCTTTTGTTTACTTTTGTCAAATTTCCGATATACTTCTGCACGTTTTTACACCATTTTTCGACGTTTTTTTCTTGCCCCTTTTTCCCAAACCGCCCATGCTTCCATTCGACATCTGTTTATAGACCAAAATCGAACATCCCCACGAGAAGAAACCGAAAAAACTGCAATTTTCCCCCATTTTTACAAATTTAAAAAAATTCATTTCTCAATCATGTTAATCTGCGCAATTTATGCCCAAGGTATCCTCAGCACCGCCATTTCCACCGTAACAAAAAACCGCGTTTTCGGCCGCCGAAAAAACAAACCCAATTTCCCATGATCCTTGCCTACTTATCAAGTAGGGCCAATATAATGCTGCCGCGTTTAACGATTAACC
>JBARPZ010000599.1:0-1615 GCA_049643445.1 Sedimentisphaerales bacterium
GTAGTAGCAATACAGAGTATTTTTGATGTTTTTAGCATCTTGAGGCCGATCCAATATAGAAACGTAAATCTATATTGGAGTTTATCAAGATGCTTGGACCAGGTGAATATGTAGCAGATGAAACGCAAGGAATTACGCGTGTCGAAGACTTACCAAAACCAAAACTTATTCGGCGCAGCCGAAACTATAAACGGCGTCCCTGCCCACTGTGCGAACATAGCGCATACAGGCTTCGAACCGTCAGCCGTACCTTGCATGATATTGGCGACCCGCTTACCGGCAGGCCCCGCGATATCATTCTCACATATTCGACACATCGCTGCCCGCAATGCAACCATTACTTCAACGCCGACATGCTCGATCTGGCTTTGCCCAAAAGTCATTATACCCACAGGGTTGTTTCAATGGCGGTGCGATTGGTCGTTGAGGATGGATTACCGTACCGCCCTGCATCGTGGCATTTGTGGCGAGACCACCGAGTATTTGTGCCGTGGGCAACAATTCAGAACTGGGTTGAGGCGACGGGGAAAAAAAGCTGAAGTTAACATCAAAACTGACTACATCGATAAGGCCCTGTCAGAGTTTTCCGGCTATATTACTGCTGATGAATTATACGATGGCCCTTTCTGTGTGCTGTTCATTGTTGATAACCACAAGTTTAATCGTTTGTGTTATGAGGTTCTTGACCATGACCCCACAAAAGAGGATATAAAGCGGTTTTTCAGGCGTTTCAAGCACATGCTGGATGCTCGTGGTTTGAAAGTAAAAGGTATAACCACCGATGGTTCGCCATTATATCCGGAGGCCATAGTTGAAGTTTTCGGCAAAGAAGTTAAACATCAATCGTGTCAATTTCATGTGGTCAAAGAAATAAACAAAGATATCATCAAAGCTGTTGCCGCAGTTCGCAGACAATTAAAACAAGAAAAGGTAAAACGTCCGCGAGGCCGTCCTTCCGGTGACAGGGCAAAACAAATTGTGCGAAAGAATAAGAAGGTTCAGAAAAAAATTACAGAGTTGTTTGAATACCGCTATTTGTTTGTCAAACACACCCTGAGCATAAAAGAAAAGAAGACGCTTCAATGTATTACACGAGGCCTTGATCAACTGCGTACTCTGCGGTTAATTATGGATGAAGTTTATCGTTTGTTTGACCGTCGCTGCCGAATGGATACTGCCCTGAAAAAACTTGCCAAATTGCGCAGACGTATCAGGCGATTTGCAAAGCTAAGAAATACGCTTAAAAAATTATTCTCGCCGAATCTCGAAAAGGCATTAACTTTTCTCGATGATTCGTTATTGCCGTCAACATCAAATGCGGTTGAGCGGGCGAACCGCCGACATCGCAAGATGCAAAAAAGTATATACAGGGTGCGAACTCTTGAGAACATAAGCCAACGGATAGCGATTGATATGCAGCGTGATGAGTATGGTGTAAATATGAAAAAGACGATAAGTACGTTACACTGGAGCAGAAACAGTGAAAGACGAAAAACAGGATAGAAGAAAACTCTGCATTGCTGCTACAGTCTCCTAAAATTTCGGATTTGTACAATTTCGTATAAAGAAACCACTTTAGCAGTAATTCTGCGAAAAATCCGGTCCATCCTCTCTG
>JBARPZ010000600.1:0-6848 GCA_049643445.1 Sedimentisphaerales bacterium
GGAGATTGCCCGGCGTTACCGAATGACCATCGTGCTTTTATCTATCTTCGTAGCCTTCGCCGTTTTAATGATAATCATTCTCCTGGTTCATCTCATAAACAGGTAAATTCATTGCTCGAAGTTCGGCATAAATGATGAAGCATTCCTCGCGCTTCAATAGTTTCTCGCATCAACTCACCGATCACCACTCACTCAGGCTGCTCAGCGTGCCGCCTACCTGCTCATCGGATAGCCCACCGTCTGGGCGTAGAGAACGCGCTGTTCAGGCCGCAGTTTTAACACTTGGGCCATGGTCTTTTTGTCGCAATTGTGAAACCAGGCGGCCAGACCCTGCGAGGCCGCGAACAGGAAGACGTTACCGGCAATCAGGCCGGTGGCGACGTTATAATAGGATTTCTGTATCTCCGGGTCTCTCAGGCCCGGTTCCTGAAACGGTGCCTCCTTGTATTTAGCGATATCGACGACATAGAAGATATTGACTGGAGCTCTGGCTGCGGAACGTCTGCCGGCCTTGGCGCGAAAGTCACCGGTGACAACGGGTCTCAGGCGGTGAGGGATCGCCTCATAGAGGTAGACTCCTTCGGCCATGGCGACATAAAGGTCGATTTCCTGTGAGTTACTGGCCGATGCTGCTGTTCTTCCAGGCCCTCTAAAAGGTCCCTGCCCCTTCTGCCGGTTCACCCCGAACGCCGCCCAGAGAAGATTAGAGAGCGTTTGCGGGCCGAGTTTCCTCTCGCTGATGTTGCGGATGGTCCTTCTTTGGTGCAGGGCCTCCAGCACGGACTTGCCGCCCTCGGTCTGCGGTTTGGCAAGCGTGATTGGTTGCAGTTCCTGGGCGAAGCTGGATGTTGTGCCGGCCAGCACGGTCAACGCCGGCAAGGTCTTTAAGAATGTTCTGCGATTCATCTGATTCTCCTTTCGAAGTCCTTTGTATAGATATGAATGGCCTTTCGACTATTATAGGCAAAAAGCCCCCCAAAAGTCACAAAGAAAATCCGTTTTTCATCAGCCCCATTTTCGCCCCAAAAACGCGATTCTCGATGCTGGATGCTCTATACAGGATTCTCGATGCGAGTCACGGGCGACGGGCGGCGAATTAGTTGCAGCATGGGCCATGTCCGCCAATTCCGGCTTGACTCTTCTTGGGTTCTTGGCTATCTTATACACGCAGCGAGGCTGCTCATAACCGATGATAATCTTAAAAACGCCGGCTCTGCCGTTTGTAGCCGACCAATTCCGACTCGGGCAGATACCCGGATTGGTGCCGGGTAGAGCACAGAAAGGATATCGAGATGCAAAAGAACAAAACGCATTTTACACGACGCGAGTTTATGGCGGCAGCTTCTGTTACGCTGGCCGGTGCGGCCTTAGGAAGTGACGCGACAAAAAGAAAGGATAACGCTATGATGAGAATCGGTTTTCATACCGATGCATTCAATTCGGCTTACTGGAGTTTCGAGAAATGCCTACAATGGGCCCAGGCCAACGGGGTCCACTTTATTGAATGCGGTGTGATTGATGGAGTGAGCTGGATTCACGGACTCGGATATCAACCGCATGTTGCGCTTTACGAAGACCCCCTGTTATTGCGCAGGAAAATGGAGAAGTATGGCGTGCGATTCTCACAGGTCGACGCGGCGTTTCCGCTGTCAGGCAAGGACGGGCCGATATACGGCGTCCCTTATGTCCTCAAGACCATCCCCTGGGCCAAGCTGGCCGGATGTGAAAGGATTGCCACGACCGACGGTCTGCATAAGCCCGAGGGGCTCTCTGACGATGAAGCCATGGAAACGATGAAACGCAGCTACGGCCAAATCATCGAAGTTGCACAGGCTTATGAGATCACCATCAACATCGAGGTGCACGGCTATTTCACCACCAATCCGGACATGATGGAGAAAATGCTGGCGTTTTGTGATTCTCCTTATCTCCGCATGAATATGGATACAGGGAACACGTTTATTGCCGGCCAAAACCCGGGGGCCTTTTGTGAACGGTTCAGCAGGAAGGTCAACCATGTACATGTCAAGGACGTCAGCAAGTCGCTGGCTGCGGCTGTACGTGGTGAGCAGACAGGTATCGCAGTAAGTAACTGTGCCATCGGAGACGGCGTCAACGCTGACAACATAAGGAAGGTCTTGACCATCCTGAGGGATATTCGATATGACGGAGTACTGAGCATGGAATGCGAGGGGGCCGGCGGCCCAATGATAGAAAAATCACTCGCCTGGCTACGCCGAACGCTTCGTGAATTACGCATTCCCACAGACCGGTGACTAGTCGAAGGAATATTCATTCAACGTCATTCTGAGCAAACTTGTCCTGAGCGTAGTCGAAGCAGCGAAGAATCTCAATCACAACTCAAAACTAAACACTCAAAACTCAAAACTATCTCTCCCACCTGTCATCCCGAGCGCAGTCGAGGGATCTATTAAAAAATGTCATTGCGAGGAGGCCGAAGGCCGACGTGGCAATCTCCAACAATAATCATTTATCATTAATCATTAATATAGCGTGCTTATAAAGCAACGAAGAATCTCAATCACAACTCAAAACTAAACACTTAAAACTCAAAACTATCTCTGCTACCTGTCCACTCTACAAAGCCGTTAATAGATGGCTGGACATGGTTTAATCCTGTTTTCATGCTTTGGATGCAGATGGCTTATTGTCACTACGCGCATCAACAAGAATGATGCTGTCATTTTTATCTATTTTAAGCTCCTTAAGAATATTCTGTACTTTATCCAGTTCCTCTGAGCTGAAATATAGGATTACTTTCAAAGACTTGATCGTATCACTTGCTTTTTCATAAATTTCTACTTGATTATTCAGGTTGCGCTTTAATTGTGTGTTACTGGCAAGTTTGAACTCCACCAGAGACTTATCTTTGCTTCCGCGAGAAATCTTAAAGTCTACAGGCCCTCTACCGTTGTTTACCTCCCTGCTGATATCAGATGGTGTACCAAACCATGTTAGTCGAAACATAATCTGTAGGTCAGCTTCTCTTTTGATTGGATTGCCTTTTACATAGAATATACGATACCCACCCTTATTTTCTATGATGTCTTTCAGAAAATCAACTCTCGCTCTTGCTTCTTTAAGAGTATCTCCTTTAATCGAATAGAACTTCGTATTAACATTGAGTTCTGAGACGAACTCAATTATTTGTTGTATATAGAAAAGTTCTGATTCAAAAACTTTTTTCTCACTCAACCATTTTGCTTCATTGCCTCGTCTTTCTTTGGAACGAATATAGTATTCCAATACTTGTGGATATCTCTCAAGAACTTTGGCAATTGCTTCCCTTCGTTGTTTTTTTGTTTCGTCCTTTGGTAAAATACGGAGCAAATAGTTATTAACTTGATCACGCAACTGGACGTTCTCAAGCGCATTAGCTATGCGATCATAGTCGTTAATTAAATCAGTTCTGTTTATCCAAACATCGTCTTTAGTTAAAATCTCCTTAGGTGTCAAAAGTACATAGTCATCATTTATGCAAGGCAAGTCGAATTCTCGGCAATCCCATGTTTCTGTATTGTAATTGAACTTCACTTTATCAACGGTTACTTTTCGTCTAAATTTTTTCGAAATGTGTTTTCGCGCAAAGGTCTGTGTATATTTAAGAAGAAACTCTTTAATAAGGTTCGTGGTAAAATCACTAATGTTATCCTTGCCCACCCCGCTTCTTATTAAACATAGCTTTTCAAGATGGCTACCGCTCGCGATTTTTTCTTCGCCAAAATCAGTAAATATTATATTCATGCTTCTATTCAATGATATGGCGAAATCAATGCCTAAGCCGCGTCCCTTGTTCCCCGAAGAACAAAATCCCAGCCAATTCTGTTTGACCTCGGGAAATGTATACCACCCTTTTAAAAGACCTTTACTTACTTGACTATCGACTGATTTGTCACGAAGGAACCTTAAGTAACAAATCATTTCTTCATGAAGACGGCGATACGAAATCTTATTGCTATTAAATAGATGAAATGGATCAATAAATAAAGGTAGATCATTGATTAGTGAAATATTGAAGGCACCATATTTATCAAGTACTTTTGGTGATACGTTAAAATGCTGTGAAAAGTAGATTTTTATCATTTTTTCTATTCCAATTTTTCATATTATTTACTTTTTTTTACGCATATCTATTGTTTATATGGTTTCAGTATAAGAAACACTTAGCTTGTCCGCGATTCGTCAGTTAGCATCGTCTCCTTCAGGCCATGGAATGAAGGCTACATCGACGCCGCCGCCAACAGCACGGTCTTCAGGATCGTAATGGTGCGTGAAATATGAGCCAAATACCTCAACAGCCATTTTACAAAAGGCCACTCGGGCGCCCAAGCCTGTTGCCTTTGGTCCAAACCCGGCGTCCTTTACAACATGCAACGCTTGCCAGATGGCATCCTTAAATACGTTAAAAGCCCCAAAATCAGCTCCATTGTTGAACCAAAAATAGCGGCGCTCGTCGATCATTCGTTGCAGCCTTTGGCGCACGCATCTTGGATAGTCATTAGGATTAGGCCATGTTTTGAATTGAGACTCGACATCCTCACGCAACTTGAAGGTTCTTTGTGCACCTGGATATTCTCCCGTCCTAGGATCAATATCGCCGTGGTTCCATATGTGATACATCACTGGAACTGCAACATTCTCTCTTCTTGTGAAACCTCCGAGATGCACGATAAGGTGGGCGTTGGATAAATCTGTATCCTCCGGATATTCTCTGTTGAAGTCCTCTTGAATGGCTTGCTGCATATGTTCGGCGATAGTGTCGAGGGAGTCGAAGTCTCGGTTTCCAGCGATAAATATTCTCATCCACTCGTCTAGTTTCAAGCCCACTAATATTCCAAGGCCAACAAATCCGACGACTGCCTTCCGATGAGGCCACGAAAGTACTTTAGTTGCTGTCGGTTCGACATGTCTTTTCTGTCCCGATCTGCGGACATATGTAATGGTGGCGTTCTTGTCAGCTGCAAATACGATGCCCTCCGGATAATAACCGCTCAAAAGAATTGACATGTATTATCTCCTAAAGTAAACTGTGGAATCCAATGTAACCACTCACCACAAGTTTATCCCAACTCACCTAATTATTTTTTATACGGTTTCCGTATAAGAATCCAACGCCCCGGCTTCGTTTACAATAATCAATAATCCTTAATTCACCCCTTAGGGATCAAATAATCATTCAAAGGTGCGTCTCACTGATATCTGCGTCCTGTAAGCCCACAATCTAACACTCCAGACTCCACCCGTCCACCTTAAAAAACAGGGGTCAGGGACGAGTTGTCAGGATAACACGCAAAAGGGTGATTTTGCGCGTTAAAATAGGCAAAAGAGTCAATCAAAAGCGCACATAGTTAGCGACAAAATCCAAAAAAAATAAAAAAATTTATCTCCTTTTCTATTAACGAGTAACGAGTGACGAGCGACGTGCGACGGCTCTTATTTTCAATCAAATGCGCACTTCCGCCCTATTATAGAGGGGCAGTACTTTTTTCAGCCCTCATTTCGGGACCGTCATCCCGAAGCCTTTGTTTTGAAAATATGTTTACCCCGTGAGTTTACCCTGTGAGATAGCGAAGCGTTATCTAACTGGGGGGTGTATTTATGAACTACTTACGTGCTTATAAAACACTTTTTTGTGCCTTTTCGTGGCTTTATCTGTTGATCCTTGCCTACTTATCAAGTAGGTCCGTGAAAATCTGTGTTAATCCGTTGTTAATAAACGATTTACGTCGCTTTAAGGCACTCTACAACTGTAGAGATACATTTACAGATGTCATGAGTCCTCTACAAATCAAACTTTTTATGCAAAACAAACCCAATTTTCGAAAAAGTCAAATGAACGTAAATAAAGTATTAACAAAGGCTTATGACAAAATGGACACTTGGTCAATTGGGAAAAACAAAGCCAATACAAAGCCAATACAAACCCAATTCAAACCCAATACAAAGCCAATACAAACCCAATCAAACCCAAACAAACCCAAACAAACCCAATGCTTGCCCGCCATCAGTGTGGCGGGTCAGAGGGAAAAAAATGACCAAAAAAGTGCTTTATAAGAACATAAATAGCGCCGTCTTACAGGCGGCGGAAGACAGAAATTGTCTTTGCCGGCTTGGTGTTCATGGAAAATTAAACTCTCAAAGCAAGCTTTCGACATTTACGGCTTTGGACCTTTTCAAAAGCCGAATAATTGGTATAATCTGTCCTATGAAATTACTGCGGGATAGAATAAAGGGTTTTTTCTTACCCACATTCAGCGAACTATCGCTGTTTATGATGGGTGTGGCGTTTGTTCTTGTTTTCTTGTCCACCCAATCGCTGAGAAGCAGAATTTTTAAAATACTTGATAAACCTGGCCACGATCCCCGTATTGTCATGTTATTAGTGTTTTTTGTAGCGGGTCTGGTCCTTTCTCTATATCACGTATTCGCAGAGCGGGAAAAAACCAGAATTGAAAAATATGCCATGCTCTTTTTCGCGGTCATGGCAAATGCTTTCTGTGGAATCTGGGCCAGTATACATATTCTGGGTATAACTGCCGGTGAGTATGGCATATTTTCTCTACCGGATATCATAAGGGGCATTATCAACGGAACGTATGGCTCCGTCGGTATTTCCCGAATATTCTTAATATTGCCGATATGGAACATTATCAACTGCCTGCTTTTGCTTATTTCATTCCGTGCCGGCTGGATTAACGAAAGAAACATATCAGATGAGAAGGCCGATCGCTTCGAGGTACTGTTCGGCTTTTTAATTACAGTGGCTATCTTTGTAGTTTGCCAATTTTTGTTTAAACTCTACTGGGCCATAACATTTTCAATCTGTG
>JBARPZ010000601.1:0-4545 GCA_049643445.1 Sedimentisphaerales bacterium
ATGATGCCATTGGGGCTGAAGGAAGCATAGCAATCCAGGCCAGCGCGGTCCAATGGAGGTCCGTTGCCATAGATGATAAATCCTGTGATGCTCAGGCCCCACCGGTCGTAGTATTTTTTGCAATGTCGGGCCCACGCATCCAAACCGCTCGGCAGGTTTGATATACCTCGCGGCTCCTGGAGCATTCCGGGCTCGCAGTAGCCGGCGCCGTTGTCAGCCGAGGCGAAATAATCATTTTTCGTAGCGGTCCTGCGGATATAATCCATCGCCATCGGCGCCCTGCGGTCGAGGACCGGACTGATACACCACATCATCGGTATCTTTCCCCGTGCCGGGTCGTCCCAGATATCCATTGTCCTCTGATATACCCACGCAGCACAATCATAATCACCGACGTAGAAAATCAGAAACTGTCGACCGTCAAAATTGACCCGGCCGTCACTGGTAAGGTATCCTCGGCTGCGAAGCTCGTCACGAGTCACCCAGTGCTGGGGGTATTTGCTTTTCAATGGAAAATGCGCGAAGAATGAAGCGTTCGCCATTGCCCCGTAACTTATTGCATCGGCGTCCATAAAGCCGTTATAAGCACTGATGACTTTGCCATATTCCCACTCCGTCGGTACGGGGTCGTGGCTGCCGCCTGCTCCGCGATGGCTGGTGTACTTGTAAGCCCAGGGAACAAAGCCGCCTATATGAATCATATTCTCTTTTCCACCATGTTTGTAAGCGCTTAGCAACATCGCCTTTAACGTCTCAAGGTCTGTTCCCATCTTCTGTGCCGGGTCATCTATGGGGGCTTCATCGTCCCAGACGTGGAGATCGAAGAAGAAGGCCTTTTTGCTGATAAAAAAATCATGGTTTGTCAGACAGTGGTGGTTTAATACCGTGTTACGCGGCTTCCGGATCCAGTACTGGTCAAGATAATATGCACCATAGGAACCATCACACTTGCCTGTATCCATATATCGTTTCTTTGCCCACAGGTACGCATCACACTTTGCAGAACCGGTGGATAGCTGGTTGGTGCCTGGAATTCGACCCTTGCCCGTGAATATTGAACTGCCATCCGGATTGACCAATCGGCATTTAACGGGCAGTTTCAGGCCGCCGGCAACTATACGCGTGTACAGACTCTCGGGCGAGCTATCATACCGAACAGGCAAAAGCCCATCGGCTCCTGCCACCGTCGACGCCACATTGCTCGTAGCCGCCACAGCCGGGTCATAAACGACTACACCGCGAATTTGCCGGCGGTAGGTTCGTACAAGCTCTGCGATATCCGTTACGGTTTCTCTCTCTCGGCCGTGCAGCCACTGGCCCGGTTCGGCAAGTTGTTCAAACCAGTAGTCATCAACGTTTCTTCTGCGCCGCTGGGAGTCGACAAATCTGATATAAAGCGATGGCTCATCCCGATTGACAAGGCCCTGCAGAGCAGCCACCAAATGACAATGGTCCCACGCCATTCGGACCTGCTCAGGATTGCCTGTGTCAATCTTCAAAGTGTAACGAAGATCATAGATTCTTATTGGTGACCCACAGGCTGAAAAAGAGATTATAAGCAGCAGCCCTATTATGACCGCTTTATATTTCGACAGCTTTTGCCAAAAGTCTTCTATATATCTGTCCATTATTCTGCCCTGCTGTTAGTAGTAAGAATGCCCACAAACCAATCAAAAGACATTATCAAGTCCCAACCACTCTACCACATATTGTGGTATTGTCAAGCAAGTGTCCCCATCATACTCCGGAACATCATCTGAGCTTCTCCTAATGGGGCGCGAAACATTTGCAACACTATGTGTCTGTCGATATAATTGTGTCAATTGTAAGTTCCGGTTAGTCTGAGCTATAAATTACCTGGAAAGGTTATGCAATGATCAAGCCAATAGCTTGTATGTTGATATTGTTCGGCAACATTACATTATTGAACGCCCGGAACAAACAACCGGCCCAATCCGGGCCGAATCAATGGGAGAAGGATATTCAAAGTTTCGAAGGATGGGATAATAAGAATTCATTTCCTTCAAACGGGGTTTTATTTATTGGAAGTTCAAGTATTCGTCTATGGCCTACACGCAAATGCTTTTCTGAGTTTGAGGTGATTAACCGTGGATTTGGTGGTTCTCAAATCTCTGATGTCAATTTCTTTGCACATCGAATAGCATTACCTTACAAACCGAAAGTAATAGTGTTCTACGCCGGTGATAATGATATCGCCGCAAAGAAAAGGCCACAACGCGTATTTAATGACTTTCAAACGTTTGTCAGGCTTGTACACAAATCCCTGCCCAAGACGCACATTATCTTTATAAGCATAAAGCCAAGCCTTAGTCGCTGGTCCTTTTGGTCATTAATGAAAGAAACAAATTTGATGGTGAAGGACTTTTCTGAAAAAGATGAACGACTGACTTTTGTCGACATTTCACCTCTACTTCTCGGCCCTGATGACAAGCCAAACACACGATTTTATACCGATGACAACTTACACTTAAACAGCAAAGGTTACAAGACCTGGACCAAACTTCTCAGGCCCATTATTGAAAAAGCGCTGAAGTCACATTAAACGAAGACACCCCAACTCCGAACGAAATGTCTAACTCCATTTAGATTTTATTAAACAATCGATTTTTTCGTGTAGATTTTCAACACAGTGACTTTGAAAGAGTAAATTCTTGATAGTTCAAGGTGAATCCTGTAAGATTATCGAAGTCTAACAGAGAAAATTATGTTTTTTAAGCGTTTAAATGGGAAGTGTCAGTTGCAGCAAGATCGAAAGGAAGTGAAGAAATGAAAGCAAGAGAGTTTTTGGTCAAATTCAAAAACGATTTAGAGAAGATGAAAGCACAGTCAACAGCAACGGTAAATGGTTTTGCCGGGCTGTTCGGTAAAACGATGGCAGAGGAAGCTCTTACCGTCAAGGAAAAGGAACTGGTCGCCATCGGAATCGCCGTCGCCAAGCAATGTGAGCCCTGCATTATACTGCATGTACAGAAATGCCTCGATGCCGGAGCTTCCAGGGAGGAAATACTGGAAGCTTCAGGGGTGGCGGTAATGATGAGCGGAGGTCCGGCATATACACACATACCGATGGTGATAGATGCGATAGATGAACTGGAAAGCAGCCTTCAGAAAGGACAGCGATGAGAACTATTAAAGTGGCCGGCGCCGCCACCCTGAAAAATCCTCACAAAGTAAAGGTAAGCAAGCTTTATGATACAGAGCATGCCCAAGCTATGCACATCACATTGGAACCGGGAGAGTCTTTGAAAAAACATATAACTCCGGTTGATGTGCTTTTTTATGTTCTCGAAGGAACCGGCGTAGTCGAAATCGGAGAAGAACGAAAAGAAGTAGGCCCGGCCCTCGTAGACAGTCCTGCGAAAATTCCGTATTGCCGGCATAACGAAAGCGACAAGGTATTTCGTGTTCTTGTGGTGAAAGTCCCTCGTCCAGAAGAATCAACAAGATTGCTTTAACCATCTGTCAGCGGCAAGGGTTATCTGCCCTGGAAAGAGTGTTGAATGACCCCAAATCTCCTGAAGGCTACAGGGAAGAAATACGAAAGGAAGTTCGTGAGAAGTAACTCAACTGTTTGTATTCGGCCTAATCCAAATGGGGATTGGCCACGGATTGATTCTACTGCTTATATCGATCCGAAGGCCCAAGTCATTGGCAATGTGCATATAGGAGCACATGTTTACATTGGTCCAAATGTAGTTGTCAGAGCAGATGAAACTGACAGCAGAGGTGATGTCATGCCTATTGAGATAGCATCTGAATGTAACATTCAGGATGGAGTTATAATTCATGCACTTGGCGGGACTCAAGTTACAATTGGACAGAGGACGTCGCTGGCTCATGGCTGTATTATCCACGGACCGTGCAATCTTGGGCAAGGCTGCTTCATCGGATTTAGAGCAGTGATTTATAATGCCACATTGGGAGATGGTGTATTTGTTGGTACAAGCGCTGTTGTCCAGGGAATTGATTTAGCCACAAATGCTCTTGTCCCTGCTTCTGCAGCAGTTCTGTCCCGTGAAGATGTGACAAGGCTGGTAAGTGCGACCAGTCGGGCTGATTGTGAGTTCATGGAAAGAATTGCAACCGCAAACATAGCTCTTGCACAAGGATATATCCGCCTTGGCGAGCAGGTATTGGAGGAAACGCCAAATGGAAACTGAGTCGCTTAGGTTGGGGGATATGATGCTGCTCTGTTTATGAGATAAATGAAACAGGAATTTCCCCCACATCTCTGTGCTGCTGGAGTGGAGATTCTGTTTCGGAAGACAAGGGCAAAACAGGCGGTGATCTGAAAAGAGCAGATCACCTGGTGGGAGGTTGGGAGAAATTAGACCATCGGATTAGAAGGGCTTGACAACCCACGATCCCTTTTGAACCTGCTCATGTTATGCGGGCGGCTTGCTGGACAGCAGTATGACGAGCCAAACGACACAAATCAGGAATTTGACTGTGCCGAACATATCGAACCAACGTGACGGATCAATTGCGAGTGGTTTGCCGTCCGAAAACATTGAATTTTTCATA
>JBARPZ010000602.1:0-3728 GCA_049643445.1 Sedimentisphaerales bacterium
AGCGATTATAGGCGCCGACGTGAACGAGCTGGTCCATCGCTATCGTAACAAAATCGACATACATAATCTCGGCGACCGGCCTTAGTCCGCGAAGGGCGGCTCCGACCGCGGCGCCCGCAATGGCCGCCTCGGATATCGCGGTATCAATGACTCTGTCTGTTCCGAATTCGGCCGACAACCCGCGAGTCGCCTGATACGCACCGCCGTAAAGACCTACGTCTTCACCCATCACGATAACGTTTTCATCTCTTCTCAGCTCTTCAGCCTGTGCGGCGGAGACCGCCTGGCCTATAGTCATAACATCCATGCCGAACTCGGATTTCACTACTGCTTTGGCTTGTTCGGTTGATTCTTTTTTCGTCTTGCCGGTCGCCTGAGCCAGAGCATTCTCAAATGCAGTACTTGCTTCCATCACCTTCGCAGATGTGGCTTTCTCCGACTCGATAAGCGAAGCTTCGTAAGTTTCCTCGACATACACATCTTTGGTCAAATCCGCTGGGTCAGGCCAGGAACTGTCCATCCCGAATTTCGTAGCGGTTTCGATTGTATTAAAGGCCTTGTCTTTAATCTCATCCAGATGCTGCTCTGTGCAAAGTGAATCAGTCAGCAGTTTTTCCCTTAAAACAATAATTGGGTCGCGGTCGTGCCACGCCTTCTCCTCGGCCTTCGTACGGTAGGCACGTGGATCACTTCGGCTGTGGCCGTACCACCGATAGGTCTTGGCCTCGATGATAGTCATCTGATTTTCGACTCTCGCCCATTTTACTGCCGAGCTGACCGCCAGATACACCGCTACAACGTCTTGTCCATCAACAATCATCGCTGGAACGTTATAGGCGTAACATCGCTCTGCAATATCAGTGACGTTGCTTGCTGTTCTGGTGCCTTCTATTTCACTACCGGAGAACGGCACACTCATTCCGTAAAGATTATTTTCAACTATTGCCACTAAGGGCACTTTCAAAGTTGAGGCCATATTCATCGACTCGTGAAAACTGCCGCAGTTGGTGGAACCATCGCCAAAAAATGAAAGCACGACCCTGCCGGTTTTTTTGTATTTCTCTGCCAGGGCTGCACCGACTGCCGATGGCTGATTGCCTCCGACGATACCGGTTGACCCGAGGTTATTTTGCTTATCTACTTCGGCTATGTGCATCGAGCCGCCCCGCCCCTTGCAGTAGCCGGTCTCTTTGCCCATCAGCTCAGCCATCATAGCATCCCAATGGTTCTGGCGGTCCTCTTCGGTGTCGGCATATTTATTGCCTATAGCGCCGCAATGACCATGACCTCGGTGGGTTGAGCCAATCACGTCGCCTCGCTCAATAGCAGCGATGGAGCCGACAGCGACAGCTTCCTCGCCCGCATAGAGGTGCGAAGCGCCTTTGATAATATTCTGACCCAAAAGGTCAAAAACCTTCTCCTCGAAGAACCGAATCTCATAAATCGTCCTGAGCCAGTTCTCTACCTGTTCCAGGGTAATAATCTCGTCTTTTATAAGCTCTTTCAATCCCGGATGCGGTTTCTTACGAGTGTCCTCAATACAAAAATCCATACTTAAAGTCTCCTCAAAAATAGTCTTATGTGAGCAAAAACGCACTTCATTGCCACATCAATACCACTAAAACCCAGTAATATAGCACATTTCAATGCTAAATGGCAACTGAAAATCTGTAGCAGCTGGTTGTTGCCATAAACGGCCGGCTTGGTTCTGGTTAGGGAAAAAGGGTGGCATGAAATCATTTAGCTTTTAAATGAGCATGGTACTTATAAATGTTATACTGATTATTTGCGGTTCAAAGGAGGTGTTTGAATATCTCAGTTTTTGCCTTTCTTACCGCTTACCAGGTTCTTTCGGAATGCTTCGGCTTCCCAGTTGTTAATGAAGTCCTGCTGGCGTTTGTTCAGGGCGAGTATGCCGCCAAATTGTTGGGCGTAGATACGAATCAGGACAGAGGAGCCAGTAATTTCCGCGATAACAGGGGCCGTTTTTTTGTCGGCGGCGATGAAAAGACCTAATCCCTTTACAATAAATGCTGCAGCCGGTTTTTGGCCTTTTTTGAGTAGAGAGGTTAGTTTACGCGTTATGGTTTTGACGTCGCAGTTTTTCAGCCACAGTGCTGAGCCGTTGGCGTAGACGAGTTCATCGGGATTCAGGGCAGGTGTTGCGAGCAGTTTTACCGCATCTTTGCGTGCCATAAATGCAGTAATGGCCTCGATATTTGGAAAATAGCTTATGGTCAGATTTTGGCCGGTAGCATCGTGGACCGCCTTGCGAATAGCCGATTTGGCATCGGTGATATCATTTTCGGCAGCAGGTTTGATTTTTCGCGACTTTGGTTTTGTTAACTTACTGCTGCAGAGCTTTATGACTTTGCGAACCAGCCGTAACGCAGCCTCGGCGGTTTCTGCTGTGACGAAAAGGCCGTGCTTTTCCAGAATCATAACAGAGGGCTTTTTGCTGAATTGCTTTTGGTAGTCACCAACCAGGCGGGCGATTTTTTTTGCGAGCATAAAGCCGGGGTCTGTGTAAGGGACCCAAATGGGTGGGAATTTTTCTTTCTTAAAAAGCTTCTCAATCACTGCTTTTCCATTTTTGGCATTTACATAAGCAGCCACGACAAGAGGATGGAGATGAATCACGTATTTATCAAGAATAGCATGCAGGTGCGCCTCAACCGACGGACGAGCGCCGCCTTTGACTTTATCATCACAGGCAAGAAGCAGACGATCCACCACCTCCGGCTCTCTCTTGCAGGGCTCAAGTTTGGCCAATGACTTGTCCCCTATGATTGAAAGGACCGGTTCCAGGCGAATTCTACGCCAGCCCCTGGTCTTACCCATATCTTTTAAGGCGGTGCCGCTGGCCTTGATATACATATATTTGCCGTCTTCGGTTTTCACCGAAGTGTTGCCGCCTCCACCCTGTACAAGGGTAGTGTCTTTGCCTGTGATATTCGATATTTTTATCAAGTCGGCCAAGGCTTTATTCATTGTCGCACGTTCCTTTTGATTGAATACTATTTTTGATTTGCCTGTTGGATATAGTCAAATTATCAACTCAACCGGCCTCTTGGGAGTCGGCGCCGTTATCTTTCCACATCCAGGCAGCGGCGGTGACAAACCATACTATCGTAGCGATAAGCATTATCCATTTGACCCTGTCCAATTCCAATTTGCCTGCAAGAAAGATTACAGAAGGCAATGTTAGGGCGATCAGCGCCAGCAGTGAGATAAACTGTAAGATAGTACGCATTCTAATTCTCCTGTTATTCCGCCTCGACGGGACGGAGTTTTTTCTGATAAATTTTACTTAGGACGATGTATAGCAGGGCCGCGACAAACCATCCGGGTAGTGAAGCAAACCACAGTGACCACCGGCCTATTGAGAAGACTGCACCGAGGCAAACGGCCAGCGTAAGAAGCCAGGCGACACCGGCGGCCCAGTTGAAGCTGCTGCCGCTCAGTTCCGCATAAGAAGCTCGAAGGCCCAGTTTGGGAAGGAGCCAGAAGTCCACGAAGATGACCGCACCCATAGGCATGAGGATCATGCCGTATATGGCTACGAAGTCGAGCAGCTTCATTGCGATAGCAGGGAACATCCCGGCAATTGTTGCAATCGCGCCGGTTATAAGTGTGACCTTAAAACGGGATGACTTCGGCGACAGGGCCTGGAAGGCAAGACCCGCCCGGTAGATAGTCGGGTTGGCTGTGGTCCAGCCTGCAATGAT
>JBARPZ010000603.1:0-4535 GCA_049643445.1 Sedimentisphaerales bacterium
TACGTAGTAAGTCTGTGGCCACCGGAACGAGACGGTAACATCGTTGTTATCGTTCATTGTTATCGTGTTCGTATTGGACCACAACGAATCATCATCAGTTTGGGACCATCTGTCAACGATGTAGTTCAGTTCAGGAATTGCAGTAAGCTCTACCACAGTACCTTCGGCAAAGTATTGGCCTCTTTTGTAATAGGGGGAAATGGTTCCGTTGCCGCCGAGAACCTCAGTACGCAGCAAATAGAAAGGAACCGCTTCGAACTCAACCGTGACGTTGACATTGGTAATCATAGTGACAGTATTGTTGACATCGGTGGACGAATCATCATCGGTCCCGGTCCACTCCTTAACTCGATAGTTCGGGTCAGGGGTTGCTGTTAGCTGTATTACAGAATATTTCGGATGGAGATTGGGGTCCGGCACAATTGAACCATTGCCGCCAACCACGCTGGTGTTTAACTGGAGCATTTCGACATCCGTTTTCACGTAATGAGCGCCCATATCAACTACATTGAAGTCACTCCAACTGTCTGTCCTTGTTGTACGCTGAAGTAGTTGTATCCTCAGAGGGATGGGCATATTTGGGTCGCCTGCATCTACGCATGGGCTGTCGTTCAACTGTCCCGCTGAAATTTGTGTTAGATAGTAGTCACCAAGCGGGCCGGTTAAAAATAACGGGTCTGAATTTGTGTTGCCTGTTCCGGAGTCGCCATCCTGGATGCAGGAGTACGTAGCGGAGCATCCATCGAGGTCATCGCCGTTGTTCCACAAAATGCAGTTTGTAATTGTCGGGGAAGAGTCTTGATTGGCGAGAATGCCACCGCCTTCTGCAGCAGCGTTGTTAACAATGGTGCAGTTTGTAATAGTGGGTGACGAAGTCTCACAATCAATTCCACCGCTTTGGTAGGTAGCTGAATTGCCGAGAATGAAACAGTTGAAGATATTTGGATCTGAATCATAACATGCTATTCCGCCGCCGACGTTGTTTGCATTATTGTTTGTAATGAAACAGTGTTGAATTTCGGGAGAAGCCTGCTCACAATTCACACCACCTCCGATGCCGGTGTTATCGAGGGTTTGGTTTTCGGTAATGATACAGTTTTTAATTACAGGTGAAGCGTAAAAGCAATCGATTCCGCCGCCATAGTATCCTGCGGTATTATTGTTAATATTACAGTCGATAATTGTTGGTGATGCACCATCGCATTCGATACCACCGCCGTAGTACATCGCGGTATTATTGGTAATAATGCAGTCGGTAATTGTTGGCGACGCATCATCGCATTCGATACCACCACCGCTGTACATCGCGGTATTATAGGTAATAATGCAGTCGGTAATTGTCGGCGACGCACCATCGCATTCGATACCACCACCGTACTCGGCAAGGCCGCCGGTGATTGTGAATCCTTTTAGTATGGTGTTCGGTTCTTCACTATTCTGGAAAGTGACCACTGAGCCATTGTTGCCGCCGAAGATAAAAGTATCGTCACGGTTGATATTTGGATCATTGTAGTCGTAGACGTTACCGCTTCGCAGTGTTATTACCTTGCCGAGGAAATCAATGTTTTCAGCGTACATACCGGCATCGGCTATCAGCTCATCTCCGTCATTGGCATCATCTATTGCTGATTGAATGGTTGTCCAGAAAGTATTCGGGTCGTTGGAGTCATAGGGTATGGATGTGTTTACGACCAGGTCACCGATTGGAGGCAAATTAAGGGCATTGAAGACATTAAGCCGGCCGCCGGTGACACAATATCCCTGCAAAGAAGGAAGATGGTCTACCGCCAAAGGATGCAAGAGCATTTTTTTGACTTGGGTATGCGACATATTCGGGTCGGTTGACCAAACAAGAGCAGCGGCACCAGCCACATGAGGAGCGGCCATCGATGTACCCTCCATGTAATCATAACCACCGCCTGGAACACAGCTTAATATACCCCTATAATAATACCATGGATATTCCTGCTCTCCTCCCGGAGCAGCGATATCAACGGAAGTCAAACCATAATTGGAGCCCCAGAAATCTGGTACCAGTGACCTGCCATCATCGTGGTTCGTCGCCATTACAGAAATGATGTTATCCAGGTCATAGCTCGCCGGGTATAATGGATATGCATCGTTATCCCAACCATAATTTCCTGCGGCAGCTACGAAAAGTATTTCGGCACTTCCGGCCGCTTGGATAATAGCCTCCTCTTCAGCAATCGAAGGATAATAGCCACCGAATGACGCGTTTATAATATTGGCCCCTTTATCAATGGCATACTGAATAGCTTCGATGTTGTCACTTGTCCAAAAAAGACTGTTTGCATCTCCAGATTTCAGCGCCATAATGCTCACTCTCCAGCAAACGCCGACAACACCTTCGTCGTTGTCCCCAACTGCGCCGATTGTTCCGGATACGTGAGTGCCATGACCACGGTCATCCATAGGATCGCCATCTGTGTTGACGAAGTCATATCCATAAATATCGTCTATGTAGCCGTTGCCGTCGTCATCATCACCGTCAAAATCGTTGGCATCCACTACGCCTATTGGCGGATTGTCCTCTCCGGGATTAATCCACATATTAGCTGACAGGTCAGGATGATTATAGTCAACACCCGTGTCAATGACCGCCACGATGATATTGGGGTCTCCGGTGTGGATGTCCCATGCCTCGGGTGCGTCAATGTCGGCATCGATGGTTCCGCCCGTCTGGCCTGTGTTGTGCAATGGCCACTGATATTCAAAATAGGGATCATTAGGAATAGCACACAGCCAACGTTTGTAGTTTGGCTCAACATATAAAACATCAGGGGACCGGCTGAATCCGAAAAGACCATCCGCAACTGTGGCGTGCCAAGGCAGTTTTACCAGCGTCAGGCCGGGGACAATACGGTCAAATTCTTTATGCACAGCGGAGCCGGGAACGGCCATATTCGAAAGTATATTTTTTACTGCCCGGTTTGTCAGTGGACCGGGTATCGCCTTGCGAATCGGCGCATCGGGCCCTGTGTCAGCAAAACGAACAATCAACTCCCCCTGTCTATAAGAGAGTGCCGCAAGGTCCTTTTTTGCATCCGGGTGACCGGGCACATCAGGCGCCCCGGCAAAAGTTAGTTGTGCACATACAAAAATCAGGGCTCCAAAAGCCAATAAATATGCTCTGGACCCCCTTAATGACCAAACCGGGAACCCGTGGGTTCCAGGTCGTATAGGAACGTGTCGTTTCACTTTATATTCCTCAGAAATGCGGTAGTCTGTATATCATAAATCGTATTGCGTTAATAGCTTCTCGCAATACGGATCACACATTATGTTAGGAACGATTGATTTAGATTTTATCTTCCATTGCAGCAATGGCTTCTTTTTCACGCTCCTCCTGCAGAATAATAGTCGGCTTAACCAGTATCAGCAATATCTTATGGTCTTTCACCTTGGTGCGATTACTGAACAGTCTTCCAAGCAAAGGTATCTTGCTCAATACCGGTACGCCTGATTCCTTCAGAATTTCTGCCGATATTCTCTGGCCGCCCAAAAGTAACGTTCCTCCATCCGGTACGCTCACACGGGTTTGGACACTCGAACTTTCCGTCTCAGGAACTTGTATAGTGTACTGAACCCGTTCAGTTGGTGTTCCTGCTTGCCCAGGTATAACCGCTTCAACATTGTGGGTTTTCAACCTGAGTAAATCCTGCAGGTAAGTAGTTATATTAATCAATACATATTTTTTACTCGGACCGATAGTTGGTGTAATAGTAAGAGTGGTACCGGCTGGTATTCGCTGCACGTTCTGTAATACACTGGAGCTGCCGCCAGTATTATAACCACCGCTAGGATAGCCACCGCCACCAGGGCCATAGCCACCGCCTCCGCCACTGCCAAGAACAGTCGGCGGCAGCGCGTATGAGATATCTCTTTGAATCTGGAACGTCGCCGTCTCTCCGCTGAGAACAGTAACTTTCGGAGCAGTCAGGGTCATTGCATCTGTGTGGGCCTGGGTGGCTTTGACAAGAAAGCTAACCATGAGGTCATCAAGTATACTACCGTAGGGGAAAGTACCACCAATACCCCCTCCGCCTATCGTTAATGCTGCGTCAATACCGGCCAAACTGCCCGGAACTTTTGTTATTTCCGGTACAACAGCACCTGAAGAGCCCTGGCTGAACACGATTGGACCCCACTTACCACCTGGGTCATTTAATCGAAAGTCTACATCAAGACCGATGTCTTCGAGGAAGTTCTCGGTAACCACTAAGTATCTTGCCTCGATAGCAACCTGATGTCCAAGCGACTTACGCATCTCGTTGAGCAGTGTTTCAATCTGATTATGAATATCACGGGTCTGAAGGATAATTAGTTTCTTGCCTTCATAAACCGTTATGGTGCCCTCACCTGTTCCTGTCTCAAACCAGCTGTCCGGCTCGACTGTATCCTCGATAAGGTATGTCAGATTTTCCCCTCGATACTCTCTTTCGTAGTCAATACCACCACCCATCATGCCGCCGCCCATCATGCCGCCGCCCATCATGCCGCCGCCCATCATGCCG
>JBARPZ010000604.1:0-3608 GCA_049643445.1 Sedimentisphaerales bacterium
CCTCGACTTTCCCGGCGCATCCGGGCAGCGCGGGCCACAAGCCCGGACACGGTGAGCATATTCTGGCATTCCCATCCATTGGGGCACTCGAAGATTTTGTCCATGACATAGCGCTGCCAGAACATGATAATCTCCTGTGCCTCAGTGAGTGGCTGGGCCGTTCGGGTGATGCCGACATTTCGCCACATAAGAGCTCGAAGGGAGTTTGTAACATCAGGGGCATCCAAACGAGTACGGTCTGAATGCGGGATTTGATATTTTATAAGTGGGTGCTTGATATGATTAACGCCTGCTTCCTTGCTCCGGGAAGCAAACCGTCCTGCTGTCCTGCCGAAAACCAACCCTTCGAGCAGCGAGTTGCTGCCGAGCCGATTTGCGCCGTGCAGTCCGGTGGATGCTATCTCTCCACAGGCATAAAGATTTTCGATGCTGGTCTTGCCCGAGGTATCGGTCTTTACACCGCCAACCATATAATGTGCGCTGGGCCGGACGGGAATCAAATTTTGTCTGACATCTATATCGAAACTTTCACACAGCTCGAAAATATGGGGAAATCTTTTAGCAAAATATTCTTTATCGAAGTGCCGAACATCCAGATAGACATGCGTCGAGTTGGTTTTCAGCATGTGGGCCAGGATGGCCCGGCTGACAATGTCACGCGGTGCAAGCTCGGCGGATTCGTGATAGTCTTTCATAAAACGCCGGCCCTCGTTATCCAGCAGGACCGCACCTTCACCGCGAAGCGTCTCGGTAATTAAGGCCCTCAAGGCCCCTGCGATGTAAAGCGTTGTCGGATGAAACTGCACAAACTCCAAATCCTGCAATATGGCACCGGCACGGTAAGCCATAGCAACACCATCGCCGGTTGCAACTTCCGGATTGGTGGTCTCGCGATAGAGCTGGCCCGCCCCCCCTGTTGCCAGGATTGTATTTGGGGCCCAAATTATCTGGTCGGTCCCGGATGACCTGTTCCTGTCACGGCCGATAATCCCAACGCACTCGTTGCCGTCGTTCGTGAGCAAATCGACCGTGTAAAAACGCTCCATTATTTTTACATTCGGATTTTCCCTCACCTTCCTTATGAGCACCTCTGCAATGCCCCGTCCTGTTTCATCACCGTGGGCGTGAGCGATACGAGGATGCGAGTGGCCGCCTTCAAGGGTAGTGGCAATACGGCCGTCGATTTGATCAAACTCAGTGCCCCAGCCAAACAGCTGCTCGACAAGCTCGGGCCCCTGTCGAACGACAAAGTCGACTACAGTTTCGTCACTGAGGCCGCAGCCGGTCTTCATCGTATCGGCTATGTGTGCCTCAAATGTGTCTGTTTTTTCAAGCACCGAAGCGATTCCGCCCTGGGCCTTCCAGGTGTTACTATTTTCCATACTGTCCTTGCAGACGATGATGACGTTGCAGTGCTCGGCCGCCTCGATAGCGGCACGAAGACCTGCGATCCCCGCACCAACGACCAGGCAGTCGGTAAAAAGCTGGCGCGTTGAGTTCGAGTCGATATTTACCAGATAACGTTTAAGTTCCGACATAAAACCGCCTCTAAAACAGCGAAAAATGCAAAACTATAAAAACGGCCGTTGTTAGTTTTTCACTCTACATTTTACGCTTATATGATACCTGAAAATGCGGTTTTTGGAAAGGGGCACAAAAAATATAAATAATTATGATTTCTCCACTTGACAACCTGACAACGATACCTTACACTGTATAGTATATTACACCTTTCACTGTAAAGTATAGCATAGTAACGGTCCGTGAATGCCCCTTTGGGCTTTGTTCGGGAGACCAAACATGACGCGACTCAGTAAGCAGACCCTTGACGGCAACGTTGAGACGCTGATTTTAGCTGTTCTTGAGGCCGGGCCAAGCTATGGCTATGCTATCGTCAAAGAACTGAACGAGCAGGCGGAGGGAATTCTGCAGCTCGGTGAGGGAACGATCTATCCGGTGCTATATCGGTTGGAAGACAAGAAACTGATAGCCGCAAGGTGGCGTTTGGCCGAAAACGGCAGGCAGCGAAAATATTATCGTCTAATCTCTAAAGGCCACAAAGCCCTTGCCACCAACCGCCGGCAGTGGCAGATGCTCTCGGCCGCGATGGGAAAAGTCCTGGGTTCTGCAGAGAACCTTCTACCCAAACCTCAGGTAAAAGGAGCGACAATATGAGCCGGGCATTACAAAAATATCTTGACCAGGTTATTCTCTACGCCAATCGAAAGGAAGAAGAGACTGCAAAAATCCGAACTGAGCTTGAAGACCATTTGCGTCAAAAGACAGCCTACCTCCAAACCCAGGGCCTGCCGCGCGAAGACGCCTTGTTTCAAGCCATCGAAGACCACGGCACCGCGCGAACCGTCGGTTATGGTCTAAGGAAGGGCTTTGCATTGCTGGATGTTCGCACAGAGGGCACCGCTTGCGGATTTATCGCCATAGGACCAAGGGCGGTGGGAATAATTGCCTTCGGCAATGTTGCGGTCGGCCTGATTGCCTTCGGTAATCTTGCCTTGGGAGCTCTTGCCTTCGGAGCTTTGGCCATAGCCGGATTACTTTCAATGGGAGGTATTTCACTGGCTCCGCTCGGTGCCGCCGTGGGTTTGGCGGCAGTGGGACGAGGCGCCTACGGGATGATAGCATGCGGTGGGCTGGCCGTTGGATTGCAGGTTCCCTGGGCCATTGACGGCGTCAGTCTCCTCAGTGGTGAAAACGGACTACAGTTCCTGCAGCACTTTCGAACCCATGAAGGTACGGTTGCGCTCATTGCTATAACCTCGTGGCTCTTCCTTATATTTCCTATCATGAATGGTGTCATGTGTAGTATTAAAAGGAATGAGTATCTGAGAATCAAAAAGGCTGATCCGAAACTGGTTGAATAAGAACTCGTTGACACAAGACCGCAGACGGCTTTTCAGATTTCATAATCGAGCTAATTTGGCCCAGTCGCAATCCATCAAAGAGGGAACAACCACCTCCCCCGGACTTTGTGCCTCGATATCCACGGTTTCATCGAAAGGCACATCGCAAAGGACATTTACTCCGCCGCATTGGGTTATTATCATGCCGGCGGTCTCTTCGGCAACTGTTGCTTCTGTAGCGTCGTAGCCGTTGAGGACCACGCCGGCGATTTCCAACTTCGCCGCGCGGATGCAGTCAATCGTCATCAGCGTATGGTTTATCGTCCCCGGCCCAAAGCGACTGATTACCACCACAGGCAGAGAGAATTCTACCGCCAAATCCAGCAGGTCAAATTCCAACGTCAAAGGCATGCGCACACCGCCGATGCCTTCGACAATCACTATGTCGGAATTTTCGCATATATCTTTGTAAGCGGCCGCGATACTGTCGAAATCTATCGGGCGTCCTTCCTGGACCGCCCCTACAATAGGCGCTGCCGGGGTAATGTAGCCGACGGGAGTAATTGTGGAAATGGACAGTTCGCTGTTCGCACAGTTAGCCAGGAACTCAGTATCACAACAGGTAAGACCTTCCCAGTGGCGGTTACATCCTGTGGCAATGGGTTTGAATACACCAACTTTTTGGCCGTTATCAGTTAAGATTTTTGCGATGGCGCCTGCTATTAATGTTTTGCCCACGCCGGCTTC
>JBARPZ010000605.1:0-3585 GCA_049643445.1 Sedimentisphaerales bacterium
GCTGAATATCCGCTCTCGTAATCTTGATTATCGAGAATCACCCATGCTTTTGAAGGCTCTCTGTCTATAAAGTAACAAAGCGCCGTGTTACATTCAGTCTCGCCAACCCTTACTACAAAAATCTTAATAGCTCTGATAACAGGGTCATAGGTTGCATGAAAATCAGCGATAGCCGAAAGTTTTATATAAGTTTTTATCCATTCGTGTATGAATGACGGCCTGGTCAATGACGCAGCCTTGTAATCACCGTAAGCCTCTGCCGCCGTTACAGAATAAATCTCGCCGTCTTCCATCATGGCAACAATGTCATTAGGTGTACGCACTATCAGTCTATGATGTGCAGCGCCCCCGACCCATTGGGCTTCACTGTAACCCCAATTATCTGTTTCGGTGTCTGAATCGTCTATTACGAAAGATCGTCTTTTCCCGAACAATATCAACCTATCCCCAAAGTCTATCCCACCCACCACGCCGAATCCGTCCCCTGTTTCGATATTGAACGTAAGAACAGTTCCCTGAGTAAAGTCTTTAGGAGTTCCATCGGGAGTGACGTAGATTGTTTTCGGAGTCGAAGGACAACCTAATGCCCAATTTCTTAACGAGTTTCCTCGCCCATGCTGTATCATCTGTTGAGGGTAGTTAGTGCCTGCCCAATCAGTAGGTACGTTGGCAAGGTCTGTAGTTTCGGCTGCATCACCGTCCCACACGGTAGGCTTATTGGCGCCGTTGCAGAAAATTATCTCATCAGAAATTTGACAAACATGAACTTTCTTATTAGCTGTCCATCCTGACTTTAAAACACCGGTCGTTGCCTCCCATAATTGCCCGTCACTCGTTGCCCTCACAATTTTTTGGGTGCCACTGGCTAAGGTAAAATCAAATATTCCGGTCACGTCAGGGATGGTTACAGCTATCTCCCAGGTCTCAGCTAAGGTATGTCCTGTGGTGGCCGCGAATGTTATAGTAAAAGCGGAGTCTAACGTCTGTGCAGCACCGGTTACTGTAACGTCCTCTGCTTCCCATGTGTCGCCATCATCGACAGACCACTTGAATGTGTCGGTGGCAGCCGCAAGATCAATCACTACCAGGTACGTTCTCGCAACTGTAAGCTGAAAGGTTGTGCCGGCAGTCAGATCATCAAGACCTGACCCTGTGAAATCGGGAGTGCCAACAAGAAACATTGCGTAAGTATCAACAGGGAGTGTGCCGGTTCGTTTTTTAACACCACCCTCATTTAGCAGAATATTACGAGAAGGATGCACCAAGGCAGTTGGGGGAATGGTGTCAAGGTTCTTATTATGATTAAACCCGGTGTTCTCAAGTGGTATTGAATATGTTTGGCCCTGATAACTCATTATTCACCCGTAGTAATATTTGATGGACTCCCGCCCCCGAAATCAAACTGTGCTATAGGAGGCGGTTCATTAACCGCATTAAGCCTTGAAATAAGGAATTTTGATTCTCTTGCCGTTTCAATCACGCTCGCCGGTACTGCTATTGTGTTGTTTTCGCCAAGCTTAATCGCCAGGTTGTAGACCATGGCTTCTTTATATTCGTTCGGAAATTCAAAGGTCGTGGTTAATGCCGCAAATTCGGTAAAGTTCTTCCAGAACTCAAAATACGCCGTGTACGCCTGTTCAGGTTCTTTGTGGAAGATTATCTTAGCAAGAGTGTATTCAGGGATGAAATACAGATTTCTGGGACGACCCTCTGATGTTTTAAACGAAACCCTGTTGTAATCAGCCGCCGACCTTACCTTAACCGGATAGCTGTAACCCTCAGAATCCACCAAATAACAGTTTTGTATGCTTACCGGCCTCACAGTGTCTAAATCGCCGCCCGAACCAACCGTATATTCCGCATCCCCGATTGTGAGTGCAAGGCTCTCCCGCGTTACATAGGGAACTAAAAAATCAATTCCCCACATACTGAGCATGTTGTTTAAATCTTCAAGGGCTTCATCATCCTGATCCGATGTGGGATCGTTTATACCTATCTTCCTATACGCCCCATCCGTTATTGTGTTGGCAGTAGCCATTTATTTCTCCAATTCAACCATCCAAGAAGTATCCGGAAAATGTGCAACCAAAGTACCAAATATCTCGTCTACGGCTTTTTTCACACCTGGATAATATCCGTAGTCGTGACCGGCTATAACCCCGCCGGGTTTTATTTTAGGCATCCAGGCAAGGATATCTTCTTCTACTGATTTATATGAATGATCGCCGTCAATATATATGAAGTCTAACGCCCCGTTATCAAACAAAGAAACGGCCTCCATAGAACTCATTTTCAGCTTGTTAATTTCCTTATAGTCAGAAACCCGTTTATCGAAAAGTTCTTCAACGACATCCATGTTGAATTGAATGGATATTATTTCATTATCGTTATACCCGTCCACCCAAGGGTCAACTGCATGAATGACGTTAAACTTCCCGCTTTGCTGAAACATCTCGGTGGCCTCTCCGGTATAAACACCGATCTCCACCATTGTTGCATTTTCCATCGGTAGCGCATCGAGCAGGGGTTGTAATGATTGAAGCGGATTTTCCCGCACTTTGCGAACACGCTCTATTTTTCCTTCCCTTTCCTTGCTACCACCCGGTAGTTTCTGTAAGTAATCATGGAAATTACCAGGATAAGGTATTGGTTCTTTATTTGTCGGCTCCGTGTCGTAATGCACGAAATCTATATCGGGAACTACCCAAATCTCGCCGCCAAGCTCTGTCCATAAATTACAAAAAGCGTAATCTTCGCCCAACCACCTGTTCCTGACAACACCTTGTGGAAAAAAATCATGGCTAACATTTATCCGTTCGCCTTCTTTATTCATCCCCCAAAATGCCAACTCGGGATAACCCTCGATAATCTTTTCAAATACCGACCTGTGTATTCTCAAAAAGCCTGTCTGCACACCTAATGCCGCGACACAACCATCTTCCCTTACGATAGGTTTGCCGTGTTCATCCTTTTTGTGAATTGCGGCAAACTGAGCAGGTTTGCATTTCATCGAATAAGCACCGGCAACCACTTCGCCAGGTGTTTCGATCACTCTGAGCGCGTCTTCTGGGTCAAACTTCAAATCGTCAGCCACGAAAAAGAAAACATCACAGTCAGAATCCAAAAACTGTTTTACAAGATCATTCCTGGCTTTCTGAATGTAAGGGTCGCCAAACGCCATACCCTTGTACGGCTCATAACCTTTACTTTTCAATAATCTGCCGGTCGCATTTAAAGAGGAAAGAAACGGCTTGCAATCTGGTACTCTGTATAAATGCAAAGCAAAAAAGATTTTATTCCGTTTCTTTCCCATAACCATTGTCTCCGATTATGCCGAGGCTGTTATGCCAAGGTCTGATAAATCGTCCAATAACGTATTAACTATTGTTCCCAGCGCATTAAGCTCCGCAAGGATAGTGGAAAACGTAGTTCCTGCCGCCGTTGAAATGTCAGCTATGGTAGCTGCCTGCGAAACCGCAGTTCCACCATAAAAATGAATCTTCTCCGTTGTAGCTTTAACAACAGCAGTTCCATCGGGCTGACCCGATCCTAAAACTTCGATAGCCATTTTGTCCTCCTTGGGGG
>JBARPZ010000606.1:0-6812 GCA_049643445.1 Sedimentisphaerales bacterium
GCTCATAAAGAAACCTCACCCTTGAACAACTGACAATCCCAAATCAAATCAGCGGCTATCCATCATGATATCCCATGATAAACACAGAACAAAATCACAATTGATTATCTATCCTCAACCCAAATTAGAACCTAAACATACTCGACAGTTGCAGGCGGCTTCGGTGTTAGATCGTACAGACAACGGTTAACACCCTCAATCTGGGTGATTCTCTCTGAAATTCGGTTCAGTTTATCCCATGGAAGCTCGGTAACGGTTGCAGTTCTGGCATCGACGCTCTCGATACAACGGACGACAATAATCTGGCCGAATTCTCGTTTATTATCCCGGATACCCGTTGCATAATCGTTGAGAAGGACCGCCAGATACTGAAATGCTCCGCTATCGGCAAGTTCTTCTTCCACGATGACGGTGGCGGTGCGGACCGTATCGAGACGCTTCGGTGTTACCTCACCTACAATCCTTGTCGCCAGGGCCGGCCCTGGAAATGGAATTCGCTGCGAGATTTCGGCAGGTAACTCCAGGAATTTACAGACCTCGCGGACACCATCTTTTCTCAGGGTTTTTAGCGGCTCAATAACCGAATAGCCATAAGTTGCCTGCGTGTCAATGCCGAGTTGAGCGAGAATATTGTGCTGACGTTTGATTCCGGCTACAGTCTCTTCGATGTCGGTGAGAATCGTGCCGTGCAGGAGGAACTTTGCGCCGGACTCTTTGACGAGGCGGCTGAAGACCTTTGCGTAGAATGTGTCCGTGACGGCCTGGCGTTTTTCTTCGGGGTCCGTCAAACCGGCCAGTGCAGAGAGGAACTCTTCTCTGGCATCAACCAGACCAACCGGGATGTCGAGTGAAGCGAAGATATCTACGACCCGTTGTGGTTCACCTTCACGCATCAGGGCGCTATCAACAAAGACTGTTTTCAACTGGTCACCCAGGGCACGGTGCCCGATTACTGTTACAAGCGAACTGTCTACACCGCCGCTGAGGGCATTAATGGCCTTTGCATCACCCACTGTTTGCTTAATTTGAGCGATTTGCTCTTCGACGAATTCTTTGCAATCCATTACAATCTCCTATAAATATATTGAGAGTGCCGTGACTTTAACGGTGGAAATCTAACAGTTTTGGCGGGAACTGTCAAGAATTGCAGCAAATTTGCCCGTGGCAGAGGGGGTATTGAGAAAAATTGTTGCAATTGCCGGGCCTGAGTGTTAGGATGCGGCCGAGGTTTCAGTAAATGACTGAGCAGGTCGGAAATACTGATAAGGGCAGCGAAACCGCTGTCAGCAAAATCGTCAGCGATTTTGTTAATGGCTTGAGTGACGAGCATCGTATGCTTGTTGCTCTCAAAGCGCAGTTGTACGACGACACGTGGGAGCCGATGCTTGATGACCTGCGAAACCGCCTATCAGGTAAACCCTATATATTTAAGCTGGTTAACCGAATACAAGATGATATCGGACGCATTGAAGAGATGCAGGAATTCGAATCTGAGCATGATATTGATTTGGCCGATTATATAAAAGTGTAAAGGCAAGTATAGAGTAAGGAATAGAAATTCCTCAGTTTTGTGTTTTTCACTTTTTTCACTTTTAACTTATACAGGAACGGATGGTGCAATGATGTTGAAAATGCGGCGATACAGATTTCTTTTATTGGTGGGTCTTTTGGTTTTGTGTATTGCGGCGAGGGGCATAGCTGCGGAAGATGATTCGTGGTGGCTTGTTTCGCCGGAGCTGCTAAAACACGCTAAACTTGAAATAGTGTGGCAGGCGGAGCTGCTGTTGGAACAGGGTGAAAGTATAAAGGATTTGCATATTCTTGGTAATCGTATCTATGCGCTGTCGAATCGCAATTATATTGTTTCTCTGGACAGGAAAAAAGGGAGTGTGATATTTGAGAGGTCTTTTGCACCGACTGGTTTTCGGATTGTGGGGCTGGAACTTTATAATAATGAGCTTCTTTCTATAATTGGCAGCGAGCTTGTTGAGGTTAATCTGGAATTCGGCACAGGACGCAGCACCAAGCGTCTGGAGTTTGGTGCAGTTTGTCCTCCCGCTCGTAACAGCTCATATTTTTATTTGAGCGGTACTGACGGGCGTATACATACACTACGTGCCGATGATAAAGTTCAAGTTTTTGAGGTAGCTGCTG
The DNA here is from genome assembly GCA_049643445.1 of Sedimentisphaerales bacterium. Classification (GTDB taxonomy): domain Bacteria; phylum Planctomycetota; class Phycisphaerae; order Sedimentisphaerales; family Anaerobacaceae; genus CS2-K091. The sequence continues at coordinate 2,155 of JBARPZ010000606.1, forward strand.
ATAACGATTCGATGATTACTTCGATTATCGCAGATGATAATTTTGTTGTTTTTGGTACTGAGGCGGGCAATGTGGTAAGTATCACCCCGGACGGACCAAGACGGCTTTGGCAGTTTGATGCTGCCGGGGGTATTGCCGGGCCGATTATCAGAGATGGAGAATCCCTGTTCTTTGCCAGTAAGGATACGAACGTTTACAGGATTAACATAGTTGACGTATCGAAGAGAGAGTTTGTCTGGAAGTATCGGACGGCAGCGGTCCTCGACAGATCTCCACGAGTAACGCGAGAAGTTGTTTATCAGCATGTACTTTACCAGGGTTTGTCCGCAATAAACAGGGAAAGCGGTAAACTTATGTGGGAGGTGCCGGGAGGGATTGATTTGTTAGTGGAGGCGGCAGGAAAGGCTTATGTGATTGCAAAGAGCCGGCTGGTGGTGATGGACAATAAGAAGGCCAAGCGGCTGTATTCGGTTAACTTTGCGGGGATTTCAAACTATGCCGCCAATACGGCGGATTCGAAAATCTATATTGCCAATAAGGCTGGTCGAATTGCCTGCTTAAAACCGATTGAATAGTTTACAGTTGAGAGTGTGGCGTCGATGCGTTATTGCGAGCGGGATGCGAGAGGTAATGTGCGAGGCCAGGGTAAATCAGGATTAAAACTTTTTCAAAGGGAGAACGTACGAATGGATGTGAAAATTAAGACGGCGCTGGTAAGTGTTTCGGATAAGAACGGAGTAGTTGATTTTGCCAAAGCACTCAGCAAAATGGGAGTCAAGATAATCAGCACCGGTGGCACAGCTAAGGCCCTGAGTGATGCAGGGGTGGAGGTGGCCGGTATTGAGTCTGTGACCGGTTTTCCTGAGATGATGGACGGCAGAGTCAAGACACTTCATCCGAAGATACACGGCGGACTGCTGGGGCTTCGGGACAAAAAGGAACATATGGCGGCGATGAATGAGCACAAAATTGAGCCGATTGATTTGGTATGCGTGAATCTTTACCCATTTGAAGCGACAATCGCCAGGCCGGATTGCAAATTGGAAGAGGCGATTGAAAATATCGATATTGGCGGGCCGAGTATGATTCGCTCAGCCGCAAAGAACAATAAATTCGTTACGGTTGTTACGGAACCGGGACAGTACGAGAGGGTTCTTGAGGAAATGGAGAAAAACGATGGCGCTGTGAGTGAAAAGCTGCGCAGCGATTTCGCGCGTATTGCATTTGGGCTGACAGCTTCCTATGACGCCGCTATATCGAAGTATCTTAATGGTAAGCGGGCGGTAGAGTATCCGGAGAGGGTTTCAATCGCGGTCAAGAAGGAAACATCGCTGCGTTACGGCGAAAATCCCCATCAAAGCGCAGCGTTCTACAAGCTGGCATCGGGCCCGGAGATGTCGGTTAGTAGTGCCGCTATGTTAGAGGGTGGCACGGCCATCAGCTTTAATAATCTTTTGGATGTAAATGCAGCGTTTGAATTGGTTAAAGAGTTCGAGGAGCCGGCAGCCGTTGTTGTCAAACACCTCAATCCGTGCGGATGTGCGGTTGATGAGGATATTCTTGAGGCATACCGGAAGGCCTACGAGGGCGATGTTATCAGTGCATTCGGAAGCATTGTTGCTTTGAACAGGAAAGTTGACGTTGAATTAGCCAGGACGATAATGGAATCGTACAGCCGATTCGGCAAGGCAAGAGGGGCCAGTGGATTCTTTGCCGAGGTGATTATCGCCCCGGAATTTGACGCCGATGCGCTTGAGATAATCAGGACTTTGAAGGCCTGGGGCAGTCGAGTTCGGCTGATGCAGACGGGCCCAATCGACCGGGCCAGGATTGACGCCGCGGAGTACGACGCTCGCTGCGTTGTCGGTGGGATGCTTGTGCAAAAAAGAGATCTGATAGGCTGGGAACCTGCTGAGTTGAAGTATCCGACAGTGGCCAAACCGAGCGCCGAGCAGCTTGAGGATTTGAAGATCGCCTGGCTTGTCGCCAAGCACACAAAGAGCAATACTATTGTCCTGGTCAAAAACAGAAAGGCACTGGGAGTAGGTGCAGGACAGATGAATCGCGTTGAGTCCGGGCTGATCGCGTTTAAGCGTGCCGGTGACGAGGCGAAGGGCTGTGCGTTGGCTTCGGATGCTTTCTTCCCATTCCCTGATAACGTTGAAAATGCTGCCAGGGCTGGAGTAGCTTGCATAGTCCAGCCGGGCGGCTCAAACAAAGACGATGTAGTAATTGCCGCTGCGGACAAACACGGGATCGCGATGGTGTTTACCGGCAAGAGGCATTTTAAACACTGATAGCGAGGGTGTTTTGCAACATTACAGATTTCATATTCAGGCGAGGAGGCAGCTGATAAGCTGCCTCCTTTTTTTTGGGTAGTAGCCGGAGTTAGAGAACTGGGTCTTGGAATCAAAATGTATTAAAGAAATAAGAGGAAAGGAGATAATGATCATGGACAAACTTTATGAAGAAGCCGAGACTGGCTGCTGTCCGCGATTTAATCCTGATCCGTGGGATGAGAAAGAGGTGACTTTTCAGGATAAACTATTTATTAAGGACCATGTCAGAAGTTTCTTTCACATTCCGCTGAACTTTGGGAAGGTGATGGTAAGAAACATGGAGAAGATTTCGGAAGCCCAGGCCCTTACACCAAAGCCGCTGCTGCTTTCGGACGAAAAATCACTCTGGGGAGCAGATATATACATCGCGGTGGCCAAAGAAGTACCAGGGGCAGAAATGGTAAGGATTTCAGGAACTTTTCTGACCAGGGTTTTTGAGGGGCCATACAAGAACATTCGGCATTGGGTGAAAGAAATGAAGGCCTACGTCGAATCAAAGGCCGGGGAAATTAAAAAGATGTACTTCTTCTACACAACCTGTCCAAAGTGCGCCAAGTTCTATGGCAAAAATTACACCGTTATATTGGCCCAGGTATAACGTATTCGTCAAAACGTGGTTTAAGTATCTATTCGCTTGAGACATTTCAAGCATTGATTGATATTGGAAACGAAAATGAAAGCCTTGGATGTGATATTTTTTTTATTGTCTCATTTCTTGGCGAGTTGTGTCCATTTTGCCCTTCTGATAGTAACTTTTGCTGGTTTAATTGTCTTGGAGTATGTGTTTGATCCTGACCCACCTGGAGGACCGGGATTTATGCCTGCGATGATGGTATTTTCCATTCCTTACACTGTATTTTTTTGTGTGGTCGCGTTCTGGATTACGGCTGCACTTCAAATTCTGCGGTTCTGGAAAAAATATCCCAGGTGGCTCCCCCCGGTTGTGGATTTGCCTATTGCTTTGGCGGTTTTGATAGCGATTCCTTATTGCTACTACGTTGGTGCCGAAGCATTGATGATGTCTCTGTTCATGGCATTATTCATATCTGTAGATTTCTGTATCTATTGGCTATTGCACTGGGGCTCGGAGACTTTAATAAACTTGATTAGAAAATCGATTCAGAAAAGCCTAACATAGCGTGACTAATCTCATTGGCGCACCTCCAAAAAAGGTGCACGGTCCTCAATCCTTATTCACGATTACAGTAGTAGGGCGGGGTTCACCCCGCCGGATTCTATTCACCGAAATTGCTAATATCCTCACCAGCTACGTCTTCAAAATTGTTGATTTTGCCGTAAAGACCTTCTTTCACAAACTGACTATAAGTTGACCAAGACCAGTCACCGGCGCATTTGGCCAAGCCGTGCTTGACAGGATTATAATGGATGTAATCAATGTGCCTCTGCAAATCTCTTTCGTTGCGTATCTGATGCTCCCAAAACCGTTTCTGCCAAATACAGAGTTCACCTTTGCCTGCACGCGAAAGAGACACGTGCTTTTGTTGTTTCGCACGCAGATACTCCCGGCTGAAAATCCCCTTTATGGATGACCAGCGTGTTGAGAAATCCGAATCTCCTTGTGGCAGTTTCCAAACGCAATGCAAATGGTCAGGTAAAAGACAAATGGCTATTACCTCAAAGGGATGCCTCCATTGCGTTTTGTTAATGGCCCGTCTAAGAAGATGTCTTGCTAATTCTTCCGTAAATAACTTTGTGCGTCGATATGTTACAACAGTGAAGAAATAATAACCCCCTTTGAATTTAGCGCGAATATAATTTGGCATAATGCCATGGTATCGTCATTATTTCGGCGGGGCAAGCCCCGCCCTACAATATATATATCACCATTGTTTCGGCGGAGAAAGCCACGTCTTACAATAATAATTTCAGTGGGGAAATCCCCACCATACAATAATAGGGGCAAGCTCCGCCCTACGATAACTGAATGATGACCGAAACGTAGGGCGGGGTTCACCCCGCCAAACCTTATTCTACAAACCGGCGGCTTTGCAAAGCTTAGCTGCCATATCCGTTTTTCCCCAGGTAAAGTTGGTCTATTCTGCGCCAATAACTGTTACGTCCGGCGGCTGGATCGAGCGAATATTGCGACCTAATCGGGCATGCCATAAAAGAGTCTCCTCAAGGTTTTGCTTGGCGATGTCCGCTCTTAACGAGAGCAGTTCGTAATCGTCGGCTTTGGCGAGGAAGGCTTCTGCCTCGGCGATTTGCTTTTTCAGATCGGAAGTGCTAACCTCATTCTGAGCCATATTTAGCGAATACTCAGCCAGTTCGGTATTTAGACGGTCCAATTTGTTACCA
>JBARPZ010000607.1:0-1511 GCA_049643445.1 Sedimentisphaerales bacterium
GTTTACGTTAATTTGAGCGTCCTTGACATTGGGTTTGTTTTGCATAAAAAGGGGCCGATTTGTAGAGGGTTCTCTACAGATGTAGAGGGGCGAGAGAGTGAAGAGTGAGCTAAAGTGCCTAAAGTGAGCTAAAGTTGGATTCTCGATGCTCGTAAATGGTTCATAGTTCATAGTTCATAGTTCATTGGTAATTGATTAATCTGGATCCCCGACTACGACATTCGGGGACAAGCTTGGCTGGGCTGGCTCTAAGTCCTTGCTGCGCTGCAGCTTACAAAAAAGACTACAGACATCAGACTAAAGGCTTTTTTGGCGTGTATCTGCTGATACGAAAACGTGCGGTTCTCCGCTATATCTATCGCCTGCTGGCGGTTTATGTTAGCCTGCTGGCTAACATTTGCGTATTATAACATATTATAAAAATAAGTCAAAAGAAAACGGACAAAAATGTTCATCACTTTTACCTTACAACACAACTTAACTTAACTCAACTTGCTGATACTTTATGAAGATAATTTCGCGCTGACAAGCCGATTTAGGCTGATTTCCTCTTCGGCAGCTTCAAGTGCGAGACGACGATGTACCTCCGGTGGTACTCGAACCATAAATTTGCCGCTATACCGTCGTGAGTAAATTGGCTTAGGTACAGATTCATCGTTCGCTTTCATATCTTTTACAACATCAGCTACAACCTTAAGAATACCCTGGATAGCTTTTTCCGGAGTGGAAGCGAGATAGCTTAAGCTTGGAAACTCCGCGCATAAGCCCACAAGCTGGTTATCATCTTCGGACCAAATTACTCGATATGTGTAACGGTCAATCTTTGGCAGTTTTTTCATTTTGCAACCTCTTGATAGCTTTGAGTACCTGTTTCACCTGGTACGCTTTCGCCATACCTTTGTCGTTCTGGATGTTGACGCGTGGGTCACCTACCCAGGGCATCGGGTAAATGCGATGATTACTTCTGCGCTGCCGTGCCTGCCCAAAGTAATGTTCGCACACCTGAGAAAGTTCCCTGAACCGTACTCCTTTGGGATTCTTTCGCATACGATTCAGAATTTCAGCAATCCTTGCCATAGCTAAATAGTAGCAATAATGATACTATATGTCAAATAAAATTTATGGATATTTTAAGTAATTACAAACAATGTCAACAAGAAAATGTCTAAAAAGCATTTTTTTTAGCTGCCCCGCCTACGGCGCAGATTCGATATTATATGGTCGGACACCTTTAATTGTCCCGGACACCTTTAAGTCCCTCCCAATTTCCTCTTTCTTCGTCTTTAATAGGTGACTGTGGGGCTGTTGAAAAAGGTGAGATTGCTTCGTCGCCACGCTCCTCGCAATGACACGAAACGCCTTTTTCAGGTCATTGCGAGCGATTCGAAGAATCGCGCGGCAATCTCAAAATGTTCCTTTGGGACTTTTTCAACAGCCCCTCTGACCCGTTTATTTTGCGTATTTCGTGCAGAATTAGCGGTATATTACTGAGGGGATTTGCGGGCCTGGCG
>JBARPZ010000608.1:0-2064 GCA_049643445.1 Sedimentisphaerales bacterium
TAGTCCGTAGAATGGGCAATGAGTTTGCCCATGCAGTACTACTTCTTTTACCTTAATAATCAATCGCAAGAAAAAGCTCATACGTAAAGCGCGTACGCGCTTTACGTATGAGACATATGAACATAAAAAATGATTTAAACCAATATAGATTAATAAATGCGATTGCAGTTAAATTACGGAAAGCCTTTGGACCCAGCTCACAGAAACGCCATTCGGGCAAAAATCATCCGCTCCGCCCTAAACCAGGACACCCGGGAAAAAAGTTAAAATCCTCTCCGCTTTTTTTGATTATTTTTAAGCCCCTGCGCGTATAATATTATATGGGAGTAACGCGGGCAGGACTTTATCAGGATGATTGCAGCAGTTTGTATAGCTTAACACCTTGTGTTTTCTGCTCACTGTAAAATTCTAAACTATAAAGGAGCTTTATTATGAGCAATAACAATAGTAATAGCAAAAAGACATTTTTTTGTGTTTATGGGATTATTGTCTTATCGTTTCTCGAAGCACATACCATTGCGTTCGGCCAGATACGGTTGGATGATACCATCTACAACCTGAAAGGTGAAAAGGCATACGAAAAAAGAAACGCCGAAATCACTCCATGGGTGGAAGACGGCACTCCGCCGAATCCGGGCAATGCAGCCCTCCTGTATTACCAGGCATTTCTGCTCCGGCCTGAACCCAATGAAGCCATCAGTAATAAGATTCACGAGGTTTCTTTTGGTGCCGAACCCGACAGACAGGTCAGAAAATATCTGGGATCCTGTTTGGATGTTATAGAAATTGTCGAAATCGCTTCTCGGATGCAGCAATGTACATGGGGGGTATGGGTAAAGCCCGTATTTCTACCCAGCCATGGGGCTTTGCGTCGGGAGATTTATTCTATTTACGAGATTCTTTTAATGGATGCGCGGATACTCGCTGCCGACGGGCACTATCGTGTGGCACTGGAGCGCTGCCTGACAGCACTGCGAATTGCCCGGCATTTCCGCGAAGACCCGGAATTGTATACATTTTCGACACCTTTAGAGCGATATGCCCTGAGAATGGTTCGATATGTGCTTGGTGTCATGCCGCCGGATGCGGACATTCTCACGTGGTTTCGAGGCCAGCTCAGCGTCGTCAAGGGGGCACCACCGTCCTATGCCAAAAGTTTACAGGCGCGTATCAAAGCTGATTTGAAACACATCCGAACGTATCCCGCTCGTCTTGCGAGACTCAGGAATCTGCTTGTAGTGTTGGCCGAGGACGAACAGGCTAAGGAGAACGCACGGAATTTAACAGATGAGCAATTTCTTTTGTGCACCAGCAGGGGGCTTCAAAGCTTTCTCGACCCGATTTTCCGAATCCTGGACAGTGAAATAACTTACGAACAGAAGCGTGCCGAAATGCAGAGAATTGTCAGCAATCTGACGGAGGTGGATGACACTGACCCGGTAACTAAAGATATCTTAATCATGATAAACATGAGAGGAACGATTAATATACAATACCCATCCTATGTTGAGCACCACGCTTATATCAACGGTGTCAAGGTTGCTGTCGAGGTCTACCTTGTTGTGGCGAAAACAGGGCGGTTGCCCGAGACACTCCCGGAAGGTTTACCAAAGGACCCTTCTACCGGCCAAGACTTCGTATATGAGATAACGGCCGAAGGCTTTGCCCTCCGCTGCCAGGATGAAAAATTTCTGAGTCGTTATAGCCGAAGGCTCGAATTTAAGGTCAAAAAGTAGAAACTAAAAGATGGATATTAATATGAAGACGCGTAAAGCGGGTTCTAATACAACTGTTCTTGTCATAGTGGTTATTACCTTGATTGTCAGCTTTGTTGTTGTGAGAAATAAACATTCAATGCGCACTTTCCGGGGTAGTACGGAACAACTTGCACAACAGCGGCGGATACTACTATTATACCAAACCGACCATGAGGAGTTGTTGAAGGCCGGCAGGCAAATCCTGAGCCAGGGTCCAAAAGACCCTATGAATTATATGCACTATGGGCCTCAGCATATCGAGGGCTTTCCGGTTCCGAGGGGAGTGCGTATCCCCAAAGTCATTCGG
>JBARPZ010000609.1:0-6675 GCA_049643445.1 Sedimentisphaerales bacterium
CGGCCATAGGATGGTTCCAGTCCTTTCGAACCTTGCCCAGTTTCGGCCAGAGTTTTCCTCGATAGGACTTTTCCATCTTTGACCACTACATATTCCAGATAGGCTATCATGGCCTGGCCGGGAAAATATTTGTCTCGAATAAATGAGTAATGGTGAGGCCGTTTAAGATAAAGAAGGTGAGTAGCTCCCGATTCGTCGATGTAAAGGTCCAGATTCTGAATATGGCCGGCGGTCTTCTCCACCGTGTCAATCTCAATTGGAGTTATGAAGTCACTGCTTCGAATATCCGGAGTGTAAGTGTAAAACAAACGCCGGAATACATAATCCCACTTGCGATTGAGTTTCTCGAATTTTAGCTTTTGCCATTCCTCGACCGGCTCAACGATATCGCCAATAGCCATAACAGCCGCGGTACGGTCTCGCAGCCCAACCTGTGGATAGCAGGACCGTATGGGGAACTTGATTTTCCCCTTTTGATGCCATTTACCTTTACTATCGCAGTAGGAGGCAAACTGATCGCCTGTTTGCGCATTGACGTTGAGCAGAAACAGTTCGCCCTTTGCCCCGTCGGCGGCAAAACCCCTGTATGAATGATCGGTAAAATAAGTCCCGTCAGCCCAGACCGGTTGGTGTGTTTTCGCGGCACCCCCAAGAGCTTCAGGATTAAATTCAAGCACTAACGGCCGGCAGCGGCCATATTTAACGCCGGGCGGTTCGATAGAAGGATTCACAGATAGAAAGACCGCCCCTTTTTGAAATATTCCAATAGGACAAGGCTCACGCTGCCGGTATTCTTTCTCATGCTGAGCGATTTTCCAGCCATCTGTCGACCGGCGCCACAGTTGCCATCTGGTGTTACAAAGCAAAGGTACTTCCTTTCCTGTTTCGATGACTGACAGGTATACGTCGTTTCCCTTCCGGGCGATAACCGTCGAACCATAGCACCATAAGGGCCCTGCACCATTATTGGCAGGCGCGTATTTGGTGACGACATCCTCAACTTCCACGACAAACCTGACATCACTTATCGCCGACTCTGCCTTCCCTGCTTGTGCCACGGGCTTCCAGCCCGTGCCAACACGGCCAGGATGGCCGTGCCACACCGCTGAAAAAGAAAACTGCCAGCCGACAACTCCGCACATCAAAAGAAAAATTTCAGACCTGCGTTTCATAATCTTTGCTCCTCCAAGCCTATTTCCGGGGCATTTTAATGTAAGGGTCGCGCTTAATCTTACCGGTCGAGGTTTTTTGAAATTCGTCCATTTTTATTTCCAGACGATGCGAGGATACCTTTTCGTAACCGGACAACTGCTTACTTTGCTGCTGACATTCATTGACATTCTTCCAAACCAGGTTCTTGAGAACATCCGGTTGTTTTATCAATTCAGAGCGGGAGAGATTTGTCTTTGTTTCTATCACGTCCCATGCCGGTCGTACAATCGCCCTGACGGTCTCTTCGGTTATGCCTGCTGAATCCTCTTCGAAACCCGGGACTACCAATACCTCTTCGACATACTGGGCCTCAGAGAGCGCGGACTCGACATGCTCGGGATTTACATTCTTGCCGCCCGGCAGAACAATTATATATTTCTTTCGGCCGGTTATATAAAGGTAACCATCCTCGTCCAGATGCCCCAGGTCGCCGGTATGCAGCCAGCGGACCCCTTCATCATCCGTTCTGACAGCCGCATCGGTCGCTTTGGGATTTTTATAGTAGCCTTTCATAATACAAGGGCCGCCGAGGGCAATCTCTCCTTTTTCACCGTCCCGCAGCACTTCGTTCTTGTCGTTGACAATCTTTACCAGCATGGTCGAAATTGGCCTGCCGACAGAGCCTAATTTTCGCCTATTGGGATTAAAGCCGTAAACCGGCGAATTCTCCGTCGTGCCGTAACCTTCGCGCAATTGCAGGCCCCTCCTCCAGAATACCTCCAGCACCCATCCGGGGAGCGGAGCTGCCCCGGAGATGCAAAACCGCAGCCTCTCCCAGCCCTGCTTTTTGACAATCTGCTTTCCAACCAATCTCGGGAAGTAGCGATCAAGAATCCTAACCAATGGGCTCTTCTCTTTCTGTTTGCTAAGCCCTTCTTCAATTCTCTTGGCAAGAACGGCAAAAAGTGCAGGTATCCCTACAAAGATTGTTATCCCTTTCTCGCTTATCAACTGCGCGATTTGGCGATACTTATTAGTGTAAACATTAGTTGCTCCAACCCAAAGCGGCAGCAATTTCCCAACGGTAAGGCCAAAAGAGTGATGAGGCGGGGTAATGTGCCCAAGCTTGTCTTCGCCGGTGATTTTCACTATCTCCAAGGTGCCCCAAATATTGGCAATAAGGTTAGCGTGAGTAAGTTCAACTTCGCGAGGGTCACCCGTAGTGCCCGATGTACACAACATTACTGCGGTATCATCAGCTTTTATCCGGCTGTGGATTTTACTCAGCAATTCATTTGCCGCGGTACTATCAAGGCTGATTCTCTCATATGCGGTCATCTCAATAAGACCCAGGCCCCGGCTCAAGGTATACTCTTTTATCTGCCCCCGGGAATCGGCATCCTGATAATCATCAGCCATAACGAGCAGGCGCGTGTCGGTGGAAGCGAGGTGTTTCTTTACACCTTCTACCGGCCTTTCCGGGTCAATCAGCACAGGCACAGCACCGGCAAGGATTGTCCCCCAAAGGGCCACGTCCCAATCCGCACGGTTCTTGCCCAATATCGCTATCTTGTCTCCTACACCGATATCTCTGTCTTGAATAAGCCATAGTGCGAAGTCTTGTGCCCTTGTTTTCAACTGTTCAAATGTGAGAGTCTCCTGCCGGTCCGCTCTGACGATTTCCAGGCATGGCTTGTCCGGTTCCGCTCGAAGCAGGGACTGGTTAAAAAACTCTATTAAGGTTTGGAACACAAGCTCAGTTTCCATGTTTCAATCCAAAAGAAAACGATATGGACCGAGAGGCCAAAATTTCACTCGTTATTTCAGTATCCAGCAGGGCGTTATGATAGCGTACCGGCGTGCAATATTCAAGGATAGCCCTCCCACATTTTTCGCGGAACATTTCCGCAAAAACTTACCTGACACAGACATTTCCAGGTAGCACAGGCCCCGGGGCAAAATTTATTCATGGAGTTAATACCACATCCCGATGAAATCCCATGTGCTTGTTTGGGTTGCTCACAATCCCATGAACTGAATGGCCAGGCCGCAAAGAAGGATGGTCGCCCCGGCTATAGCATGTGTGTAACGCTGCAGCCGCTTCAGTGGAATAAAGCTCACTCCCGCTCTGGAAATAAGAACCATACCAATCATGGTGCCAAGTGTAGCTACACCAAATACGCTCGTCACCACCACCAGGCCGAAGAAACTGTTCTTTGCAGCCGGATACATCAGGATGGGAATCAAAGGTTCACAAGGACCAAAAACGAAAATGACAAACAGCGCCCACGGTGCAATGCTCTGCTTGGCTCCACCGTTATGAACATGTGTGTGTTCCTGATGATGGCTGTGAGAGTGTGTGTGCGCTGCCTCGCTCGTATGAGCGTGACTGTGAACGTGAGGTCGGTTCCGGTATGCCCGCCGCAAACCCCATACTAAATACACCAGCCCGAACGCGATAAGCAGCCAGCCGGCCAGATTGCCACGAAAGCCCTCCACGAACTCCAGCTTATTGACTGCTATGCCAACCGACACGCCTATCAGGCCAAGAACAACCGAACTTCCTATATGCCCAAAGCCGCACAAGATGGTTATAAATGTCGTCTTCAATCCCGACCACTTTCGCGCCCACGACATCATAACAAAAGGCAGATAGTGGTCCGGCCCCAATAGCGTATGGAAAAAACCTATGGAAGCAGCGGTGATAATAAGAGCATTCAGTTCCGCTGTCATATTTAATTCCTCACAAAAAGTTGAACAATCAAACTGTGCGCATAAAAATACTATATTTTTGCTACTACATCAAGAAAATAATTGACAAAGAGTAAAACTTTCTTAAATTCTTCCATATCATATTGAAGTTACTGTTTTTTAAGAGGATCTATTGTGTCAGAAAAAGTGCTCATCATTGAATTGAACGATAAGGCCGAATATCAAAGAATTCTTCAGGGCCAACCACAAACCTGTGGAATGCGCTCGGGCAGAGTATACATCGATCCCGGCCAAAGCTGTGGACAGCACAGCACGAAAAATCACGAGGAACTGCTTGTTTTTCTTTCCGGCCGCGGGATGCTGTTAATTGGCGAACAGGACTCTTTCCAGGTCTGCCAGGGGAAAGTATGCTATATACCCCCGAATACCGTCCATGACGTGAAAAATAACGGAACAGAACCGCTCATTTACATTTACTGTGTCGCCCCTGCAAATTCAGAATCAGGCAAATAAGAATCAGAAAAGCCGGGCGAATAGGAGTTAATGAGGATAGCAAGCTGAATTTCTGCTCATTTTGCAGACTTTTTTCATGATGCAGTCGATGAGCTCACCAAGGCTGAAATCGGCCCTGGCGTGGCTAATAACAGGGATTGCGCATGCAAAGCAGGGTTTTAGTAAAAAAAATTAAAAAATTTCGAAAAAAATGCTTGCAAAAATCCTCTGGCCGGTTATAATTAAGAGTGAAATATATAGGTCTTTTCTTCTTATATGTCTTGGTTTGTGTGAGACAGTGTAGATTATTATAAGTTTGCTCTTTATTTTCTAAATGAAAAGCTGTCTCACAAGGGCTGAAGCTTACAGGCTTCAGCCCTTTCTATGCGCTTTGACCGCGCCTAATCTGACCGCAGCTAACAGATACACTTCCTCCCTGCGGCCACCGGGCGTATCCCGCCCCCCCATCTTAACAATGAAAAAATTGTCCAACTATTTTCTGTTTTTAGTATTGCAAAGAACTCAGATATGAGGTATAATGCGTTTGCCGAAGTATAGTAAAATTGACGAAATTGCCGCAAAAAATACGAAATTAGCGGAACAGAATACTTGCTGTGCGCATCCTGTAGATGTGACAACTAAACTTTGGCAGCAAGAAAGGAGTATCATCATGTACAAACGAAGAGGTTTTACATTAATCGAGCTTTTGGTGGTAATTGCCATTATTGCGTTATTAATGGCGATACTGATGCCGGCACTGAACAGGGCCAGGGAATTGGGCAGACGCACGGTTTGTATGGGCAATCTGAAGCAATTGGCGCTTGCGTGGGTTATGTATGCAGACGAAAACCGTGGCGACCTTGTTAACGGCAGGGCAGGTGCGGATGACGGGGGCTCTCCTGCCATTACAACAGGCTGGGTAGGCAAGGTGAACCCCGACGATATCGAGCGGACACAAATATGGCATATCAAAGATGGAACACTATGGGAATATGCCAAGAACCCAAAGGTATTCCGCTGCCCGGCCGGTCAGGTTAACCATATGGCGACCTACGCCATAGTCGATGCCATGAATGGTGCTCAACAAACTGATGCCGTAGCAGACCAGGTATGGGCCAACAACAGGGGCGACCTTTCCAAGACAAACGAAAAAATCGTTTTTATTGACATAGGCAGGGTCAGGGGCGGCAGTTATAAAGTTCATTATAATGTGGGGCAATGGGGTGACCCGCCACCGATCCGGCACCGTGACGGCGCAACCGTCAGCTTCGCAGACGCCCACAGCGTATACTGGAAGTGGAAAGGTCTCAATGACACAGTAGTTTATGGCAGGAATGACAATGGAGATGTTGCGCCTATAAGCGATGAGGGCTGGATGGATTTAGAACAGATGCAGAGGGCCGTGTACGGCAGGTTAGGTTATACACCACCATAATGTATATGAGTACGGTTTTCTGCGTTATTGATTTTTGTTTGGCTGGGCCCGTGAGAAGTAAAACGCGTTACCGGCCTTTCCCGCCAATGGCGGTGGCTTTTAACGCGGTTGGTCAGTTAGGATACAAGTAGTCAGAAAGGAGTATCATGAATAAACAAAGAGGATTTACCTTAATAGAGCTTCTGGTAGTAATTGCCATTATTGCGTTATTATTGGCGTTATTGATGCCGGCACTGGAGAGGGCCAGAGCGCATGCCAGACGCGCGGTTTGTACCGCCAATCTCAGGGATTTGGCAATTGCATGGATTATATACGCCGATGATAACGATGGCAAGATTGTCAATGGCCAGCCAAACGACAACCCGAGACAAACAGGAGGTCCCCCACCCGCCAAGGTGTATGTCGAGATACCCTGGGCCCTCGAAATGGTGATCGATCCTGCCACCGGCGACCCCGATGAGCAGACATTAACCAAGTACGACCATGAAAAAACCATCAAAGACGGAGCACTATGGCCGAATAACCAGAACGTAAAAGCTTACAGGTGCCCGGGCGGCAAGGCCAAACACCTGCGGACCTACTCTATCGTTTGTTCCCTGAATGGTGATAGAAGTCCGGTTAGCACTCTCGGCAGCGCTGGGAGTATGCTGTGCGTTAAGAACAGGTCGCTTGTTCGCAGGCCGCACGACAGAATCGTTTCTGTTTGCGAAGGCTGGGTGAACAACCTCAGTTACAGAGTTGGGTACATCAATCCGGGACAATGGATAGACCCGCCTCCCGCGCGACACAGCAACGGCATGGCCTTTGTCTTTGCAGATGGCCACAGCGGATACTGGAAGTGGAAAGGCCTGGGAACGATAGAAGCAGGAAAGATGCGCACGCCT
>JBARPZ010000610.1:0-6077 GCA_049643445.1 Sedimentisphaerales bacterium
GTATCCTGCTTATATCTCAACATCGCTATTATTGACAAGGTTCCCTGAACATCAGCTTTATTTTGATAGCTATACTCGATAATTCTTTCAAAGGCGGGAAGAAAGATTGAGAAAAGTACATTGCCGCTGGTAAGCCGGCCAAGCTCCTGGTCTATATCGATTTGCTCTGTGCGTATTCGTGCAGGAGTTTTAAGAGTCACTTCCTGAATGTAACCATAAAATTTACTTGCCGCTGTTAGAGTTTGCTGCTTATTGGGATGCGTAAATAAAACACGTACGAAGTTCGTCACAAGCCACGAATCAGCGCCGCTCCAGCCAAAGGGGTCAGCGATATCACGTATCCTTTTAAGGTAAAGATGGCCGCCGCCCATCCCGTCAGCAGTAAAGCACCTTTGAATCTCGTCATAAAGGCTCATTTTTTCTGCTTCCAAACCTATTACAAAATTTTCATCGGCAATCATTTGTTCGTAGTCTTTCTGCAGCGTAACCAGTCCGGCCACGTCTATCCTGTGCTCACTCAGAATGTCGCGCAGTGTCTCAGTAGCCACTATTTCAATGCTACAAGCTGTAAGTTGTTCGACAAAAAAACTGTCCCCTTTTAGATGCCGGCCAAAGCGATAACAGGATTTTACATCATTAAAAGCATCTTCGTATTGGTTCTGTTCAGCACGAAGCCGCGCCCGCCAGGTCAGGGCCCGCACCAGATTGCGAAAATCGTTAAGGTGAGGAACAAGAATAGATATCATTTCACTTGTATTTTGCTTATTCCTATACGTTCGCCAATAATATGGCTTCTGCGTGCCTGCAACAACCAGCTCAAGAGTTTCCTGGTTATCAGTCAGCCATTTTTCTATAAGCTGTTTCTGTTCCTCAGTAACTTCCTTATATTTTTTCCGCAAAAGCACGGAGATATCCTCAGGCAATTTTGAATATCTCTCGGCTGCCTTGTGGTATAAAGGTGCCGCGTTGAGGGTTTCATCAGTCACAGGACGATTAACGCGGTTAAGCTCAGCAATGTAATCGGTAGTAATAACCGGCTTGCCGGACATAAACCAGATGATATAGACGATAAAGCACAGAGTTATTATGCCTGCAGTTTGGAATGTTCTGGCAACCGCCGTTCGCCACAGAGGTCGGCAGCGTTTTTTGGCCCGGCGTAATAAAACAGCTAATAGTCTCACATCGCCAAAGTCTGCGATTAGCTGCCGGGCCTTTTGCACTCTTTCACTGTCTCTCTTGCAGTCTTTCAGCTCATCTTCAAAATGGGCTGTTAATTCCGCCTGCACATCCTGCCGAACCTCTCGGCGATACCGCATCTTCCTGATGACAAGTTTAATAAACTCAGCAACACAGGCAGGCAGCTTATTTAATCCTGTTTCTGTCTCGTCTGGTTTTTTCATATCTATTGGAAGAATGCTATTGGTTTAGTTCGGATTTTGGCACCGGCCAGAAGACTGCGTCACTGTCTCCGTCATCATCCCACAGTCTCGGCCTTCCCCCCCTATCAGTGCCGGGTTTGCCGCCATCATCCTCGATATTTTCGCCGACACTGTAGAGAATAAAGTTATCGTCTGTCTTTTTATAAACCAGCGGCTTGTCGCTATACACGTCGAGAGGCAATTGTCTGAGATAACCGGCGGTTATGAGCTGCCGCAAATCGGCCGGGAAAGAGTCCTTGTCAACTTTGTAGCGCTGCAGGGCAAGGATGGTAATGGTCGCTTCTACATTGGTCCTCTGTCGATGGCCTATTCTACATGCCCTTCCAAGAGCGGGTGCCAGAATAGACAAAAAGACGTTGTCCCCGACAATTTTCATGGTTTCTTTTTGCATGACTATTCCTTCGGCCCTGATTTGGGCAGGTGTCTTTTGGGCAAATGTTTCACAGTAGGCATAAAACCGGTCGGCCGCCTCCCGCGTTTGCTGTTTATTTGGATGGAAAAATAAAACTTTCACGGCCCTTCCCCAACCCTCCAGAGAAGATAACGACTCGAGAATGATATCTTGAGCCGTCGGCGCCGACTCATCGCCATCTGAATTGATCTGACCTATTCGGGTAAGATACAAATGGCCGCCGCCAAACCGGTCTTCCGTAAAGCATCGCTGTATCTCATCGTATATAAACATCTTTTCGCCTTCAAAACTCATGGCAAAATCTTCGTCGGCCATTATCTGTTCAAGGTCTCTCTGTAACATTGCAAGTGTTTCCGAGTCTATCTGGTACTCACTTAGAATACTGCGCAAATTCTCAACCGCAATCGCTTCGATGGCAATGCCTACAAGCTGTTCAATAAGAACAAGCTTGGTTCCTTTTACATGCCGGCCGAAACGATAACACGTCTTTATATCGCTAAATGCCTCTTCATATCGGCCTTGTTCGGCACGAAGCTGGATCCGCCAGCGAAAAGAAAAAGCCAATTTTCGATACTCGGTAAGGTAAGGCAAAAGCACAGAGAGCATGTCCTCGCCTTCATAATGCTGCCAGTAATAGGGCCTCTTTGTACCGGCAATAACAAGATCAAGAACTTCCTCATTATCAGTCAGCCATTTTCCTATAAGCTGTTTATCTTCTTCAGTCACTTCATAATATATTTTCCCCAATACATCAGAGATATCACGAGGGAGCTCTTCAAACACTTCGATGGCTTTGTTATATAAAGGCGCTGCGTTCAGGGATTCGTCAGCAACCGGCCGAACGAGGTTGTTAAACTCGGCAATATAATCTTTGGTAACGACCGGTTTGCCCGTCAGGAACCAGACAACATAAAGGACAAGACAAATGAACAAAACACCGACCGTTTGAAATGCCCTTGCAACTACAGTCCGCCACAATGGTCGGCAGCGTTTTTTGGCCCGGCGCAATAAAACGGCAAGCAATTTCATATCGCCAAACCCGCCGACAAGCTGTTCGGCTTTTTGCTCTCTCTCGGCGTCAGCTTTGCAACCTTTCAACTCATCTTCAAAATGAGCTGCTAATTCAGCCTCTACTTCCTCCCGTACCTTTTTACGATAGCGCATCTTCTTGATGATAAGTTTAATAAACTGGGTTACAGAAACAGGTAGTTTACTCAATTTTCCTTCTTTCCGGTTTTGCTTTTCCATGTTTATGTCCTCTATTGTCACTGTGTTACTTCAGATTCGGGCTCAGGCCGGAAAACCCAGTCACCATTATCCGCCCACATCCTTGGTTTACCGTCTCTTCCCAGACCTGATTTGCCTCCATCGTCGCTTAAATTTTCCCCAAAACTATAAAGGATAAAACTCTCATCTGTTTTATTATAAACCAGTGGACCGTCACTATATGGGTCCATCGGTAACTTTTTCAAATATCCGCTCTCGACAAGAGCGCGTAAATTCTCCGGGTAAGCACCATTGTCCTTTTCATATCGCTGTAGTGCTAACACTGTCAAAAGAGCAGTTCTGTCCGTTTTCATCCGCCAGCCTATTTCACCAGCCATGCCATATGCAGGCGCTGTGATTTTCAGATAGAGCGAATTCCTGGCCATTTCTTCCCATTCCCCGGGCCCGCCTTTTTGATGCATCTGCCATGGTGTTATGTCCAGTAACTGGCCGAAGAGTTCAAAATATTGGTCAACCTTTGCTGTCATTTCGCGCCTGTCCGGATAACTCAAAGATACAAATCTCCACAGCCCGGATTTCCAGTCGCCGACAGCAAGGGCCGCTCCTCTGGCCAGCATCCGTCCGCCACCCTTGCCGTCGTCCGTAAACGACCGCTGGATGTAATCATACGTAAACACTTTTTCCATTTCCAAATTGATAAGGCTGTCGTACTTGGTAAATTCGGTCTGCAACTGCTCCTGAAGATTTTTCAGCGTATCGGCTGGGACATCCACCTTTTCTATAATCGTCCTAATCGCGTCTTGTGCATAGGCCCCAAACGCAACACCGGCTGACTGTTCATTAAACAAGCCTTGTCCCTGTAGACGGCTGCCGAATCTCACCAATGATACGCAATCATCAAAAGCAGATTCTACGTCGCCTTTGTAGGCTTTATAGCGACTGCGCCAATCCAGGGCAAAGACAAGAGTTCTATATTCGGAAAAATATGTTATATCGATAATACCTTTGCTTAGATCAGTACCTGTTGCACTATAAACAGGCCAATAGTAAGGTCTCTTATTGCCTTCTATCAAAAAGTCGAGGGCTTTTTTATTATCGTTAACCCATTTCAAATATCTCTGGATTTCTACATCATTCAAATCGGCCGGCCATTTATTTCTATTCCAGTATAATCCATCCGGCATTTTCACACAGGCCGCAACAGCTCTTTCATAGTATGGATAGGCATTCTCCGACTCATCCCTGCCCGCTTTAGCCTTGTCATTCAGCCAGTCAACGTAATTAACAGATATTGTTGGCCTGCCTACCAGCGGGGCAGAACATATAAGAATATATAAGATAAATACTCCAACCGCCTGAAAACCACGTACGAGGACTTTGCGCCACAGTGGTCTGCACCGCTTCTTTGCCCGTCGTAATAAAATCGCAAGCAGTTTCACATCACCAAAGCCACCGACAAGCTGCTGAGCTTTCTGCTCTCTTTGCTCATCGGTTTTACAATCTTTAAGCTCATCCTCAAAATGTGCCGCTAATTCTGCCTGCACATCCCGCCGGACCTTTTTGCGGTACCGCATTTTTCTAACAACTGTCTCGATAAATTCACAAGCACAGCCGGGAAGATTTTGAATGTCGGTTTGTTTATGTCCCTTTGTCATAATAGAGGCCTCCGTTTCTGTTTTTCTGCCACATAGTCACCAAGACACTATAGTTTTAATTTTAACTTTTAATTTCTTTGTGCCTTTGTGTCTTTGTGGCCCATTTTCGCCTCTAAGCCGGTGTAAGTGCTCTGCTGAAAATAAGATTCAGCCCGGTGTGCAGCTCTTTAAGCTGGGCTTTTTGTTCGGCCAGCTGGCCTTTGCCCTCGCTGGTGATTGAGTAATAGCGCCTCTTTCGTCCGGAGTCTGTATCTTCCCACTTGCCTTCGACCAGTTTCTTGGCCTCGAGATTGTAAAGCAGCGGGTACAGCGTTCCTTTACCGAGTGAGAGGATATCGCCGCTTCGCTGCTCGATGGCCTGGCTCAGCTCGTACCCGTACATTTGGCCGCGCGACAAAATCTCCAGAACAACCACCGGAGCAACGCCCTTTAATAGCTGACTTTCAAATTTCATAAATAGCTCCTTTCTATACTCAGGTTTATAGTACACACTAACAAATTCATCTTATGCCTTGTTATGCCTATTATGCCATACATACTATGCAATGTCGACTAAAATCCCAAAAATCACCAAAAAATTTTCCTAATCCCATTTTTAGCCCGAATCAGCCCGATTTTTCTTGTAATATGCCGCTTTTTCTGTAAAATATCTTCAAAAGTAAATAGCAAAACCGGGTACCAAATACACAATTTGAAGCAAAGGAGCTCTTATTCTCCGTTATGGACAAGTGTCTTCGCATTCAAACAATTTGCCTGATGCTTGCGATACTGTTTTCGAACTTAACGCTTGTTTTGACGTATAGCACATACTATCTACCGGCTGACAATATTACACATTATGCGTAAATATATTAGACGAATATCAGGTGGCGCCGAATCAATTAAACGGAGGCACTATTTGAAGGGTTCAACTCTGGGAGCCTTGGGTTTTTGTACTCGCTGGGCGGTTGACGCTCACGGAACAGGCCCGGAATGGCTGGAAGTTGTTGAAATCGATTTGCATTTACAAAGTCCCCATCGCCGATTAAATGGAACGCGCATAGCACATATCAGTGACCTTCATCATAGCAGAACTGTAAGCACGGGCTATTTGAATCGTTGCATTGACCGGATTAATCTGCTCGATGTCGATGTTGTAGTGTTGACGGGAGATTACATCACTTATGATCTCCGAGGCAGGTACAGGGAGAAGGTCATCGCTCTGCTGGGCAACATCGAAAGCCGATTCGGCACATATGCCTGCCTGGGTAATCACGATTATGGTATCAGCAGCCTGCCCGGCCGAAGGCGGGTGCACTTGCTGCACCGGCTGATAAAGGGCCTGGAGGTCGGTGGAATTACTGT
>JBARPZ010000611.1:0-1834 GCA_049643445.1 Sedimentisphaerales bacterium
GCTTCGGATAAAGGCAAGTAAGCAGGATATAAAAAGTATAGTTGCTTCAGGGGAAGATTTGATATTTTCATTTGCGAAAGATGCCGAGACGCCGAGTAAATCCTTCTTTTCAAAGGTTTCAGGAAAGGTTAGAATCTCCGATATGAGGACGGTATATTTGCATTTATCGAAGAATTATTTCGAACCGAGGACACTAATAAGCGTTCTGCGGAAAATTCTGGGAGAGGAAAGAGCATGAGTGAGGTATCTGTTAAAAATGATTTCAGTGAAAACAAATTGTCTTGGCTCAGAATTATTAAGATCCTTTTAGTAGTTGTTGTTAGTTGTGTGGTTCTACTTGTAATTTTTATGCCTGATCCCATTTCAGGTGAAAGGGCTGAACGTATCAAGTGCATGGCAAATTTGCGAAATTTGGGGATAGCTCTTTATATCTATGCTCAGGATCATAGTAATAGTTTCCCAGCTCATGATAAGTGGTGTGATTTACTCGTTATGAATTATGAAGTAAAGTTAGAGTACTTAGTTTGCAAAGGCTCTGATGCAAAAATTGGTGAATCCAGTTATGCTCTTAATAAAAATATAGCAGGCAAGAATTCTTCAGAGATTCCTGAAGATATGGTTATCCTATTTGAAACAAATTTTGGCAAAGATCCCTTAGGAAGAAATGGGACATTGGGAGATCGAGATTGGTACAAGTCACTAAGTTCACTCAGTGATAGAAGTGACCTCAAAAAACATAAGCATTCTGAGAAAGTCTATAAGCTACGTTGGAATCGATTCGGTGGGTCGGAACTGTTAACTACGGAAAATCATAAAGGCAAAGGCTGTAATGTCTTGTTTAATGATTGGCATGTAGAATTTGTGAAGGCGGAGCGGCTTGGTGAGTTGAAGTGGGGCGCTGAGGAAAAAGATAGTGAGTCTATAGAGTAAGAAATTGACGGTATTAAGTAAGAAAGAGGTGTAACATGAGTAAATATAGTAAACAAGTTTTGGCAGTAGTGGCGGCTGTGCTTTTTATGGCGGACTTAGGTTTCTCGGCTTCCGAGAAGGTTGAGACACTAAGAATCGGTCAAAAAGCGCCCGACTTTAATCTGCCGGGTGTGGATGGACGTTATTATAAACTGGCGGATTTTGCGGATGCGGATGTTCTCGTGATTATTTTTACCTGCAACCACTGCCCGACCGCCCAGGCGTACGAGGAGCGGATTAAAAAGATGGCAGCCGATTATAAGAACAAAGGCGTTGCGGTGGTGGCGATTTCCCCGAACGACCCAAGAGCGGTGCGCCTGGATGAATTAGGCTATTCGGATATGGGCGATTCGCTTGAGGATATGAAGATCCGTGCAAAGGATATGGGATATAATTTTCCATATCTCTATGATGGGGACAACCAGAGAGTTTCACTCGCATACGGGCCGGCTCGAACGCCACATGTGTTTATCTTTGACCGGCAGCGCAAACTGCGCTATGTCGGCCGAGTCGATGATTCAGAGAAACCCAAGCTGGTCAAATCGCAGGATGCGCGGAATGCTATTGAAGCATTATTAAAGGGGAGGAAAGTTCCCGTTGAAACAACCGGAACAATCGGCTGTTCAATCAAATGGTCCAGTAAACGGGAATCCGCCAAACAATCTTTTGAGGCTTGGGCAAGAGAAAGGGTCGCTGTGGAAACGGCAAATGCAAGGAGCATAAAGGAACTTATCAAAAATGATTCAGGGAAACTGCGATTGGTCAATGTCTGGGCGAGCTGGAGCGGGCCCAGCGTAGAGCAATTGCAGGAATTTGTAACGATGAATCGGATGTACCGGCGTCGGGATTATGAGCTGATTACCAT
>JBARPZ010000612.1:0-3388 GCA_049643445.1 Sedimentisphaerales bacterium
TGGGATTGTTTTCTATTTGGCAGGGACCGCCTAACAGTGAGTGTGCCCGACTGAAGATCCAGAAGCGAAATGAAGTGCTCGTTGGTTTCAGCCGTGATGGTTTTCATTGGCATCGTCCCGACCGGGCTCGGTTTCTTACAGTCAATCCGACTGAAGGCGCCTGGAACTGGGGCAACGTACAGAGTGCGGGCGGCTGTTGTCTGGTTGTAAAGGACAAGCTGTACTTTTATGTCAGCGGTCGAATGAACGGTGACGGCTTTTGGGATGGTAACTGCCACACCGGCCTGGCCGTCATGCGCCGTGATGGATTTGCCTCTATGGATGCGGGCGAGGACCCCGGCACGTTGACTACCAGGCCGGTGACGTTCAAAGGTAAGTACCTCTTTGTCAACGTGGACAATCCCAACGGCCAATTGAATGTTGAAGTACTGACCAGGGATAACAAACCAATTGAAGGCCTGACTTTTGAAAATTGTAATCAGGTTTCAAAAGACAGCACAATCCGGCAGGTAACCTTCAATGGCGGAAAAGACCTTTCAGCTTTGGCGGGTAAGCCCGTGAGGTTTAAATTTCGTTTGAAGAATGGCAGACTATATTCCTTCTGGATCAGCCCGGATAAATCCGGAGCCAGCCATGGTTATGTAGCCGCGGGTGGCCCGGGCTTCACCGGACCCAGAGATATGGTAGGCAAAGCAGCTTATCGATAGTCAAAGCGAAGGGGTATGTCTGGCGAAACCCGCCCATTTCATCCACCTTTTTAACGATTGCCGCTGGGCTGTTCAGATTTACTTATTGTTTTGCTCGTCTTTTATGTTGTCGTCGTATTGCCTGCTAAAAGTGGTTAAGAATGTTGACTATCATATCCTACGGAGAACAGTTCTGAACCAAGTTATCAAAAGGTATACTGCAATACCTATTACAAAAGCAAGAATCGCAGAATAAACGAAAAACACTATTATGACTGCAACACCGTCATGTTTCTGGATTAGTCCTGCATTGACCAGAGAAGAAATAATCCAGATACATGGGACATTGAACAAAAAAGACAGTTTGTCAATTAATACATTGCTTCTTTTAAGAACCATATAAAGAACTACAATGATCAGTTGGACTCCGATGCCTGCGCCAGCACCAATGAATCCACTTCGCAGCAAAATCCGCTTTTTCATTTTTATCACTCCTGGTTGTAAGGATTAGTTTTGATGCAGTTACCCACTCATTTCTTCCCGCCATTTTAACGATCGCCTTTTTTTGAGATTATTTACTTCTTTGATTGCTTCATTTTTTTTTCATATTTTATCCCCCTTCAATACTCATCTAAAGTCATCCCAACATTTTAACGATTGTCGCTGGCTGTCTCGATTTACTTATTGTTTTATTTTACTGGGATTCTTAATGGCTTTATTTTGATGTATTACTTTCTGAGTTTTGGCTGGTGCGTTTACAAATGTTCCCTAAGTAACCGTAAGCAATCCCAAGGTTCGATTATAGGTGGAAAAAATTGTTTCCCAATTCGGCGTGATATTTTGGTAATTTCTGTACTTGTTGATCCAAAAGCAGTGCCATAAATTGTTTGACTTTCTAATATATTTGGAATTTGTAAAATAGCTAAATTTTCTTTTGCGTAACCAAAGCCAAGAAAAAATATTCTCTGTGCTTTTTGAATTAGATTATGGGCTTCTTTAACTTCAGGAGTATTTTCAGCTTCATAAATTATTTTTAGGTTGTCTACGTATTTTTTTGGCCAAAATTCATCAGGATGGTCTCCATAGGATGCCCTATCCAAAGAACCTTGCCATTTTAAGGGAGCTATTTGGCCATAAAGATGGATAAGCTTCCGCTGGTTAAGTTGTTTTACAGCATCGTCAGATGAAATGCCGCGAAAGGCATTTGTCAGGCTTTCAAATAGAAATTTGTCTAATGACCTATCATAGTTAAACGTGATAAAATCAACTTTATTTTGCGAAAACTTCTTGTAATCACCTGGGCAGCTAAAACCATCTGTCATCCTTCGCCATAAATATGAATACCAGTCTTGGTCATGATGTGGGGCTTTTTCTCTTAAACCGCCTTTGTGCTCACCATGGAGTATGATAGATATTATGGCTTCTTTCCCTATCCCCATGAAACTTAGATTTTTTACTAACCACACATCGATAGATGGGTCACTTGATTTGAAGAATGCATCGGCAAGTTCTCTTGCTTGCTGAATTAGCTTCTCTCCCCGCTGGGGTTTCATCAATCTTCCAATAAGATTTTTGTAGTAGGGGACGAAGTCAAAACATATCTGGTGTCGTAATTCCTTGGCAAGTGGTAATCCATAAGGATAACTGGCACCTGCGCCTAAAATAAAAACTGTGTTCTCTGTAATCATTTATCTACTCTAAGTTAACATTTCGAAAGTACATTTCATACATCGCGGATACCCCACCATTTCAACGATTTCTTCTGGTTGTCTCGATTTATTTGTTTTCTTGTTTGTATTTTTACAATAAAATTACCATAAATCTGTTACCTAACCTCTCATTTTGTCTCACTTGTTAACTTAAAAAACTCAATAAGTTTGTCTTTGTCTTGTATCTCTTTACTATACTCGCAGTCCAAAATAAAACTGATAGGAAATTTAGAACCTGATGGTATCATAGGCATATTAATGCCAGCAGCCTTCTCCCCCATGAAAGCTTTAGAATTTCCAATTAAACTTTCGCCTTTGTTGTCATTTATGGGGATTTCTCGAGCCACGTAAGTAAAAACAATCGGTTTTGTAAATCTAATATATAAGCCTACGTTTTTTTGTGATTTTAATCCTCGATTAGCAACAACTATTCTAACCTTGGTTGCGGGGAGAGGTTTTGTGAATTTGAATAATCCCAAAACCGTCTTTTCATTTTCAAGCTTGTATGGACTTATTTCCATTTGGTATTCAATCTTGTATCGAACTCGGTCTTTGATAACACGCCACCCCTCGTTTACAAAAAGCACTATTACGGCTGTAATTAGTATTATATGCCAATTAAAAGTGCGATTTTTTTCCTTTTTAATTTTTGATTGCTCATTTTTCACGATATCTCTTTTCTTCAGAATTTTTGCCCGCTCATTTCATCCCACCATTTTAACGATTGCCGCTGGGTGTCTCGGTATTTCTGCTTTATATCGTTAATTTACTTTTGCCTAATCGTCTGGTCTATCTTAATATCATATCTTTTTTCTTCTGTCTTCCAAAAGTTCCTGCCCCATCCTACTAACTTTCCATCTTGGATAAAGAGAGGAGTAAGCCATTCCCTATCGGGCCTCTGCATCCAGTTTCCGTAAGCATCCATTTGACGATTCCAATCTGTTTGATATGCAAGCCATTCACTATTGCCTTCGGCGGCTCTTTCGTAAGGTT
>JBARPZ010000613.1:0-4349 GCA_049643445.1 Sedimentisphaerales bacterium
CCTTATTTGGTTTCACCATGAAATAATCGATGACATGGCCCTTTTCGCCTACTTAATATATTCTGGATTGCCTCTTCTAAACCTCGTAGCTCTCGCATTCACATTGAGAAAAGAAAAGGAAAAAACGACGGCCGTTTCGGCCTCTGGGCAGTTATGCCTTTATATTTAACCCCGTTCTCCGGGCGGGGTTGTCTTTGTGTTTAGCCCTCAAATTTATTTGGGGATTGCCTTCTCATATGCAAAGAAACAAGACTTAATCAAAGGACACACTAAGTGAGTTTACACTGAGCAAGGCCAAAGGGAAGGGCTATCAGCAGGGCTCGAACAATACAACAACGTTGACATTTTATCGCCGGTAGCCGTATAGGGTGAGGTTTTAGCCTACCGACATTTTCTCATTTTTATTTGCAAAGGTTAATCCAGAAGTGATATAGAGTAATCGTATTTATTTTTTTACGTGAATGAGTTGATTTGTATTCGCCAAATTCTGATACTTGTATTATTGTAATTTTATCTTGTTCTGACCATCCAATAAAATCATTTGGATTAGCTATCAGATCATCTATCCATGAATTTACTTTACCATACCAATAATTAAAATCTTCCTTCTGTACATAACCTAACATCGCTGCAATATCATGGTTTTTTCCATGTTCTTTATTCTTAAACCTGCCAATGCCAGAGTTAACATAATCTCTTGAACTCGTTGGTGGAAGTCTCTTGGCTTCAATAAAAAAGAGTGGTTCTGAAAATGCTTTATATGGTGAGGCAAAAATTAGAATATCTGGCCCTTCCTTTGCCTCAAATCTGAACAAATAACCACTTAACTCTCTCAATTTGTCAT
The DNA here is from genome assembly GCA_049643445.1 of Sedimentisphaerales bacterium. Classification (GTDB taxonomy): domain Bacteria; phylum Planctomycetota; class Phycisphaerae; order Sedimentisphaerales; family Anaerobacaceae; genus CS2-K091. The sequence goes on from JBARPZ010000613.1 coordinate 845, forward strand.
TTAAAAGATTTGTAATTTCCCGAGATATATCATCCTCATAAAGAGTTGATATGTTTATATTTGCTTTCCCTAAAAGTCTGTTTGAAACATCAACAATATTTCCCCGAATAAATGAAAGAACACTTTTTCGATGATGACCTGATTCTAACGAATAAATTAAATCATTTTTAATATCTGGCTTGCTTTGCTCATAGTGCATAATCAATACCCGCTACTCACCAGGTCCGTAAATACTTCGTCAGCGTCACGCAGTGCTATTGATTTGAGCCAATATCTCAAGATTTTAGGCTTTACCAAATACACCATATCTCTTTGATGATATAGCTTTATGATTCGTTTATACAAAATATTAGCATCCTGTTTATTGTCCAGAAGACAGCTTAGGTCTCCCTTTTCGATTTGCTTTTTCTCGGATTTCGACATTTTTTGTGGCTTGTTAGGATTGCCGTAAGCAAAAGGATAACAAATAAATGATGTCGATTTGATATAATCCAGGGGATAAAACAGTTTTTTCCCTTCTTTATAAATAGAATTCAAAGAATCGCAGAAAACTTTAGCAAAGGCTTTAAGAATTTGTTCGTTAGCGTCTTCTGTATTTAACTTTGCTTCTTCATTTTTTGCCAACTGCTCAGCATAGTATTTAATAACATCATCACATATAATTTGTTCAGCCTTTGATAATCTGAGCTTGCTGAGGTCTTCGGGATAAGGCAAAGCTAACATATCTTTCTTTAAGATAGTTCCTGTCGAACGACTAATCCCTGCTCGGCCACTACCAGAAAGTAACAGCGTCTTATACAGAATTCTATTATTGATAATGTGTTTCCTCAAGTTATGCAGCTCTTGCTCTTTAGGTGCATGAACACCAAGAATTTCATGTTTAAATATTAAATCGTCATTGATAAAAGCAATCGGCAATGAGGGCTTTTCTTTTATCAAAACATGAGGCTTTGTGAATATTTTTGTATTTCTTTCAGCTATACGATAAAATTGACTTGCGGTTTCAACTTCTATATCATTTTCATTTATAACATCATCATTAAACTTGTCTGTTGGAATCATTCTTTTATTAGTTAAATAAGAAGCTTCCTTAGTGCCATTTCCGATGATATACCCTTCTCCAAATTCCCATCCGTCATTTTTCTTTTTTTCTTTTAAGTATTTTCCTAAAGGTCTTAGGCCGTGTAAACGCTGAACCAGATGGTACAAATGCCCACTGCCCAAAAGATTGGTTTTCCATATCAATTGCTCCGTTTTCGCTATCTCTTTAGGCACATGATACAGATCATATTTGTCTATCTCGAAATAAAGCTTTTCCTTTGAAGTTCTGGTTCGTCTAACAGCTACATGCAATATATCATTGTCATCTGGTGGAGCATTCTTGGCAAATAAAACTACTACCGGATAATTTCTTCCCTCAAAAAGAACATTGCATAGAGAGCTAAAATCGAAAATTTGAGGTACATTGTACCTCTCCAGAAATTCCCGCCGATGCTTGATCGTTTTATTGTATAAAAGCGGGCCGGATGGTATCACGAGAGAAAGCAATCCGCCTTCTTTAAGCAATTTAATTGCCTGTTGTAAAAAAGCCAAGGCTATATTTTTATCAGGTATTTCAAAATCAAATTCTATTTTCTTTGACAAGTCCTGCCAATACTGCTCTTTTTTCTTGCTCTCCTCCACCTTGCTGTCCGCTTCTACAGGTGGATTAAAAGGGGGATTCCCTATAATCAAGCAAAATCTTTTGTCTGTCTTAACAAAATCAAAAAAGTCTTGTGCTATTATATTTTTGCTTAAGTCGATGAGTTTTTCTTCTGTTAATTCATCCCATGCCTTTTTGGGTTCAAGCATATCACATAATGCTATCGTCAAGCTGAAAATCGCTAATTTAACGGCTTCAGGCTCAAGATCAACGCCGAAAATTTGTTTTCTAAGAATGGATTTTAGCTTTCCGATAGTTGGTGTTTTAATTTGACCCGTCTTTTCATATTGTTCTTTCTGCCACCATTGGACAATTCGTTTAAATGCGGCCACAAGAAAAATCCCTGACCCGCAGCTTACGTCAATAACGGAAATATTATCCTTCGGCTTGGCAATGGGCATACATTCGTCAACCATGAAGTTGACCAGATGTGTGGGAGTATATGTAATGTCTTTTCGCTTGGGTATAAACTCCTCGTAAATACGGCTGATCAATTCTATAGGCAGATAGTTAAAATCATAGAGTCTCCAAAATACGTATTGATATTTATCCTGCTTTGCATCTAAGAAATCTGCAAGTTCTGAATGATTGAGCTTTGCTATTTCCTTTTGTTCCTGTTCATCTAATTTGAAGATTTTGCCATTTACCTCTTTACCCAAATCTTCAAAAAACTGAATTCCTTTCTTCTTGCGGAGAACATCACAAAAACAAGTAGCCCCATCATATTTACTGAAATAATCGGTGCTTAGAACACGATTGCCTTTACAGTCTTTCCTCTCCTCAAGGTATTTTATGAAAATGCTTAATACCAGAAGCTTGTTACAAATATGTTCATTTTGCCCTTCGATAAATTTATCTCGTATTTTCTTTAATCCATCGATCAATTTCTTATATGAGCTGTAGTTAATACTAAAATGTTTCTTGTTTTCCTGAGATTCCCAAAAACTGCCGTTTTTAAATAGGTTTGCAGAATATTTGTACTTTTTTTGAACATCAGAAACTAAAGAAAGAGTATCAAATGCTTTTGCTTTACGATTTTTTTTATCTACTGGTTTACGGCAGGTGAAAATTTTTACTTCTGTTTTATCAAAAACATAATAGAGGGGGACAATTCCACTGCTCCATAGTTTTATGTGTATGTTTGATAAATCGTCAGGGGATAAGTATCCGTTAGAATTATCATATATAAAGAGTTGAGGAATTGATTTTTCACCCATTCTACGAAAATATACAGCACTTGCGTTTAATTCTTGTGCCTGTTGCAGAATAAGGATTTCACCAAATGCTACGTTTTTATCACCCCGATAATCTTCATCAGTAAACAGTAATCCAGAGGCAGACGAATCCGTCTCAAAATCCAGCGAATTTAGGTTTTGTTCTAAGGTATTATAAGACATAGTCTTATATTAAATCGGTCTGCGTTTCAGTTTTTATCCAAAATTAAGGATTACCCACGAGAAGTTTACATAAACAGATATGATATATCAACATTAAACCGATCATTACACGATATATGCAATACTACATAAGCTATACGAGATACGAGCGACGAAAAAAAGCACTTTTTTTATAAAATTGTTCGATTTTCATTGAACATTCCGGCCAAGTTTGGTATAATTACAATCGCCATAGAAATGGCAAAAGATGGAGGGCCAGCGGCCCAAGAAAAGCCCAGAAGGGCACGTTTTCGTATCAGCAGATACACGTCAAAAATAGCGCAAAATCAAAGGAAACTATGAAATACGAACTAAGAACTACGAACTACCAACTAAATACGAGCGACGAGCGACAAGCGACGTGCGA
>JBARPZ010000614.1:0-2007 GCA_049643445.1 Sedimentisphaerales bacterium
TCCAGCTTCGAGCCGTAATTAGTCGGGATGTTGGAATAATAATGAAAGCCCCATCCCATCCCAGGATTCTCAAGCCCAACCCCGGTATCCTTGGGATGAACGACAGTTCGCTTCTGCCCTGCCAACAAGACCGACCAGCTAAACAGCAATATTACTAATACAAAAGAATACCACCATTTCATGTCGTCCTTCCTCATATTTACCTCCCTACAAATATATCGCTGCTTTCGGCAGTCTTTCAGGTTTTTTTCTTTGTCGTTTTGCGTTGTCTCCGCTGTACCGTCCAGACGGGTTCGGCCATCTGCGAGTTCCACTGCTCGTAAGTCTTTTCCATATCCATTAGAACATCCGGCCTTTCCGCTTTCAAGTCTTTGCTCTCGCCAATATCCGAAGCCAAGTCAAACAGCCCTGTCTCATCGCCCATCTTTACCAGCTTCCAGTTTCCCTTCCTTAAGGCATGGTTCTGCGCGCTGCGCCAAAAGAGAATTTCATGAGGCGGCTGCTGCTTCTCACCTCTCAAATATGGCAGCAGGTTTACACCGTCAAGCTTGCGGCCCGATGGAAGCTCTGCTCCCCCTGCTGCTGCCATCGTCGGAAGGATATCAAGCGAAATAACAGGATGGTCATAAACGCCGCCGGCCTTTAACCGGCCGGGCCATTGGACCATAAAAGGAACACGGATTCCGCCTTCATACATCGTACCCTTGGTAGCACGCAGCGGGTCATTGCGCGAGCCATTGGCCTGAGTCGGACCGCCGTTGTCATTGATGAAGAATAGCAGCGTGTCTTCTTCAAGACCCAATTCTCGCAGCTTGGCCAGGAGCTTGCCGATACCTTCATCCATAGCGGTCAACATTCCAGCGTAGATGCGGCGCTTTTGCTCGGTAATGTGTTTGAAACTATCCTTGTAACGCTGCGGCGCCTGCATCGGCGTGTGTACGGCGTTATAAGCAAGATAAAGGAAGAAAGGCTCGTTGTGGTAGCGCTCAACAAAGGCGACCGCCTCGCGCGAAAAGGCATCGGTGAGGTACTCTTTCTCATTGACCGGCTCGGTGCCGCGCAGGATTGGGTTGAATGTCCCCAGACCGGAATCAATAAAGGAGTGGTTGCCGTGAAGGAAACCGAAGAACTCGTCGAACCCCCGCTCGAGCGGATGGAAATGTTTCGACAATCCAAGGTGCCACTTGCCCACGGCGCCGGTGACATAGCCGGCGGTCCTGAGCACATCAGCCATCGTCGCTTCTGTCAGCGGCAGACCGACGTGTTCTCTCAGACCTCCCGGTGGCGGACCAGTATTGAACTCGTGACCGAAACGCTGCTGATACCGGCCGGTGATCAAGCCGGCACGAGTCGGGCTGCAAACCGGGCACGAGACGTATCCGTTCGTAAAACGGATACCTTTTCGCGCGACCGAATCGATGTTCGGCGTTGGGATATTTTTGCAGCCGTGGCAGCCAATGTCAGCGTATCCCATATCGTCGCTTATAATAAGTACGATATTAGGCTTCTTTCCTTTCACCTTTCTTCCCTGCCCTGCACTCACGCAACCCGCCATTATCGACAGCGCGGGAGCCGAAGCCGCTGCAAAACCTATCGTTTTTAGAAATTCTCTTCTCGTTTGCTTTTCCATATCTTTGTTCTCCTTTCACACTATTGCTGCTCAACTTTCTACAGCTTTATTTTACAATTGGTCTTTTGCAAAATGGGAATCTTAGAAACCTTGCCCACAGTATAGCAAATCAACTATGCCGGTGACAGGAAACTTCAGGCAGGATAATATCAGCATGATACTAACCACAGTTTTTACAGAAAAAATAAGGCGACATTCCGTAAATTCGTCAGTTTAATGCTCGTCGAAGGCGTTTTATCGAGTTTATCTCAGTAAACTTTCGCACTTTTTTAATGTTTTATGCGGCTGGAGCTAACGCTTCCAGCAGAAACTTGAGTTTTTTATCATGTACGGCAGAAACTCCGAACATACATTTTATTCTTTCTTGCCAAAGCTCG
>JBARPZ010000615.1:0-23213 GCA_049643445.1 Sedimentisphaerales bacterium
CGAGCTTTGGCAAGAAAGAATAAAATGTATGTTCGGAGTTTCTGCCGTACATGATAAAAAACTCAAGTTTCTGCTGGAAGCGTTAGCTCCAGCCGCATAAAACATTAAAAAAGTGCGAAAGTTTACATGAAGTAACGGTAAAAATAACTGTCGTTGAAGGGAAATTATAATTGACGCCAGACAATCCCTCTCAAAACTGTTTATACACAAAAAAAGGGCACCGCTATCTGTGTTTTTTCAGGCCCATAAGTTGCTATCATGAGGAGCGTAGAGCGGTGCCCCTTTTCAGGACAAAAGAAAACCGGTCTTATTGCTTTTAGAAACTCCAACTAATTTTCTCCCATCAATGCTTTTCCATCGGTGATGTAACACAATTGTATGCCATCGAAGATTTAAGTCAACGAAAAAAGATAAAAAATATTGCCTTTTTAGACTCTATAAGATAGACTTATAAACTATGAAAAAAGCGGAAAAACAGGCGAAAATGAAGCGATGCTCCAAATGCGGCAAGCTAAAAGACAAGGGCAAGTTCAGCAAACACCCCACACACAAAGATGTGCTAACGTATTGGTGTAAAGAGTGCACGCGTAATTATGGCCGGCTGCAGTACAGGAAACAACACAGCTCTGTGAAAAAATACTACAGCCATGAGCAGAACCATCGGGTTGTTGATGGTGTCAGACAGAAGCGATGTTACAGATGCCGGAAGTGGAAGGCCGAGAGCCTGTATTACAAAAGACGCCGTAGTAAAGATGGTTTGTATGTGTGGTGCAAGGAATGCGCAAACAAAGCGACCAACAAGGCTCGCAGGCAGAGAAAGCTGGCCGTGAGAAACTAAGAGAGGATATAGAAAATGAAAGAGATACCGTTAGGGAACGGCCTAAACGCAAAAGTTGATGACGAAGATTACGAATGGTTATCCCGCTATAGCTGGTATGCTTACTATGATCCAGAAAGGTCAATGACGTATGCAGCTCACGACACGCCAGGCGGAAGACGTGTACTTATGCACGATGTCATCATGGGCCTTGATACGTTGGAAGATGACCCCAGCTTAAACTAAACCCTGTGAACATGGCTGCCGGATATGTAATACAACCTTGAAGAAAAAGAGGCGCAAATAGAACTGTAAATAGAAACGCCATGCTTTTTCTCATTCCTTCTCCTCTCAATAAATTGTCAGCGTTTCCCTCCGGCCATCACCGAACCAAAATCGAGCAGCAATTCAGCTTAGGCCCACACCTAATTGATGCGGGGGAAGCCGAGCAGTAAGAGTGTGGTTGCTTCGGTTTATTCGGCAGCTTAATCTTCCCCCAATAGCAGTGTGACGAAAATCAGAGTCGAATCCTGTTCTATGCCTGTCGGCTGGCATATCGTCCAGATGGCAGTCGAACATATTGGGCACCGTGCACCTTTCCGAGATAAGCGCTAATGTACGTAGTAGCCCTACCGGTGTCGCAATTCATAAGTCGGCCCGCCGGGTCGAATCCGATGCACCCTTGGCGGCGGCATTGGTCCCCTGTATGTTCGCCTCGATAGAGACACATACGGCCTCGGCCCTCGTCGGACATAATGTTCTTCAACAATCGTGCAGCCGGCCAGCCATAGAACCAAAGAAACCAACATACTAATCAACAATGTCCTTCTCATTTTTTGTTCTCCTAAATAGAAGCCCAAATGGCTATATGACAAAGCTTTTGCTTTATTTTCAGAAGCTCTCGAAGCCTCCCACATCAACAGGGCATTGGATTCGGGCTATCCGCATCGTGCGTCTTTTCGTTCAATGATTCAATGACACCCACTTGACAAACGCCCTAAAATCTCCATTTTGCTTTCCCATTTGTGTGAATCAATTCCGGTCGACAGGCTCGCCCCCGACCGCCACAGCTCACACAACCATCTCTTTATGAATCGTAGTACTCTCATTTCTGACACCTCTTGCTTTCATGCGTTTCACGTATCCCCACTGCGTTCTACTCAAGCAGCGGTTTTCAGAACTCTTTCTATCTATAAAAGGCAATAACTTAACGGTTGGTAACAGGATTCAGTTTGAGGTGAACAGCCGAAACTCGTAATAACGGATTTACGGAAGCTTAGGTTCCCAAGGCTTGAGCTATGAAATTACTCTCAAAAGATGAGTTCGGCGATTCTGTGCGCGTTACGTACACCTGGGAAAGTTTTTGGGTGGAACTGTGAGGCGGGACTAATCCATATTGACCAAAATCTCATAACCAACGCGTTTTTGCAGATAGTGCGAAGACCACCAATCTTTCGCAGGAGCAGAAAAAAACTGAAAAAAGCAAAGTACCTCTTTTAACTGGTCGAAATTATCTATACCAGTTTTCACGAGAATGGATAATACTATTAAAGGGGAAAATAGGTAAGGAGCAAAAAATGAACAGACTATGTTGGCTTATTGGACTGTTGGCGATAGGTGCATCTACAGGATGCAATTCTGATATCGTAACCACTCGCTGTTTGAAAGAGCTTAATCACAAGTGTGTCTATATCGCACCGATAGAAAGCGACGACCCGCATGTCGGAAAAGTCATCAGGGACGTTATTGAAAAAGAGTTCGTGAGGCGAAATATCGAACTGTGTAACTCTGATACAGCGACGGTTTTCATTACGGGTGCGACTTTTCTGACGGCAAATGCTAAATCAAATGGATCCTTTTTCGGTATCGGTAGTTCATCTTCATCGACCCAGGCTATTGAAAGCGTATCTGTGGTGGCTAAAGACGGCAGCGGACAAGTCTTGCTGTCGGCTTCTTATGACAATAAGGACCGAAACAGTGCCAGCAAGCTTGCACGTGAATTGGGCTCAGCCCTGGCTGATAAGCTCAAGTGAAAATACCAGAACAGTGCAGTGCTTGATCACGTTTTGTCATATCTTTTTTTCGAGGTTGAAAGATACCTCTTATGAGGCCGATTTCTGAAAAAGACTAATCTGAATACCCCTCAAGATAAGTTCGGCGATTCTACGGGCTTAAAAACACCTCTTAGGGCTACAATATGAGAAATTGAGAGCTCGCGGCTAAGAAGTCCGATAACGGACATGAATTTTTGATTACATTTATTGCCTCTCGATATAAATGGATTATACTTTATATAGGGGTGGTATTCTTTCTCTTTCCGACAAATTCCAAAAGGTGGGGGCCTGACCTTGAAAAATCAGATACAAGATAAACGAATAGTTAAATCCTGCCCTGCAGTATACAATGAAGTAGATTCCCACAAGTGGGCAAATCAGATGGAAATACGACGCCTTACTTCAAGTAAGCCTGATGCAGGAGTAATGGCCACACTACGCAAGAATCGCAATTGCATACCCTGATTTACATTTCGCTCACTGTATTTGGCTTAGATTCTCGGCAATAGCCCATAGCATCTTTCTCTCCTTACGAAGTCCAGCGTTTCCTCCTTATCATCACCGCACCCAAGGCGAGCAGCAAGAGCGTGCAGGTTTAATACTCTACAATGCTCGATTGAAGCCAGTTTTCGGCAAAGGCAGCGAAATCTGCCATATCGACTGTCCCGTCACCGTTGAAGTCAGCCTTGTTAATAGGCTTATGCCTGCCACGAATAATAACACAATCGCTTCCCTCTATAGGTGTTTCATCCGACAACACGCCGGTAAGCTCCAAAACTAATTCATCGCCATCGTTGACTTCGCCTATCGCTTCCACAATCCTTCGCGTTTCGAATTTGAGTGTCAGGTCAAGGAAACCATCAAGGCCTTCTGTAGAACATTCACACTCGTTCACATCTACAAAAGGTGTTCCTACATCTTCGAAGCTACTGCGAATTGCAGCAACACCAGCCAGGCGAATAGAAGCTATGTCAATACTGTTTACGTCAAATTCTTCCGACCCTAAGATGGCTACAGGGAGCACACCTTTGCTCTTGACATTAAGCGGATTGGGACAAGAGCCAGGTTTGATGTCTATAGTGACCGGTATCGGTTTTAGAAACGGTCTTAGAAAAGGATATGTTTCATCTTCAACAATATCCCAAACCTCAATAAAATCCCAATTAACAAAAGTGGCCTGCTGCATCATCTCCGCGGTGGTTTTGCCGATTCCGCCTGCACTTGTCGTTTTGCCGGAAGTATTAATATCCCAGTAACTATCGTATGTACGCCCACCTTTGTAGTTAAAACCAACTAAACCACCTCCAATTCCGGTTACTCTTCCGATTGAATAACATCTCGTAATATATCCTCCCTCAGGATAAGGATTATCACCGACTAAACCACCAACCTTCCAATAACCCGATACATTTCCAGTTGCATAACAGTCACTCATAATACTGCCATGTCCGTTATATCCCGCCAGCCCCCCCACCTGATGTGCACCACCTGTGGCAGTTACATTGGCCCTTGAAAAACATTGGTACACATACGTATCCGCACCACTGCTTGCCCCTATAAGGCCGCCAAGTCTCATCTGGTAGTTGTGCGAACCCCGGACGCTGCCGCTTGACCATGAGTTGCAAACCGTAGACCCGCCGGAATAGCCAACCAAAGACCCTGAGTTTATACGAGCGGTTATATCTACTTCAGCTAAACCAACATTACAAACCACAGCTCCATCGCCGATGCAACCAAACAAACCGACCTCATTAGTAGTTGGTCTGTTTATGAATAGCGAACTTATCATATGTCTTTGTCCATCAAAAGTCCCGGTGAATGGATTGAGGGTGGTTCCGATCGGCAGAAAACCCTGGCCGCCGTTCCAGGTTTTTGTGTCGGAGGCATCTATATCATTGCCTAACAAATAGTAAGCATTTAAGTCATCCTGCATTTCCTGAAGCTGCTGGACAGTTGTGATCACGTAAGGGTCCGCTTCTGTTCCAGAGCCGCTTCCGCTGAAGGCCCATGCTGACCCGCACAGCCCCAAAACAACCAGTATTGCCGTTGCCGATATAAGATTTGATTTGCTTCTCATTTTTTCTCTCTTCAAAAAGTTGTTGATATTTGCCAATCCTCCATAAAAAGGGCACCGCTGTCTGTGCGATTTTAAGGCCCACAATCTGCAACTTTGAGGTAGGAGTCAAGAGCGGTGCCCTTCAAAGGACGGAAAGAAAAACCGGATTTATTTCTCAAATACGGCAACTTAATTTCTCCTGTTATTGATATTATCCATCAATGAAGCAACACAATTGTATACCATAGAAGTGATAAGTCAAGTAAAAAAATGAGGGCAAAATACTTCCTTTTAGGTCAAAATCAGGTAGTTTGTGCAGTTTTTTTGAACGGCCAGGCTGGCCAATATAGAAAAAAAGCCCCTGCCCGGCGGAGGGAGAGGAGAAAGCGAGATAACGAGCAGGAGCTTAATTGCATGATTTAATACACCTATAATACAATATTTTGCCGGTCATGTCAAGTATATAAATTAAATTCTTGGCATGTCCAGGGAACATCGTATACACCTGAAGAGAATCGCTTTTTGAGCATTATCGTACCCAAATACGGCATCAGAAGGTAAGTTTTGATAAATTTCGAACGGCCGGTCTTTGAAGAAAGAACCTTATCGTTTCAGTTCCGATTCACTGGTCTTATCCTTTATCAAGAGCAGAGACAACGCTCCATAATCTTATGAATCGAGCACCTCATCACATCTCTTTCGTGGAGACAAATCACTGTAAATATTATCTATCAGCCAAACATCGCTCAAAACGCCTAATCCTCCAAAAAGGAATACCATGAAAGCAAATAACAGGGTGGTCCCCAGATAAATCTGCAGGAGAAAACCGACATTATTCGACAGAATCAGGGGCGTTTTGTAGAATACTAATTATGGACAAGGACCTGAAAAACAAGACGCTCAGTGAGCTTGAAGATATCGTCGAGAATTTTGGCCAAAAAAGATACCTGGCGAAATACATTTTCACGTTTATCCACTGCAAGGGCGCCGGCCAGATTTCAAATATAACACCCTTAAGCAAGGATTTTCGAGCCCATCTGGCCGAGCAGGGTTATTATATTTCCCATCTGAATACCGTGCGTACATTTAGTGATCCGGACGGAACCATAAAATATCTTTTTGAATTAGCCGACGGGCATCGGATCGAAACGGTACTTCTGCCCGACGGCAAACGCAAAACACTGTGCGTTTCAACACAGGCAGGCTGTTCGATGAACTGTGCCTTTTGTGCGACCGCAAACATGGGATTCCAAAGGAACCTCACCGCAGCGGAAATTGCCGACCAGATGAATATAATCCGGAAAGACAGGGGCAAAATCAACAATGTTGTTTATATGGGGATGGGAGAACCGCTGCAGAATTACAGCGCCGTTATAAAATCCGTACGCATATTAAATCATCCGGAAGGCAAACATATCGGCCTGCGGCATTTGACAATCAGCACCTGCGGAAATGCCGACGGTATCAGAAAACTGGCGGACGAAAATATTCATCCGCGATTAGCCGTATCACTGAACGCACCAACCGATACATTGCGTTCGAAGATTATGCCCATCAATAAAAAATACCCTATTTCGGCATTAATGGAGGCGGTGAAATATTACCAGCGAAAAACGCAACAGCGTGTGACTTTCGAATACGTGCTGATAAAGGGTTTCAACGATTCTGCTCTACACGCCCAAATGTTTTCGAGACTGGCACATAAGGTGAAATGTAATATCAACCTTATCGAGTACAATCCATACCCGCTCGGCTCATTTGAGGCAAGCAGCAAAGAAACCATAAAAGGGTTTGTCCGAACACTCGAAGATGCGGGGTTCGAAACAACGATTCGCTATAAAAAAGGCCGCAAAATAAAGGCAGCCTGTGGGCAATTGGGTGCCGATATGCACAGGTGAACTTTGAGACCAAACTTTCCTTTTTGCGGAAAGCAAAAAAGGCCAAGATCACAATTTGAACAGGGGGAATAAAAAATAAGGGAGACTCAGGTCTTTTTTCAACAAACTGCTTGTCACCCTGTCTCCCTGTTGCGATGTTCCTTTATCGGCCTTATTCCGGCCATAGGTTAGTACGGCGAAACCGCCTATCGCAACCCATACACTATACCAAAAATCACAACGCCAGTCAAGAAAATTGTGCCATTCTCAGCGTTTCTTTTTGGCCATCGCCACACCAAAACCAGGCAGAAAGATGCGCATAAAACCGTAGAGGCATTGGGATAAACCTGGTGGAATAGTTTATCGGAATATTATATAATGTTTCTAAGCGATTTAACCGGGAAATCTCGGTATTATACTTATCGTCTTAAGGCAGAAACGAAAGAGGTGAATCTGCGAAGCAGAAGGAAGAACAGAATGAAAAAGGCATTGACAAAAGCAAAAATATTGATTGCCAACTCACTACTAATTCTTGTTTTTTCGGCAGGATTACTGGAAGCGGCCCAAACATATTCTAATCCGGTTATACCAGAAATTGGACCAGCCGACCCAACCGCTATTTTTTATGAAGGCAAGTTTTATCTGTATCCGACCGGAGACAACAGAAGCTACCATGTTTACACATCCGACGATTTAGTAAACTGGACAAAGGGAAGAAGGATTTTCAGCCCTGGCGGAAGAAACGTCTGGGCCCCCGACGTCTTCTATAACCGCTCGGATGGCAAGTTCTATCTATACTACACAGCCAACTGGAGAATCGGTTTTGCCGTCTCGGACAAGCCCGACCAGACTTTCAGGGACAAGGGCATTTTCATTGATGGCGCAATAGATGCACACATGTTTCAGGACAGCGATAGCCGGTACTACCTCTACTTTGTCAAAAGAGGTTTCGAAATACATGTCCAAAAAATGACTGACCCATTGCATTTGACTGGAAAATCGAAATTGATTATTAAGCCGGCCAAACCATGGGAAGCAAGGGTCACAGAAGGACCATGGTTGATTAAACACAACAATATCTATTACCTGCTCTATTCAGGATATGGGGCCAATACGAAACATTATGCCGTCGGTTATGCAACTGCAAATAATCCGATGGGGCCTTTTACTAAATATCCCGGCAATCCCATTATACAAGGAGGCGATGAGATATATGGGCCCGGTCATGGTTCTGTGACGAAGGACTCCGCCGGCAACTTGTGGCACGTCTACCATCAGAAAAAAGGGCCGGCTGTTGGATGGGACCGATTCATTTGTATTGACCCGTTATGGTTTGACCCCAATGGCGTTTTGCACGGCAAAGCCACAAGAGCAAAGCCACAACCAGCCCCGATTATTAGGGCCGCGCCTAAGCCCCGTTAGATGTCCGCAAGCCCGCTGCTTCGATTTGCGAATAAAAAAGCGGGGGCCTAATCCGACTCACTTCTTAGAGAACAAGCCGAGGCAGAAGGTTTAACTTCATTTTACAAAGCTGCCCGGGCTTTGAAGAGCGGGTTTTTATTCTTCGAACAAATCATTCAGAACAGGAACCAACTCCTTTTCGTTTACCTTCTTGAGCGGCACGGTCCACAAATAGACCGTGTGTTCGTATGTGTCCTTATCAGAAGTAATCGTAACGACCTTGTCCGGCTTTACTCCTTCCATTGAGAAGTCGTGAGAGACAATCCTCGAGCCGGGCTTGAGCTTCTCCAACTGCGGTATCAGCTTCACATTCAGTTCCGGAAGCAGGTAGAGAGTGATTACATTTGCCTTGCTGAGGTCGAGGGTGAAGATGTCCTTCTGCTCAATTGTAACCAGGTGTCCAACATTGTTCTTGGCCACGTTTTCCAGCGACTCTTTCACGCGATTCGGGTCTATGTCGTAACCTATAGCCTTGCAGCCGAACTTCTTGGCCACTGTAACTACGATTCGGCCGTCACCACAGCCCAGGTCGTAGACCAAATCCTCCTTTTTGACTTCCGCCAACTCCAGCATTTTGTCAACGACGTCCTGGGGCGTAGGGACAAAGATGACGTCCGGTTCGCGAATTTCCTTGAATTCATCCTTTACCTCCTCAGCCTCACCGCCCAACTTCTTTAGTAACTCGTCAATGGTCGCCAGCAGCTCCTCGTTTCGGGCTTGAAGCTCAACGACCTTTAGCATTTCTTCCGTCAACAGATACTTCAGGTTATTCATTGTGATTTGAGCGGTTTTCAACCTGGCAACCGACTCGTCCTGCTCTTTAGCAAGTTCACCGACCTGCGCTTGCAACCTATTACGGTCCTGAGTGACAGCAGCAAGTGCTGCTGCTTCGAGGCCTTGTTGTTCCTTACCACGGTCACAACCACCCGGAAACAGTGAACAAGCCACCACAGTCAGAAATGTAAGAGTAAATCCCAGCTTCGACATATCAGTGTTCCTTTCCTTTTTCACAAAGTAAACTTCTCTTTCCCTCAATAACTCCGGCCCGGCTACTCAGCCGGACTCGATAGCAATTAAGCGGATTTTCTTGGACAAAACAACCTCAAAAAGCGGTTATTATATATGGTTTATAACAAATTACATAAGAAATATTTACAAAAGCGAAAACTAATTTTTGATTATTTTTAACGCCTCGTTTCCACAATATCACCACACACAAGCCCCGTTAGAAGTACGGACCACCGCTGATTAGATTTGCGAATAAAAACAGCGAGTTGCGAATCTAACTGACTTCTAACGGGGCAAGCCGAGCGGTGACTTTTTGTTTTTCGCCAATTGATTGTATCTCTCGACTTCTTAAGCTGCTCTGTGCTCTTAGTGGCCGATTTTCTCTCGCCTCACGCTTCTACAATTTCGATGGTTTCGGGATGAAGTCTTTTCAGGCCGGGTAATTGGTTTCGGCCGAGAGTGGCGTCAATTTGAACAGAGCCATCACGATATTGCTCTTCTATAATTTGGCCATAGGCTCGCAGAAAGCTCTGTACCCGGCCGTCCGACTGACTGGAGCTCACCCGCAACAAAACAACAGCTCCCTTGTACCTTGCCAACACCGCCTCAGTCAACTGCTCCAGCCCCAGGCCCGTCCTGGCTGATATGCACACCGCATCGGGATGAAGGGTTTGCAGTATCTCAAGGTCGCTCACTTTTTTTACAATGTCAACTTTGTTGAGCGCCAGCAGTATCGGGTTTTCGCTACAACCTATCTCTGCCAGAACGTTGTTTACCGACTCAATCTGGTTCAGCGCATCCGGATTCGAGACATCCACGATGTGCACGAGCAAATCGGCATTGATGGCCTCTTCCAGTGTTGCCTTAAACGAAGCGATTAGTTGATGAGGCAGACTTTTTAGAAAGCCGACGGTGTCACTCAAGAGCACTTCAGCGCCACTGCCCAGCGCCCATTTCCTCGTTCGCGTATCTAATGTCGCAAAGAGTCTGTCCTCGACAAAGACACCGGCGTCGGTGAGTGTATTCAGGAGGGTGCTTTTGCCTGCGTTTGTGTAGCCGATAAGGCAGATTTTAAACCGTCCTCTTCGGCCGTCAATCTCGCGAATCCTGCGCTTATCGATATTCACAAGCTCGCGCTTAAGCTGAGTGATTCGCTTATTAACCAATCGCCGGTCGATTTCCAACTGCTGCTCGCCCGGCCCGCGGGTGCCGATGCCCCCGACAGCACCGGCCGCCGTCCCCCCGCCTGCCCCGGCCACAGTGTCAAGGTGCAGCCACATCCTCGTCAATCGCGGATATGTATATTCCAACTGTGCCAGCTCGACCTGAAGTTTGGCCTGCTTTGTCTTTGCCCTCGTGGCGAATATGTCAAGAATCAGCTCGCTGCGGTCCAGAACCTTGACCTTAATAATCTCTTCAAGCTCACGAATCTGACGCGGCGACAGGTCGTTACCAAATATCACAACATCTGCTTTAAAGCGTTTGACTCGCTCTCCGAGCTGTTCTGTTTTGCCTTTACCTATATAGGTGGTAGGATTTACTTTGCGGATTTTCTGCTGAAATTTATCGACAACAATTGCGCCGGCACTTTCAGCAAGGGCCGTAAGCTCAACCAAATCATCGCAACCTTCACGGGCACGTTGGATAGCGCCCACTAATATGGCCCGCTCTCTTCTGACTTTCAGCGTCTGACGAAATTTCTCCAATTAAAATACACCTCAAAAATATATATTCACTGTGTGCTGAATTCTAACATACGAAATTGCTTTCTTATTCTAACATATCTACTCATATTTCTCAAGAAAGCCAAATACACTGCGGTTATCCACATCCGCGCGTGGCGAAGACTTCTAACAAACCTACCAGAAGCGTGCGTCTCCGGTAATTTTTGGCAAAATCGCAAGTTTTTTAAACTGATAGCCACGTTTTCAGTTAAAAAGACTCACTTTTATGACAAAAACTTTCGGTTAAAAATTTTTGTCTTGAAAAAATGTAAATTATCAGTTAGTTTAAATGGTTCTTTATATTTTGCCGAAATAAACTATAAGTTGCTTTTTATTTTTGTTCTGTTAAACATTTAGTAAGAAAGGGTCTTTTATTTATGCTAAAAATCAAATCGCGAGCAGGTGAATCGGTCCAGCAAATGATAAGACGCTTCAAGAAGCTCTGTGAAAAAGAGGGCTTGATTAGAGATATGAAGCGCAATGCCTATTACGAAAAACCGTCGGAGAAAAACCGCCGGCGTATGCGCAAAGCCCAGCGAACTTCAAACTACTAATACAAATTCCTGCCGCCAACTACTTTTACTTACCTTTAATCCGGGCAAGCAAAGAAAGTCAGCTTGCTCGGCTTTCATTTATAGACAAGCCATAAACCACATCGTCCCCGCCTGCCCGACCCGATATTTCAAGATGGGTACAAAGACAAACAGTTATGAATGGAACCGGCCGACACCAAAACCATGGGCCATGAGTCCGGGGACGTTTATCAGCCATTGAGGTCACGCTTTGAAAAGATGACCAGACCCGCCGCAAACATTAAAAAACAATAAACAAGTGACATTGCAATCATGTACCAGACCTGGGGCCTCCATTGATAATCCACACCCTGGGCGACATGGTTAAATACCTGCCAGGAAAATCCAATATACTTTGTAAATATGTAGGATTCGATGCCGACTATGTGCTTCGTAAAATCAATCAGGTAAAGTGTTCCTATTGTTACCGCGACAGCCTGGCCTGATTTTTTTACGATTGTGGAAACAAAAATGCCGTACATCACAAGAGCGGCCAACGGAATCCAGCTTAGAAAAAACGCCATGAGGAAATTCACAAGCACCTCTTTATTAGAATATATCAGTCCCATCGAGTCAGCTACAGCGCCGAATTGGTAGTTCACGGACCCTAAGCAGGCAGAAACAATCAGAGAAATGATGGACATGACCGCCGCATAAAGCAAACCGGTCAACACCTTCGCGGCGTAAAATTCCCAGCGCAGCACCGGAGAAGACAAAACCGCCCGAGCGGTACCAAAGGCGGTCTCTTCGGCGATAAGCATTGATGCAAATACTGCAATACAAATCAGGCCGATATCGGTAAATACCAACTGCATTGATAAACTTGTATATCCCCATGCGTTGAGAGTTTCACCGTCCAAAGTCGACCCGGTGACAATGAAAATCAGAATGCAAAGGATAGATACGACTAAAAAGCCAAAGTACGGCAATTTCGTGCGTGTCGCCTTGGCAATTTCATTACGCAGAAGATGTATTATCATATTACTCATTCTTTCCCCCCGTTATCGAGAGGAAAAACTCTTTCAACGTTTTTCGCCTGGGCGTAAGAGATGATACTTTATAACCCCGCTTCAACAGAAGATCATTAAGCCAGGCGGCATCTCGATTTGCTAAGGTAATCTCAAACATTTCGCCCGGCAAACTCTCTATATGTTCAATTCCTTCCTCTTTTATGAGGGCCTTTGGGTCGGGCGGTTTGCCGCCAAAGCTAACGAGAACCACATTTTCGTGTGGGGCCAGGATTTCTTTTACTTTCCCTGAAGAAACAAGACGACCACGATTGATTACGAAAACTCTGTCACAATACTCCTCGACTTCATAGAGCAGGTGGCTGGAAATAAAAACTGTCAAACCGTCGTTCCTGACCTTTTCCTGAAGGAAACTGAGAATTTCCCGCGTACCCTCCGGGTCCATACCATTAGTCGGCTCATCGAGGACCAACAACCTCGGCTGCCCCAGCAAGGCCATGCCGAGACCAAGCCGCTGTTTCATACCATGTGAATATGTCGACACCTTGTCATTTTGTCTTTCAAAAAGCCCAATCCGTTCGAGATTTTCTCTGATTTCTCTGTCGGTGACATTACCTCGCAGTCTGCCCATCAGCTCCAGGTTCTTACGGGCGGAAAGATACTCATAAAAGGAGGGGGTTTCGACCATAGTTCCGACATATTGGATGGCACTTTTGAAGTCACCCCACACGTTACGGCCGAATATCTCGATCTCCCCGCCTGAGGGATGAACAAGCCTGGTGGTCATATAAAGACTTGTACTCTTGCCGGCTCCGTTAGGACCGAGGAAACCGGCCATTTCCCCTGCACGCACTTCCAGAGACAGGTGGTCGACCGCAAGAATCCTGCCATAAGATTTGCAAACCTCATCCAAACGAAGAGCTGCGTCATCGGCACTCAATACAAAAGGTCCTTTCTTTTACGGAGATTCAGATAGGAACACGGTAATCTTACCTTTATCATAATCTATCAGGTAAATGTCTGATACGCCATCACTATTAAAATCTTCCACAGACATTCGACCTTCCGATGGCACCTGGAGTTGTAGTTTGGATTCCTTTTCATAAAAACCGTTAGCAAGTGAGCTGAGGTATATGTCACATTGAGTCTGACTACGTCTGATTATCAAGTCCGGGCGCCCGTCGGCGTTAAAGTCACCATCAAGATTTATTGAATCTGCAAACTGCTCGGATACAGGAAGCATAGTAGTAACGTCCATCTTAAAATCAGCTCGATTTGAATATCCTTTCCCTTTTTTGAATTGTCTTATTGAAAGGACCCAGTCCAAACCTTTTGACACGATTGCTTCCACTAAACTACTGGCCGAGAGAAGTTGAACCTTTAACTCTATCATTACTATCTCTAAATACCCATCCTTATTGATATCAACGAAGGCCGAAAAATATGATGGACGAGGATAATCCCCTCTAACAGGCATTCCACGGCACCTGAGAACCTGGCTGGGTTTTTCGCCGAATTTACCGTCTTTTTGTCTTAGAAATATTATGATATTCGTTTTTACATCTACGTCCTGAACAAGATGCAATAGAACGACATCTTCATCCCCATCGCCGTTTATGTCCTCCCTGACCACAGAGCATGCCTGCATTTCTTTCTCACTTACCTTCTCGACCATTTTTTTAATATAGTCATTTTCCTGCTCCGGTTTTTTTAATTCACTATCCTCAGACTTGCTTTGGGCTATTGTCCTTATGCGGATTTGGTCGGTTCGCCTCGCACCGATACTCCAACGGTTCCAATTAAATTTTTCCATTGAATGTTTGAATTCATGTTCGATTTTTTTGCCTGAATTGAGCCGATAGTTTTCATCGGTTTTGTAGATCATAGTATGGTCGGAGAAAACAACCGGTATTGTATTCTTCAAGTCATCCGGCCATCTGTTCGGCTCAATAACAATTGGGCGTGGGTCATCTAAGAATACCTGCCTGGCCTCAATAAGCTGCTCCGGCTTCATTTCAAAAATACCGTTATTTTGACGAAAGTAAATCAGCCCTTCGGTTTTTGAGATGAGCATTTCCTTACCGGGATGTTCGTTGATGTCATATAAAGTTATCCATGCCGTACCTTCGGGCAACTCTATACTTTGGGTCGGCACAGAAGGAAAACCGGAACCGTTCTGAATATATATAAACGCTTTGTTCTCTCTTTGAACAACTGCCAGAAGGTCTACAAGCCCATCTCCGTTAATATCTTTCCAGGATGGTTGCACCCAGGCCGGCAAGCTCATCGGCACCTGAATGACTTGTCGCTTAAAAGCAGGCGCATTCTCAGCAGAGATAATACCGCCAAGTAATAACAACAGACAGGTTTTTCTAATCCAATGTTTCATTCTCTATTTTCTTTTGCTGAGAAAGACCTTGATCGAGTCCTTCCTTGAGCCTATAACTATCAGGTCGCTGATGCCGTCTTCGTTAAGATCATCCGCAATAAACTGTTCTACACTCCTTACATCATTAAAGTATATATTAGCTTTTTTACTGAATCCCTTTTTTCTTGAAATAAACAAGTACACCGACGCCTTATCTTTCTGGTCCTTTACAAGTAAATCTCGCTCGCCGTCGCCATCAAAGTCACCGTCAACGCTTATTTGTGTCTCCAGGTAATGTCTTCGGGACCATGTTAAATACATCCCGAAATGGCCAAGGTGAACAGTTATATCTTTTTGACAATCAGGCTTTTGGCTAAAGCCTTTGCTATGATAAAAATGTACCCGAAGGTTATGGTCGAGCTTTTTTGCCGTCAAAGATTTCCTCGCACCCTCCCGGCTGTCGAACAGGCCATACCCTAAAACCAAATCCATAAAACCGTCCCCATCGACATCAACAATTGGCATTGAAGAATTCCAGTCATTTTTTCGAAAAGTAAAGGCAGCCTTTTCCGGAATATTTCCCTTTGCATCCGACATGAAAATTTGTACTAAAACTTTTCCTGAATATGTTCCGGGAATAAACCAGGGTTCCCGCAGCCATTTATTCTTAATAACATCAACCTTACCGTCTTTGTTAATGTCCTGCAGGCAAATCCATGTCCGCCAATCCCATTCATCTTCGAAGGATTGGGACGGCTTCACGGCAAAAGTGCCTTCTTTTGTTTGGGGGTAGATATTAAATAGAGTCTTTCCATTGTTATCTTGGCATATAACCAGGTCATCCAGACTGTCACCGTTCAAATCGCCGATATTCATGTTAAGCCAGTATTGCTTGGTGTATCCTGCTGCTTTATGCGGCCCCCAAATCCGAGTCTTGGGCATACCTGACAATGAATATTCATAACGCCATTCTTTGTCATATTTCCAAATTTTCAATTCATTCTCTGTCGGAACAAATATCAGAGGATGACCCTTTGCGGTCTTGGCCGACAATGTGAAAAAGATGACCGGAGAATTTTCGCACTTCTCAGGGATAATCGTCCGCTGATTGATGATTTTACTCCTGGCGGGAGGTGTGTTCTTATCCACATAAGCCAGTTTCGATACTCCATCACTGGTCATAACGAGAATATTCTGACCCGGATTATTCCCGACTTTTGCCGGCCAAATAACCGACGGCTTATCACCAAGTGAGTAGACCAGGTCGGGCTTCTCGGCAAAACCACGAGCCGAGTCCTGAAAAAAGAAAACAAGGTTTGGCTCGTTGATTACAACAATATCATCAAGACCATCACCACTGAAATCAAAAAAATGGACCTCCTCATACTTTGATTCAAGGTTGTATGACGTGAATGCAGGCTTAGCTCCACGGGCTTCCAGGGGAAATCCGGCGATGACAGAAAACAATGCTGCAAATACTAAGAAGTGTATCCTGATTACGTTTTGAAACATTGACTTCACTAAAGTCCCTTTTATGACTCCAACGATTTATTACCCAACAGCAATTATACATGATTTTGTCCATAAAATCAAATCACATCAGGAAACCGAATTTGTAGCAGTTGACGATGTATTCAGGCGACCTCAGCCTCGAAGTTAAACAACTGACAGAACTCTGCGAGTTGCTGCTTGTAATCACCATAGAAGAATATCTGGTGAAAGCCGGGGAAGCTCAGCACTGGGTAGCCCCCATCGAATTTTACCCTGACCGATACCACGCATCCACCGGAAGGCGGCACGTCAATATTGTCCAGCACTGTGCCTGCGGAGATAAGCAGTTTTGTCTTACGCTGTTGCTTTTCGTCGCCGCCGAATACATCCAGACTGGTGACACGCTGGCCCTTTCGCCACAAGGGTCGGGGTACAGCATCGCGATTGCCGTGGTGATGCACAATGTCGAAAGGCTCGGGCGGCTTGTCGAATCCGTTCAAACGCGTTGGGCTCGAGCAGTGCGCACCGATGATAGCATCGTGCAGCGTATCGGCCACCGGGTCCTGCTGGAAGCCGGGGCGGTCGAAGATGTACTGGACAATTGTATGCGCCGCAACGGCCCCCAGGTCGGCCTCGCAGGCCGCCGGTATCCCATCATCATTCATCCGCGACCAGGCGATGCAGGGCAGGCTTACCTTTGTTCTGCCCAGAGCACCGAGGCAGTCCATCGTGATTGCATCACATTCTTCGCGCTTCAGTATCTTTCCTGCTACGAGGTAGCTTTTGATTCCATTTATGACATCCTGTCGGGTCGCGCCTCTGCGTCGGCGTGCCAGTCGCATATACTCATCGGCCATTGCTAAAATCTGGTTAGTATCGGGTGTGCTGCGGTATTCGTCCAGAAACTCCTTGGCCGGGACATAGCGCAGAGCGATTCCCAAATCCGCCATCTTCGAGTCGAATCGCTTATTGCCGGCCAGCACAACGCAGCGGGTGCTGCGCATCTTCGCACCGGCCTTGAGCATCTTCATCCCGAACGCGGCCTGGCTGAAATCGTCCGTCGAATAAATAACACAACCGGGTTTGTCGGCCAGATGGATGGTATTGGTCGTGAACGATGTACCCAGCGGTGAAAAGAGAATTGTTGGGATACCTGTAGCGACGGCTTTCGTAGCAGTGGGCCAGGCGTGCTTCTGACGGTCGTGGACCATGACGACAAGGCCGTCAGGTTTTTCGGCTTTTGCTTCTGCACACCAGGCGTCGGCCTCGGCGGAACTGTAGATAGGTTCGGGTCTCAGGTCCAATTTTACGTTGAGTGCCCTGGCCGTCTCTTTCAATTCCTTAGTGTACATGCGTCGTGTGCTCTTGCCGTCATAGACCGCGCCGGGCCACAACATTCCGTAATCTTCTTTGCGGCGAACGAATGCGGCCTTAATAGTCGGCACGCATTTCGACGCCGGCCCACATGGACGTATCGGCGCGACTGCTGCTTTTCTCCCACCCAATGAAGCGCAGCCGCTGAATATCGACGAACCGGCAATCATGACAGCCGAGTCCCGCAGAAAATCACGCCGTGTAAATTTATGACCGGCATTACAGTGTAAGGGACACCTTACTGAACTCATGTCTATCTCCTGCAAAAATAGTTGTGAACAGTTTATTATTCAATATCACAGGATGGCCCACCATCCAATCTACATCCACGATTGGAACATTATTCTAAGAAAAATAGATAATGTCAAATAGAACTTCAGGAATCTCCCCTATATTCCTGTGAAATGCCGTTATTGCTTGATCTGCGATTTCGACACAGTCTAAATCACCAGGTATCAAGTCCAAAAAGAGATTTTTCCTAAGGTACACATAAATAGGCCGGGCCAAATCGGCCCGACCCTTTTATGTCCTCCATTTAAGGAGTACTGCCATCTCAATTATTCACAATACTCCGCAGATTATTCTTACTCTGCCTGCACGGCTTAACAAACACCACAGTACGGGCAGTCAATTCACAATTAGATTTCTATGCGGTTGGGCTTGTTCATCTTTGGGTGGAACATCATTGTCCTGTGCTTCGTATTTTGGCACCGGCCAGAAGACCCTATCTCCGTCATCATCCCACATCCTCGGCCTGCCTTTCCTGTCAATTTCGGATTTGCCACCATCATCTTTGAAATTGCGGCCAAAACTGTAGAGGATGAAATTGTCGGCCGTTCTGCGGTAAACCAACTGTTCATCAGTATATGGATCCATCGCCAATTCTTTAAGATAAGCATCGGCTATCAGTTGTTCCAAATTCTCCGGATAACCACCTGTATCCTGCTTATATCTCAACATCGCTATTATTGACAAGGTTCCCTGAACATCAGCTTTATTTTGATAGCTATACTCGATAATTCTTTCAAAGGCGGGAAGAAAGATTGAGAAAAGTACATTACTGCTGGTAAGCCGTTGAAGCTCCTGGTCTATATCGATCTGCTCTGTGCGTATTCGTGCAGGAGTTTTAAGAGTCGCTTCCTGAATGTAACCATAAAATTTAGTTGCCGCTGTTAGAGTTTGCTGCTTATTGGGATGTGTAAATAAAACACGTACGAAGTTCGCCGCAAGCCACGAATCAGCACGGTCCCAGTCAAAAGGTTCTGCGATCTGACGTACTCTTTTAATATAAAGATGTCCTCCGCCCGGCCCGTCAGCGGTAAAGCACCTTTGAATCTCGTCATAAAGACTCATTTTTTCTGCTGCCAAACCTATTACAAAATTTTCATCGGCAATCATTTTCTCGTAGTCATTCTGCAGCTTAGCCAGTATGGCAGCGTTGATCCTGTGCTCACTCAGAATATCGCGTAGTGTCTGTGTAGCCATTTTTTCAACGCTAAAAGCCACAAGCTGTTCGATAAAAAACTTGTCCCCTTTTAGATGCCGGCCAAAACGATAACAGGATTTTACATCGTTGAAAGCATCTTTGTATCGGCCTTGCTCGGCACGAAACCACGCCCGACAGGCCAGATCGCGAGCGAGATTGCGAAAATCTCTAAGGTTAGGCAGAATAACAGATATCATTTCACTTGTATTTTGCTTATTCCCATAGGTTCGGCAATAGTAGGGCCTTTGTGTGCCTGCAATAACCAGTTCAAGGGTTTCCTGGTTATCAGTCAGCCATTTTTCCATAAGCTGTTTCTGTTCCGTAGTAAATTCCCAATATTTTTTCCGGAAAAGCACAGAGATATCCTCAGGCAATTCTGAATACCTCTCGGCTGCCTTATTGTATAAAGGTGCCGCGTTGAGGGTTTCATCAGTCACAGGACGATTAATGCGGTTAAGCTCAGCAACATAATCGGTAGTAATTACCGGCTTGCCGGTAAAAAACCAAACAACATAAACGATAAAGCAAAGAATTATTATGCCCGTAGTTTGAAATGTTCTTGCAACCGCCGTTCGCCACAGAGGCCGGCACCGCTTTTTGGCCCGGCGTAATAAAACAGCTAATAGTCTCGCATCGCCGAAGTTGGCGATTAGCTGCCGGGCTTTTTGCTCTCTTTCACTGTCTCTCTTGCAGTCTTTCAGCTCATCTTCAAAATGTGCTGTTAATTCCGCCTGTACATCCTGCCGAACCTCTCGGCGATACCGCATCTTCTTGATGACAAGTTGAATAAACTCAGAAGCGGAAACAGGTAATTTATTAAATATTCCTTTTGTCTCGTCTGGTTTTTTCATATCTATTGGAAGAATGCTATTTTAGTTCAGGTTTTAGCACCGGCCAGAAGACACTATCTCCATCATCATCCCACATCCTTGGCCTGCCTTTTCTGTCGGTGCCGAGTTTGCCACCGTCATCCTCGAAATTTTCACCGACACTGTAGAGAATAAAGCTCTCGTCTGTCGTTCTGTAAACCAATGGCTTATCACTATACACGTCGATAGGTAACTGTCTGAGATAGCCGGCGGTTATGAGCTGCTCCATGTCCTTTGGATAATCACCAGTGTCCCTGTAATATCTTAAAATAGCAATTATTGCCGGAGTAGCTTCAACATTAACCTTATGCCGATGGACTATCTCAGTTATTCTGTCGAGAACAGGGACAAGCTCTTCCAATAATAGATTGCCCCTTATGATTTCCATAGCTTCTTTCTCGGGATTTATTCCTTCGGCTCGAATCCGGGCAGGTGTCTTGGCCTTAAGTGTCTCCCAGTAATCGTACACTTGTTGTGCTGCTCGGAGGGTCTGTTGTTTGTCGGGATGCATGAATAATATGTAACCAGTGTTTTTTGCAAAGCTGTAGATTGAATCAGAAGTAAAACGGATGAGTAACATTAATCCCGATAAGAATCCCGGCTGTTGATATTCAGCAGAGGACTCACTACCACCTCGTGCCGGGACAGCCGAAATAATCTGGACTTCAGCGAATAGTTTCTCTAATTTGGCCGGTATGATATGACCATTGCCCAGACCATCCGTAAATGTTCTTTGAATTACGTCGTATGTAGCCATCTTCTCTGCTATTAGACTCACTGATAAATCCTCTTTTAAAAGTATTTGCTCAAAATCATTTTGAAGGTTTGTTAGCGTGGCCGAGTCTATTTTGTGCTCGGTGAGAACATCTCGAATTGTTTGAACGGATATGGCTTCAATGGCAATTCCTACAAGCTGTTCGATAAGGAGACCGTCCCCTTTTAGATGCCGGCCAAAGCGATAACAGGATTTTACATCGTTGAAAGCATCTTCATATCTGCTGTGTTCGGCACAAAGCTGTGCCCGCCAAATCAGAACGCGAGCCAGACTGCGAAACTCGTTAAGGTCAGGAATAAGAACAGATATCATTTCACTTGTATTTTGCTTATTCCTATACGTTCGCCAATAATATGGCTTCTGCGTGCCTGCAACAACCAGCTCAATGATTTTTTGATCATCCGTTAGCCATTTTTCTACAAGCTGTTTCTGTTCCGGAGTAACTTCCTTATATTTTTTCCGCAAAAGCTCGGAGATATCGTCTGGGAGTTCCTTGAATACTTGAGCAGCTTCGTGATAGAAAGGCGCTGCGTTTAGAGTTCCATCAGAAGATGGTTTAACTATCCGGTTAAGCTCAGCGACATAATCGGTAGTAATTACCGGCTTGCCGGTAAAAAACCAAACAACATAAATGATAAAGCAGACAATTATTATGCCCGTAGTTTGAAATGTTCTGGCAACCGCCGTTCGCCACAGAGGTCGGCAGCGTTTTTTGGCCCGGCGTAATAAAACGGCAAGCAGTTTCGCATCGCCGAACTCACCGATTAGCTGCCGGGCTTTTTGCTCTCTTTCTTCATCGGTTGCACAGTCCTTTAGTTCGTCTTCAAAATGGGCTGTTAATTCCGCTTGTACATCCTGCCGAACCTCTCGGCGATACCGCATCTTCTTGATGACAAATTGAATAAACTCAGAAGCAGCAACAGGTAATTTATTAAATACTCTTTCTGTCTCGTCTGGTTTTTTCATTTCTACTGGGAGAACACTATTGGTTCAGTTCAGGTTTTAGCACCGGCCAGAAAACAAAGTCCGCGTCACCCGCCCATAACTTCGGTCTGCCTTTACTGTCCTCACCGGGTTTGCCGCCGTCGTCTTCGAAATCGTCGCCGACACTATAGAGAATAAAGCTATCGGCCGTCTTTCTGTAAACCAGCGGCTTGTCGCTATACACGTCGAGAGGCAATTGTCTGAGATAACCGGCGGTTATGAGCTGCTGCAAATCGTTCGGGAAAGAGTCCTTATCGGTTTTGTAGCGCTGTAGCGCAAGGATGGTAACGGTTGCTTCCACATTGGTCCTGTGTCGTTGTCCTATTTCAGATGCCCTTTGAAGAGCGGGAGCAAGGATATCTAAAAACACATTATCCTTGATGATTTTCATGGTTTCTTTTTCCACATTTATGCCCTGTTTCCTGATCTGGGCAGGTGTTTTTTGGGCGATTGTCTCACAGTAGGCATAAAACCTGTCGGTCGCCTCCCGGGTTTGCTGCTTGTTAGGATGGAAGAACAAGACTTTTACCATTACCGGCCACGCTTCGGGTTCAAAAATCGTACCCAAAATGAAATCCTGAAGCGAAGGTACCGATTCATCGCCGCCAGAACTTACCTGACTTATTCGGCTAAGATACAAATGGCCTCCACCAAATTGGTCTTCTGTAAAGCATCGCTGTATCTCATCGTATATAAACATCTTTTCACCGGCAAAACTCATAGCAAATTCTTCGCCGGTCATTATCTGTTCAAGGTCTCTCTGTAACATTGTAAGTGTTTCCGAGTCTACCTCATGCTCACTTAGAATATGGCGCAGATTCCCAACCGCAATCGCTTCGATGGCAATACCTACAAGCTGTTCAACAAGAACAAGCTTGGTTCCTTTTACATGCCGCCCGAAACGATAACATACTTTTATATCGCTAAAAGCCTCTTCGTATCGGCCCTTTTCGGCAAGAAGCCGCGACCGCCGACAAAGAGCTTTAGCCAGATTGCGACAGCCGGAAAGGTGAGGCAAAAGTACGGAAAGCATATCCTCGCCTTCGTAATGCTGCCAGTAATATGGCTTCCGGGAACCGGCAACAACAAGCTCAAGCACTTCGTCATTGTCAGTCAACCATTTTCCTATAAGCTGTTTATCTTCTTCAGTCACTTCATAATATATTTTCCCCAATACATCAGAGATATCACGAGGGAGCTCTTCAAACACTTCGAGGGCTTTGTTATATACAGGCGCTGCGTTCAGGGATTCGTCAGCAACCGGCCGAACGAGGTTGTTAAACTCGGCAATATAATCTTTGGTAACGACCGGTTTGCCCGTCAGGAACC
>JBARPZ010000616.1:0-1995 GCA_049643445.1 Sedimentisphaerales bacterium
GGATATGTGGTAAGGACCCCCGCCAGTACGCCTTGGATTACGGCCTGTGGACGCGGCAGATCACAGCCGAGCTGATCAAGCAGAGAATGAAGATAGAACTGAGCGTGACTACCGTAGGCCGGATACTTGACGAGCTGAACATCACGCCACAGAAGCCTCTGCTGTACTGGTTCAGCGTGAATTGGACAATTCCGGCTCCAGAATAAGAGACGACTTGCCTTCGGCAAGTCGGAGTTTAAGAAGGCATGGGGGAAGCTCCGAGCATCCCTGGCGGGCAGACCCGCAAGATGGGTGGGGGGAGCCAGTTGGCCCGACTCCCCCGGACGGATGCCCGTCGCCACCCGACCGGTTATCCCTGGCGAGCTGCTCTCCAGCAAGTCTCGCTTCCGTTTCACCGGCTGAGGGTATTATAGCGACCTCCTTTCGGTTTTTCAATGCCTGACTGAGCCGATCCTGCTGCCGCTTGACGCGGCGCTGCTCTCTGGCCGCTGCCAGCTTGGCCTCGCGGCCGGTCAGGATCGCTTCGGCCCGGCCTTCGAGTTTGTCCTTCGGGGCGATGTAGTCGATGGCGCTGTGCAGCCGTTGCGTGTTGTAGTCCCTGACATACCGCCCTACGATCCGCCGGGCGTCGTCCAGCGACAGTGGCGTGCCCGGCCGGATGCACTCGGTTTTCAGCGTGCCGTGCCAGCGCTCAAGCTTGCCGTTGCTTTGCGGATAGTACGGCGAGGTTCTCACGTGCGTCATCCCGCACTGCCGGATGAACTGCTTGAAGTCCTTGGCGATGAACTGCGGGCCGTTGTCGGAGATGATCCGGGGGCGGGCTCGCGGGAATGTCTCCCTGGCCCGCTGTATGATTGTCTCAACATCGCATTCGGTCATTTTCTCGCGGATCTCCCAATGAACGATGTAGCGACTGAAGCCGTCGAGCAGGCTGCACAGGTACAAGAATGTGCCGCAGACGTTGACATAAGTGATGTCTACGTGCCAATGTTTGTGCGGTGCGGTCGGCTGCACAAAGCCCGTGCCCTTCTTCGAGGGACTGCGGTTCCAGCGTGCAAGCAGGTCGTGCTTGCGCAGCACGCGGTAGACGCTGCTGGGGCTGACGGCCACTACGTCGGCATCGATCATCATGTAGGTCAGCCGGCGGTAGCCAGCCAACGGATGCTCCTGCTGGAAGTTCACAATGGCCTCGACCTCCCGGTCGTCGAGCCAGTAGTCGCGAGGGACCAACGCGTTGTGCTCGTTGACCTCGCCGTAGCGCTTGCGCCAGTCGTAGTACTTGCTGCGGCTGATGCCGATCCAGCCTACCAGGCGCGGCGCCGAAATCTCTGTTTTGTCGGACCAGTTGTGCACGTAATCGATGACCTCGTCGCGGACGTCGGGCTGCGCCCACCGGCGTTTCAGGTCTCCCCAAGATTTTTTTTTAACTCGATGTGGGAGGCCATGATCTCGGCGATGACCTCGTCCTTGCGGGCCAGCTTCGCCTGGAGGGCCTGGTTTTGCTGCTCGAGTTTGCGGCTTCGGGAATCGGTGCGTTTGGCGAAGGCGGCTGCCCCGTTTTCGAAGAAGCCCTTCTGCCAGGAATAGAACACGTTCGGGCTCAGACCGAGCTCATCACACAGGTCCGACACCGGGACCTTGTCCAGTAAATGGCGGCGCAGAATGCGGACTTTTTCTTCGGGCGAGAAGCGACGGCGTGGTTTTGTCATGGACTTGTTCTCCTTGTGAGTTACATACTAACACAAACCGGGGAAAAGTCCAATTCCGTCTGAAGCATGACACTCCGACGCGCTTCCGGCTCCGGAACATCAGTCTTAACTCATAACTCATAACTCTTAACTCATAACTCAGCCCCGGTTTTCCGCTGGACTTTTCGGCGGTCATGCTGTATACTTGGCGCCCGTGGCGTGGCCGAACAACGTCGCGGATTTCTGCCGGTAACTGAGATACTCAGGAGGCACCAATGGATACAGTCAGGAACACTGAACATTCTTC
>JBARPZ010000617.1:0-2183 GCA_049643445.1 Sedimentisphaerales bacterium
CGGGGCTGCTATGAGGCCAGCCGTCAACGGTTATGATTGACTTTTTTGGTATTCTTACATGTGCATACCTTTCCTGCTGTTGAACTGCTGTTGGCGGCTCAGTCTGCTATACGTGCTCGCGGCACAGGTTAATGATTCGCTTTTGTCGCGTGAATGCTACAATCTAACTTCGTGCTCTTACGCACAAGCCCCGCCACGTAGTCATCCAGGCGATTTCGAGCCTAACAGTCAGTCAACGGCAATGAGTCGAGTTTTCAAGTAAATCCTTTCTATGCAGCATTTATATATGGTTTGTTGTCACAAATCATTTTCCACATGTGGATTGCCAGGCGTCTTGCCATGGCCGTTACAGCTTTGTTCTTGTGGCCCGTGTTGTGAAGTATTCTCAGAAACGTCTTACGGGCTTTGGGATCTCTTGTTATCCATATCCATGCGCCTTGGATGAGATTAGATCGCAGTTCCGGTCGGCCGGTTTTTGTGATCGGTCCGTCCCGTAGAGATTGGCCGGACTGGATAATAGTTGGAGATAAGCCGACATACTTTGCCAGTTCTGTTTTGTGCTTGAATCTTTTGGGTGCGAAGATTTCGGCATTGAACTGTCTGGCAATGACCGGTCCGATGCCTGGGTGTGTTTGGAGCAGGTCAACTTTTTGTGCATGCCTCTGCCTGCCAAATATCTCTTTTAGCTGATCTTCAATTATCGAGAGTTGGTTTTGCAGGAACTGCAGTTCTTCGACGAGTACATCAAGGCAAAATCTTAGCTGTTTTGATAGTTTTAGTGCGTTAAGTTCTCTGACGGCGTTTGCCGACCATGCTCGCAGCGACGGGGGCTGTTTGATACCGTATTGGAGAAGGAAGCTTTTGATTTGGAGCTTTACACGTGATTGTTTGGAGACCATCTGTTCTCTGGTTCGGGTGAGCTGACGGTCAGCTTCCTGCTGTCTGGTGGGTATGGCAATAGCCCTTAAGAGCCCTTTGGCGGCATACTTTGCCAGTGTCCTGGCGTCGAGGCAGTCGGTCTTTGAATCTCTTGCGGATTGTCTTGGAGTCTTTGAGGGAGCGACAACCTTTATTGGAAGAGCTGCCTTCTGCAGGTAACGTGCCAGAGTATATCCTGTTGGGCCCGCTTCATAGACGACCATGTTCAATCCGATGCGAACTTTTTCGAGGAATTTGACAAGTTTTGTATTGTCAGCGGGCATAACAAAGTCTATGGCAGGGGCATCATTGAGCCAAATTGCCACGCTATATGATTCCTTGTGTGCATCGATGCCGACATAGACATCGTCGTCTTTTGTGAGGTTAATTTTGTTGAAGAACATCTGTTTTTTTGATAGTCTTTTTCTCATGGCCATTCCTTTCGATTTATGGTTACGATTTCTTTTTAACAACTACAAATCATAACCGATGAAAGGATGGCCTACATATTATCTAACCATTATTTGAGATTGCCAAGTTTAAATCTTATCGTCCGAAGAACGGGAAGAGCTTTTTTAGCTCTTCGGCTGATGGCCTTCGGCCGTATTCACACAGCTCGAATGCCTCGGCGTACTTTACGTTTTTGCCCTTTTTGGCGCCGTAAAGCTCAATCAATTTTGGCCGATACTTATTTGCGACGGATTCCCATCGTCGTTCAAATCGTCTGCTAAGCTGTCGGCGACGTTCTTTGCGACCGGCCGGGTCTTTCGGGACAGGGACAACCTTTTCGAAGTTGCCTGTGGCCCAGAGAGATTCTATCTGGGACTGGCAAGACCATAGAGCGTCCACCTTCTTTTCAAATACATCGTCAATCGCAACGACAATGCCCGGCTCAAAGGGACTGGGCTTTTGAAAATTGTCCGAGAGATACAGGAAGACCGGATTTTTTGCCAACTGCGGGACATCTGTGCAGAAAAACTTTACCGTTACCATAAATGCGGCATCCTGCATAAGTATCCCCGTGTAGCGATGGTCGGGATGGTAGTCGTTGGGACGGTGCGCCATAACGATGTCGGCTTTCCATTCCCGGATGAGACGCACGAATGTCTTGCGATTCTCGAGTGTCGGCATGAGCTCACCATCATGGATGTCGAGGACCTGAGTTTCGTCGATACCCAATGCTTTGGCTGCCTGCTGCACTTCTTTTTCCCGCCGTTTTGCGAGTTGTCCGCCAGCCATTACGGCGTGGCCGATATCACCGTTCG
>JBARPZ010000618.1:0-3956 GCA_049643445.1 Sedimentisphaerales bacterium
CGGCCCACGATTGGAAGTCGCACTTTTTTACCAAGCAAAGCGCTGGCCCTCGGGTCAGTGGGATTCATTGCAACGGCTGTATCACCAAGCATCGTCTCAGGCCGGGTAGTAGCGACAGTAACATGTGTTATAGTGACATGACCATGAGGACTGGACACATCATCCATCTTCACACCTACCCAAGGCCACTCTTCAAGCCCAGCCTTACTTGGATTACTCAGGACGTAGTTCACCTGGTGGATGAAGTCCTTTTCGTCCCGAATGAGATGGTCGTAATACTCACTTTGCCAGAACGCTCCGCTGCGCCCCAGCACTTCATTGGCCTTGGTTGCCGTATAGGATTTCCAGGAATGTAGGATGTCTGGAAGCTCAATCCCTTTATCCGGCTTGAGGACTGCATGAACATGATTGGGCATGACAGCCCATGCAATCAGGTCGTATCGTTCGCCGTCAAAGTGCTTCATGGCATTCTGAACCAATTCAGCAATCCGCGCATCCCGCAGATAGCATTGCCCGTGCCCTGCATTGAGATGCGACTCAACGCGATTGGAATAGAGCTGAGCAAGCTCGCGCCGCTCTTGCTGAGTGGGTTCACGGCCTTGCTCCTCGGCTCGCTGAATGATCTGAGCCCGCTCCATGCGCCAACATTCAAGGGCATCGTCGGGTAGTGAATCGGCCAGACGGAACGTTATGGCATATGTCGCGCTGCCTCGGGTCCAGTGGGGAAGGTAAGCACCATGGCGTTTACGCACTTCATCGCCGCTAACAAACACGGACGGGACGTCTGTTGGACTCACGGCCTGGAAGGCCGTGCCACAATCAATCTCAACCGGTTCGGCAAGCGGATACCGCAAGTACCAGAAATGCCCCTTTACTGTCTCATGCTCGACCTCGTCATCGGCCAGTACGGTTTGCGTAGCCGTGTCCCAGTTGACCAGCCTTTTGCCTCGATAAATCAGACCGTCCTTAAAGAGCTTGAAAAAGGCGGCACGCACAGCTTTCGCACACACCTCATCCATTGTGAAGCGGGTTCGCTGCCAATCGCAGGAACAGCCCATCGCTTTTAGCTGTTCGATAATCCGCGCTTCGTATTCGTCTTTCCATGCCTGCACGCGGCCGACAAATTCCTCGCGTGCAAAATCCGTTCGTCGCTTGCCTTCCTCCGACAAAATTCGCTTTTCAACAACTGTCTGAGTAGCGATGCCGGCGTGGTCGGTCCCCGGCATCCATAGCGTGTTGTATTTCTGCATTCGGCGGAAACGAATCAAAACATCCTGCAGCGTATTATTCAGCGCATGCCCGACGTGCAGGGGGGCGGTAACGTTGGGTGGCGGGATCACGATTGTATAAGACTTCTGGGCGGACTTGCTCCCATCCGGCGGTGGCTCGGCGTGAAAATACGAATGCGAAAACCAGATTTCGTTCGCCAGCTTCTCTGTAGTCTTAGGCTCGTAAGCTTTTGAAAGTTGCTCGGCCATAACCTGTCCGATTTAGACAATTGCTTATAAAAAATCCCATCATAAATATACTTCGGAATTAATATTTTAGTAAACCCTGACAGGAATGTAAAGCAGACATTATGTTTGCCGCTTATGAACCAGTATATGGTGTTTGGTTTTTGCTATCCGCTGTTACTTAGTCGAGGTTCATTGTCATCAGGAACTCGGCGTTAGTACGGCACTTGGCAAGCCTGTTCTTGAGTAATTCGACTGCTTCAATCTGGTTCAATTCGCTAAGGACCCTTCGCAGGCGATATACAAGCTTAAGCTCCCTCGGATCGAGCAGCAATTCTTCCCTTCTGGTTCCGCTTCGGCTGATGTCGATAGCCGGCCAGGTCCGTCTGTCAACGAGCTTCTTGTCGAGGTGCAATTCCATGTTTCCGGTCGCCTTAAACTCTTCGAAAATCACCTCGTCCATTTTTGAGCCGGTTTCAATTAATGCAGTTGCGAAGATGCTCAGCGAACCACCCTCTTCTATATTTCTTGCTGCGCCGAAAAATTTCTTGGGCAACTGCATCGCGCTGGCATCAACACCACCGGTCAGGATTCTACCCGAGTGCGGCACTTCGGAATTGTAGGCACGGGCAAGGCGGGTTATCGAGTCCAGCAGAATTACGACATCTTCTCCATACTCCACCATTCGCTTTGCCTTTTCGATAACGACTTCAGCTACCTGACAGTGCCTTGCCGCCGGCTCGTCGAAAGTGGAACTTATAACCTCAACGTCATCAGCGGTTCTTCGCTGCATTTCCGTAACTTCCTCCGGACGTTCGTCAATCAGCAGCACTATCAGTTTTACTTCGGGATGATTTGTACTGATGGCGTTTGCCATTTTTTGCAATAGAATCGTCTTGCCGGTACGTGGTGAAGCAACAATCAGACCACGCTGACCTTTCCCCACCGGCGTTACCAAATCAAATATTCGCATATTCAGCTCTTCTGATGTGGTCTCGAGTATAAAACGTTCCTCGGGATGCAACGGCGTCAAATCACTGAATACGACCTTTTCCGCAAGGTTATCGGGGGGCTCATAATTTATCGCTTCAACGCGCAGAAGGGCGAAATACTTCTCCGATTCTTTCGGCGGCCTTATTTGACCCGATACAATGTTTCCCGTTCGCAGGCCAAAACGCCTGATTTGAGACGGTGAGACATATATGTCGTCCGACGACGACAGATACATATAACTCGGATTTCGCAGAAATCCATAGCCGTCCGGCAGCACTTCCAACACGCCTTCGCCGTACATTAGGCCGTTTTGGCGAATGCGCTCTTTGAGAATTATGAAAATCAAATCCTGCTTTTTAAGGGCGCTGTATTCTATGATGCCCTCTTTCTTGGCAAGATTATGAAGCTCGGCAACGGTCAATTTCTGCAAATCCGTCAAATACAAGTTCCCTTTTTTGATCCGCTCGTATTTAGCGTGTGTGGACTCTTCTTCAGCTTCCTTGGCAAGCTGGGCTTCGTTCTTAGTTTCGTCCTTGGTCTCGACACTGGCGGTCTCCTCAACTGTAGCTGTTGCAGTGTCAGTCTTTTCCTCTACCTGTTCTTCTACCTGTTCCGTCTGTTCAACAGGCTCCGGCTGTTCTGCGGCAGCTTTCTTCTTTTTTGAGGATTTGCGTTTCTTTGTTGCCTTCTTCTGAGATTTTGCAGCATCTTTAGCCATTATTGCTCCTTTTTCTTACAATACTCTGTGATTCCACCGTGATACTATCCCGTGGGAATTCAGCAGGATTTGAGCTGTGAGTAGTAAAACAAAAAATAAAATTTTTCTATATCAGGAACGCGTAACACTAATAAGAGTGTTCTACGATAAACCCCACTTGTCAATTATACAAGAGAAAATATTAGCAATTTGTTTGGCCAATGCCGAGAAGCCAGAATTGTTATCTATGGTATTATCGGTGATGGCAACCTTATTGTCCAGAGAAATCTGAAAATTTTCTCGAATTTTTAACTGATTTTCGTCAAAAAATCCCTTTTTTTTCGACCTCTTAATCCTCAATTCCCGTTTACAATCGACAAAAATGAGTTTATCGCATCGTTTGTCCCATCCGACTTCAACCAATAACGGCATATCCAGCACGATTGCCTTGACCTGATCTTCTCCTTCATATTGTTTTATAAGCTTCTCAACTCTTTCCAGAACAAAAGGATGAATTATTCCATTAAGTGATGAGAGCTTATCGATATCGGAAAAAACTATATCAGCTAATTTCTTATTGTCAACCTTTTTCTCGGAATTTAAGATGGCCCGGCCAAAAAGACCGACCACCCTTTCCCTTATATCTTTTCTATCGAGCAGCTCATGGGCTATCCTGTCGGCATCAATAAGCCCGCAGCCCAATTTGGCAAACTCACCCGCGACGGTGCTTTTGCCGGAGCAGATACCGCCCAATATTCCTATTATCGGTTTTTTTTCAACCTTGCCCACAATCAGATAGTCTAATCGCTTTC
>JBARPZ010000619.1:0-4233 GCA_049643445.1 Sedimentisphaerales bacterium
CCATTTGTTTGGAGATTATGGTAAAAACCGCTGCGCCCAGACAGATTAAGATGTTCGTACGAAGTCCTGCCGCTTTACCGCTGAATTCCCTCTCAACACCAATTGCCGCACCCAAAACGACGGCTAATACTATACTGAAGACATCACCTGGCCAATCCATAGCTCCACCTTTCCTGTTACACTTGCTCTGCACCAACTCCTGACAATTCTTTCAAAATCAATACTAAATCCTATACTATTGCTCCTAAGATTTAAGTCAAGAAATAATCTGCCGGCCTTGCGGCACAGATTTCAGCGAGTCCTTTTCACACGGCCGCACATAGGCCGAGGTATTGCGGTTTCGCTTTTGTCTATTTCGCTATAGCCGGCATAAAAATTCGTAAAAAAACGCTTGCGTTGCTGCTGCCAAAGGTATATAATCGTTTTATACAACTTTTAACAGCGGAGGTTTGTACTATGAAAAAAATAGTTCTGGTCTTTATATGGCTGCTTTTCGCCTTTCCCTGCCAGGCAAGAATAATCACCGTCGATGACGATGGCCCCGCGGATTTCGATAATATTCAAGCGGCAATCAACGATGCCAATAATGGCGATATTATCGAAGTTAAGCCCGGTACATATACCGGTGCCGGTAACCGTGATATTGATTATAACGGCAAAGCCATCACTATCCGCAGTATCGACCCTAATAATCCTGATATTGTGGCTGCTACAATAATCGATTGCAACGGGACAGAAGAAGAGCCGCATCGAGGATTCCATTTTCATGCCGGGGAAGATGCAAATTCGGTTCTCGCCGGTCTTACCATCATGAACGGATATGCCGAAAATGGCGGTTCGATATATATCTCCAACAGCGGTCCAACGATTATGCAGTGCAAATTGAAGAACAATTCTACCTATAGGTATGGTTCT
This sequence comes from Sedimentisphaerales bacterium, assembly GCA_049643445.1. Classification (GTDB taxonomy): domain Bacteria; phylum Planctomycetota; class Phycisphaerae; order Sedimentisphaerales; family Anaerobacaceae; genus CS2-K091. The sequence goes on from JBARPZ010000619.1 coordinate 916, forward strand.
GCTCTCTACTGCTATAACGGATCCCCCACTTTGAGCCATTGTGCAATAACTGGTAACTTGGCTTTTTCAAAGGGAGCGATTTGCTGCATTAACAGTAATACAATAATACGTTATTGCACAATAACAAACAATTCTGCCAATTGGGATGGATCGGTCTATTATTATGAAAGCGGTGGTATAATCGAGCATTCCAATATTCATGGAGGCAGAGGATTACACTGCGAGTATTGTGACGACCTCACTATTAGTAACTGCTTGATTACTAATAATTATGCTTGTACGGCTTTTGGGGATGGGGGTGGAATCTGTTGTATCATGAGCAATCCAAAGATAACCAATTGCAGAATTGAAAACAATAATGCTCATTCTGGAGACGGAGGTGGCATTTACTGTTCCGGCAATCCTGAGATTACAAACTGTGTCTTCAATGGCAATATAGCTAAAGGAGTCTATGGTGGTGGCGCATATATGATTAGAGGAAATCCAGTTTTTGTAAACTGTGCGTTCATTAGAAACTTTGCACTTGAGCGTGGTGGTGGTGTTGCCAACCAGGCAAGTTCAACGTTTATCAATTGTTTATTCGAAGGAAACTCCTCTAACTGCGCTGGAGGTGGTATTTCGAACCTGTACAATTGCGAAGCAATTCTTAAAAACTGCACATTTGCCGGCAATTCAGCACCTCAAGGAAGAGCAATAGAATGCTACACTCACAATAAAAAATACCCGAGCAAACTATGGGCAACTAACTGCATCATGTGGGATGGGGGCGATGAGATCTGGTACAACCAGGATTCAGAAATCTTGGTTACCTATAGTGATATAAAGGACGGCTGGCAAGGCTCGGGTAATATTGACGTAGAACCGGGATTCGCATATCCTGGATTCCCCGAACCGATTCCCGGAACAGTTGCTCATTGGAGATTAGACGAAGGGAGTGGAACAACAGTACATGATTCAATAGGAGAAAATCACGGAGTGATCCATGAAGCAGTATGGACAAGTGGACGAATCGATGGCGCATTGGAGTTTTATGGTTCAGGTTATGTTGATGTACCTGAAGTGAATGGACTTAATTTGGAAAAGATTTATACGGTTTCAGCTTGGATTAAGGCGGAACCACTTTCCTCAGGTTACAATGTTATTGTTGCATATAGCGACCGGACTGGTAGCTCGATTCTATTCCAGCTTGATCAAGATTGGCGAGGAATCAAATTCCTTGTGAGAGACAGAGGGGCTCGTACCGCAACGGCACTCAGAAACGCCTATATTGGGGGAGATGAATGGCATAACGTCGTGGGTGTCCGTGAAGGAAATGATGTGAATGTCTTTAGAAATGGTATAAAAGGATTCCCAGGGCAAAATATTTACGGCCTTGGAGAAATAAATACAAATGACTTTAAAATAGGTGCTATAAATCGTTTTAATCAAGGACCAGACCATCATTTCAGTGGGAATATTGATGACGTAAGGATTTTCAATAGACGGTTGTCCGATGAAGAAATAAAAGAGCTTTACTATTGCAGATTAATTGACTTTGGGGACTATCACCTTTTGCCTGATTCCCCCTGCATCGATGCAGGCGACCCGAATTATATACCTGAACCAAATGAGACAGATTTGGATGGCAGATCCCGCATATTCGGCAACAGAATCGATATGGGAGTATACGAGTACAGCCCCACCATACAAGCCGAGGCCAGGATTGTCCCACGCACCATCAATCTGGCAAGTAAGGGCAACTGGATAACCTGTTATGTCTGGCTCCCCGAGCAATACAACGTCGTTTACATAGAACCCAACAGCGTCATTCTCGAAAACGAAATCCAAGCTGTGTCACTTTCAGTCGATGAACAAGAGCAAGTTGCGATAGCCAGGTTCAGCCGCGAAGATTTTCAGAGCATACTTGATGTCGGCGAGGTTGAACTGACAATAACCGGTCAATTTACGGACGGCACAATATTTGAGGCAAAAGATACAATCAAAGTGACAGACAAAGGCGGGGGAAAACCGGTCAAGTAGTAACAGCCAGGTCGGTGATTTCTTGTAACTATCGCTGCAAAATCATGCTTTTGGGGGTGTTTAGCATTATTTTTTGCTACTCAAGAGCGGTTTGAGGGCGTATAATCATAGCCGTTATGGAGCAAGCCGTTTATAGAATTATCGATGCGAATTTCAATCGCAGTCGCGAGGCGATTCGGGTAGTCGAAGACTATTGCCGATTTGCCTTGAATTCGGTGCTGCTTACCGAGCGTGCCAAGCAGTTCCGTCACGAGCTTTCAGCGGCTATCACCAAACTCGATGCAGGCCGGCTTATCGCAAGCAGGGATACGCCCGGCGATGTCGGTGTCGGCCGGAGGGTCGATAAACAGCTTCAACGCACGGACCTGCGGGACAGTTTTACAGCAGGATGTAAACGCTTAACCGAGGCGCTGCGGACACTTGCCGAGGTAACGCAGGCGATAAATCCCAACGCAGCCGAGACAATGGAAAAATTGCGATATGACGCCTATACACTTGAGAAGGATATAGTTGTCTTCAGCGAGCCGGCCGAGAAATTCAAACGGGTCCGGCTGTATGTGATAATAACAAGCAATTTGCCTGCCGATGTCATTTCTTTAACCCACAAATGCGTGGCCGGTGGTGCCGATTGTATTCAACTGCGGGCAAAGGACGCCGACGATGATAAACTCTTTGCACTTGCCGCAGAATTCGTGCAGATATGCAAAGCCGGTGACGTTCTCAGCGTAATAAACGACCGAGCGGATATCACGGTTGCGGCTGGTGCGGATGGCGTGCATCTCGGACAAAATGACCTGCCCGTTGAGCAGGTTCGCAAGCTCCAGTTATCTCCGTTAATTATAGGCAAGAGTACGCATTCAATCAAAGAACTGGAGGCCACCTGTAAGGAGGTGCCAACGTACGTCAGTCTGGGGCCGGTCTTTCCCACGCCCACCAAGCCAGGTGTCGCGCCTGTCGGTCTGGATTACGTCAAGCAGGGCCTGGAAAAGCTTGCAGATACGGGCATCGGTCATGTTGCTATCGGCGGTATAACGCCGGATAATGTGGGAGAGGTTTTGGAGGCCGGGGCCGGATGTATCTCGGTTTGCTCTGCGGTTACCGAAGCAGCCGACCCTACAGCAGCCTGCCGGGCACTAAAGGAGAAAATTGCCGCTTTTAAAATATAGCCATTTAACCAACAAAACGATGATATTGAGGAGACTATTCATGCTCAGAATCAAACATGTATCTGTACTGTTATTGTGTGTACTTTACGGAACACTTATAGCGGATGACAGACTGCCCAAAAAACCTTCCGGA
>JBARPZ010000620.1:0-1995 GCA_049643445.1 Sedimentisphaerales bacterium
GAGCCGCCTGCAAAGGGTTTCCTGCGACGGTTTGTAGTTATGATTCCGGGGTTCTCATACGTCCTTTCAATATCTGTTCTCCCGGATTCTGTAGTCACATTCTCCTGTAACTGTGTATCTTTCGCGTTGACAATGTCAATCCCGTAGGTATAATTATAATATTCATTAAGTACATTCTCACTGAATCCCGTGGTCTCCGGTCCAACTTCAAATGTCTGTATTTGGTCCGGCACGAGGATTGTGTCCGCAGTGTAGGGAGCATTGCGGCCGAAATGCCAATCCGGGCTCAATTCGAAGCCTTCTTTTGTGCTTACATCATAGATTCTTACTTCGACCAGCACCTGCGAGGTTATGGTGTCTACCTGCTCGATAAATTTGTCTATGGGTTTGATTTTGTCTTCGGTATCCGTAATCATTATATGGCTGGTGCCTTTGTTGAATCCTATTTCGGCCTTGCCTGAAACGAATTTCTTCAAAGCTTCATACACTTCGTTAGCATCTGCATAAGTGATTTTATAAATTCTCGTAACTTGCTGCTCTTTATGTTCAGTCTGAGGAGGAAGCGGAAAAACCCTGATCATATTTTCAGTAGCTATGTATGTACAATCATGCACGGCAAGAATATGTATCAGGGCTTCTTCGAGGGGCACATCGGTTACTTTTACCGTAACATCGCCGGTAACTTTAGAGCTTTTGATAATGTTAATCCCCACCTTGTCGGCCAAATCCATTAGTACGGTCTCGATGGGTGTTTCTGTGTAACTGATTGTTACCCTTGTTTTCATCTTCTCCCGTCCCGTTTTTGGAGCCGTCTGTTCGGCACCAACGGTTAGAGGCGAGACAAACAGCGAAATTGTCAAGAATACACAAATACAGTTTCGACGATACTTTTTTATTTTTTCAAGCATAACCACTTCTCTCCTAACACAGTATTTGCCAGCCATAGCGTTTACTATGAGTCTGATTTGTCTGCAGTCAAAAGAAAGAGACTGCACCAAAGATATTAACCTGATATTCCGAAAAAACGGGGCTTCCATCACCACCGGTGCACACCCTGCCCTGTTTCCTCAATTAACCTACATAGATTGTAGCACATCTTAGGCTGCTATTCAAGCAAAATCCGGCCACAGAGTAGGTATGGCGCACCAAATAAGAATATTTTTATTCACAAGGGGCTGTTATTACGTATCGAAAAATGGTATTATGGGACAGTGTGGCGGTTTTTGTACAGAGCAGAAGCGGTAGTGAAGTTTTTTTGATGAAGCGAAGTATCGACAGAGATGCTGTTCCGGGAAATCCCGGATGGAAATGGAGCCTGAAATGAAAGTTACCAGCAAAATCGTGTTTTTTCTGTTGATATTCAGCGGGCCGGCATCTTGCAACCTGTCCCAAAACGAAGTTGGCGCTATATCCCGTTCCGCTCATAACGAGCCGCTTGAAGAAGTTCTCGTTTATCGTGGAACCAGTGATTCTTCCGCCGCAATTGCCGTTAGTGAGGAGATGTTCATCGTGGCCGATGACGAGAACAACGTGCTGAGGGCTTATAACATTAATGGTTCCGGCCTACCTGTTTTCCTCTATGACCTGACACAGTTCCTTAATACTTATCAGGAACACCCTGAGGTCGACATCGAGGGGGCAGCGAGGATCGGCGATACCATCTATTGGATAAGCTCGCACGGTAGAAACAAGGATGGGAAAATACGGCCGAACCGATATCGCTTTTTCGCCACATCTGTTAGAATCGAAAATGGAAACATTACAATCCAGCCCGTAGGAATCCCCTGCCGAACACTCATCCACAGTCTGGTTAAAAGCTATCCGGCACACCAGTTGGGATTAGCTCAGGCTACAAGATTTGATTCATCAAAGCTTTCAAAACAGGAGCGTGAAAATCTGGCACCCAAAAGAAGCGGGCTTAATATTGAGGGACTTTGTGCTTCGCCCGACGGCAAGACAATCTACATCGGATTCAGGAATCCCAGACCTTATGAC
>JBARPZ010000621.1:0-1852 GCA_049643445.1 Sedimentisphaerales bacterium
AATTGGGATGCGTATCCGTGGCCGGGGACCCAGCCCTGGGTCGATGGCGAAATTGGTCTTAACGCTCCCGAGCAGTTGTATGTGGCTCTGCAGGATACTCTGAACAATATTTCTGTTATCGAGCATAATGATGTCAATGCAGCGACTCTGGCGAGCTGGCAGGAGTGGAATATTCCTCTGACGGACTTTGTCGGCGTGAACCTGGACAGTATCAAGAAGGTTCGCATCGGCTTAGGCGACCGGGACGTTCCTCTGTCGGGTGGTTCAGGCGCCCTCTACGTTGATGATATTCGTGCTTGTCCGCCCAGATGCGTTTGGCAGTATGGAAAACCGATTGGCGATATCGCCGAGCCTTACGACTGCATCGTTGATGAAAAGGACCTTGTGTTGGTAGGAGCCGACTGGCTGTTACGCGACGACGTTATTGATACAGTAGAGCCCGACGATGATAACCTGGTGGCGTACTGGCCGCTTGACGGTGACTTCGACGATTACTCCGGCAGTGGCTTCCACGCTGATGCGAATGGCAACGCGGCCTTGGTTTCTGATGCCAATAGAGGCCAGGTGCTGAGGCTGTACGCTGATGGTGATTTTGCTAACTGCGGTAATCCGACCGACCCCTGTGCCCTCGACTTCGGGACAGGCAATTGGACTGTCTCTGCGTGGGTGAAAACTACGCAGAGCGGCGGTGCTGAAGGGGATAAGGGCGTTATTTACGCCAAGGGCGGAGATCATGACGGTGGACACCGCTATGGTTTGTATGTAAATGAGAATCAAGGCACCCAGGGCCGCGTCACCCTGATTACCGATGACAATGCCACTAAGGTAATGATCGACGGCAGCGTAATCAACGATGGCGAATGGCATCACGTTGCCGGGCTGAGAGATGTTAACGATCTGCGTCTGTATATCGACGGTTTAACTGATGACGATTGGGTCGAACCCCTGCCTGCAGGATACGACCTTTCCGGGACGCATCAGCATAATGCCTATATCGGAGTGATAACAGACAACAGAGACCCCAATGGCACTACCCTGGAGAAGTGGCTTCAAGGCTCAGTAGACGATGTCCGCATCTACGACTATGCTCTATCACCGGAAGAGGTAGCGTATCTGGGTACCAATGGTGCGGCGACGCTGCATATCCCGATTCCGTCGCCGGCTGATGTGTACAAAGGTGAGCCAGAAGGCAGCCAGTGGATTAACCTCAAGGACTACAGTCTCATAGCAAGTCAATACCTTGAAGAGATACTGTGGCCGACTGAAGAATAATCAGAATTAATATTGGTTAGCCATCGTTAGTGTTGGTTAGCCACCTGGTTTTGCATCAGTTCGGGGCCTATACTGATTGATTCGGTATAGGCCCCGATTGCTTTTTGGGCGGTAATAAACGCAGGGACCGGAAAGTCCAAAAAATGGCTGAAAATCGTGATTTTTCACATAATTGTCATATTGTTGAAAAATTTTTCTTGACGAAACGGTGTTTTTTTTGTATAAGAAAGATAAATAAAAGTGCTTATATTTTCATATTTACTAAATTTTTATAGGTCTTTCAGCTAATTTAAGCTGAACAATTAAGGAGTGAGGATTGAATCCGGAGTGAGAGGTATGCTCTTCGGAGGTATGATTATTGCATTTCAATTAACAGTTCGAGAGGGACTTGTGAAAGGAGGTGTAATACACAGTCAACTCAGAGTTGTTTAATAAACGCAGATTTTTGTGAATACTTTTGTGATTTGTTTTATGTATTTTGTCCGGCACCAATTGAGCTTAGGCTCACGCCTGGGTTCCCATTTTGCAATAAGTCGCAAAATGGGGTCCCCTAATTGGTGGGGGACAACAGATGCTTTGG
>JBARPZ010000622.1:0-9125 GCA_049643445.1 Sedimentisphaerales bacterium
CATCTGAATCAATTATTGTCCAATAACGACAATTTAGTGGTTAGTCGTTAGTATTTAAGATTTGGATTGCGATGAAAGCGACGAAGCACGCTATCCACTACCGGTTGAAAGCTCCCTGCTTCTTTCGTATGCCTTCTTTATAGCAGTGTCTACCAAAGGACCGAATTTGCCTTCTTCGAAAACTTTCAGGGCCGCTTCAGTTGTACCGCCGGGTGATGTGACCTTTCGGCGAAGTTCTGCCGGGCTTTCACCCCTGTCGTCAGCTTCTGCTGCAAGCAGAGCAGCGCCTTTTGCTGTCTGGAGCACGAGGTCTTTGGCTATATCGTCGGGCAGGCCTAACCCGGCGGCTGCCTTTATCATTTCCTCGGTCAAAAGAAAATAATAAGCCGGACCGCTGCCGCTTACGGCTGTAACGGCGTCAATCAATCCTTCGTCATCGACGACCACGGCCTTGCCGACCGATGAGAAAATCGAAAGTGCCGTTTGCAGTACGGGCTTTGCTTTTTCGTTGGCGAACAGTGCGCTTGCTCCCTCACCGATCAAAGCGGGGGTGTTCGGCATAACACGAACAATTGCGATGTCGCCGAGAACGGCGGTGATATTGGCGACTTTTATTCCCGCTGCGATGGATATCACAAGCGTCTCCGGCCTGACTTTGTCGGATATACTGTTCAGGGCGTCCGCCATATTTTGCGGCTTGACACTTAGCACGAGGATATTAACTTTGCCGGCGAGCCGGCTATTATTTTCACAGCCTGCGACGTTATAGTTTTCGGCCAGAAGCTTGAGCCTCTCGTCTCGAATATCGCTTATAAAGATGTTTTCAGGTTTGAAAACCCCGGCGGCTATGATGCCCTTTATCATGGCCTCGGCCATGTTCCCGCTCCCGATAAAACCTATTGTGTCCACTTGTTTCTCCTTGTTATAATTGGCTTTGAACTTATAATTTTAGCTTTGGTTGTTTCAAGCTTAATATTACAGGCAATTGTGGAGAAAAGCAATGCAAGAACAAGTTGAATATGCACAAGCGATAAAGACCAAGTACCCGGAGCAGATAGTAATCGCTATCGCCAAAGACAAAGACGGCCGGGCCAATCCTATTACGTTAGGCTGGACGATGATTGTATCAGGCAAGCCGCCGATGATGGCGATAGCGGTGGCGAGCAAGCACTACTCAATCGAGACCATCAGGCACTCGAAGTGCTTTACGATTGTATATCCATCGTCTGATATGTCAGATGCGGCTTTGTTTTTCGGCTCGAGGTCCGGTCGGGATGTAGATAAATTCGCCGAATTCGATTGCAATACCGCCCCGGCTAAAGAGATTGATTCCGTGCTCCTTGCCGATGCCGTTGCCAATTTCGAATGCACGCTGGATTCGCAAACCGAGGCCGGCGACCACATAATCTTTGTCGGTAAGATTGTCTGCTCGCATGTCAATCCCGAACCGAAAAAGCGGCTCTACACCGTCGGCCCCGGCCATAAATTAGGCCCTGCTTCCTGAAAAACCCGCTCTTACGGTTAATGAATAGTTTACTTCGCAGGCACCGAATCCAGTTTGTTGTCATTCTGAGCGCAACGAAGTGAAGCGAAGAATCTCAATCCCAACTCAAAACTAAACACTTAAAACTCAAAACTATCTCTCCCCCGCCTCCCCTGTGAGTTTACACTGAGCTTGCCGAAGTGAGACCTGCTGAAATACGCTCCTGAGTTTATCCTGAGCTTGGGAGTTTACCCAGAGCAATCCCTCCAATCGCCGTAATAGTGTTCCTCAAGAAATCTCTTCTTTTCATTACGAAATCCTGTATGCCATTAAGCAAAAAATATGTTACTGCAAACACATCCTGTCACTAAGCTTACTGATGCTCCGTCCGCAACCTCGAAAAGCAATTCGCAGGCGGTTCTGTGGGCAAAGACTTCTTCCACGCCAGCGTCTTCTTCGTCAACATCTTTACCACATCAGGATTCTCCCTTGCTGCATTGGTCGTCTCCGCCCAATCGGCTTCGATATCGTACAATTCTGTGCGATTGAGTTCCTGGTTGATCAACATCTTCCATTTGCCGTCCCGAATGCCCAGGTGGGGCCACAGATAGGGTGGCCCGTGACCTCCACGCCATTCCCAGTGAATGGGTTGAGTTCGTTTGAATCCGAGACCCTTGAGTGCTGCGAAGATGCTCTCGCCGTCCAGTTTGATATTCGCCGGCACAGGCTGTCCGGCCAGTTCGAGGAACGTGGGAAAGAGATCCACGGCAGTAAGAACTGAGGTTCGATCAATCCTGCCCTTCGGGATCACCCCGGGCCAGCGTGCAATGAAAGGAACACGAATACCCCCGGCAAAAAGAGAGCGTTTCTGGCCCTTTAGACCGGCCGTTTGCCCGACCGAATAGTACGTACCAAGGCCCCGACCGGTGGAATTGTCATCCTGGGTCGTGCGCTTACCGGTCCATTCCGGACCGTTGTCCGACGAGAAGACCACCAGCGTCTTTTCATCTATCCCAAGTTCTTCCAACGTGCCGAGAATAGTTCCGATACCAGCGTCAGCCTCAGCCACAACAGATGCATATACCTGTTTTTGCTCGTCAAGATACTCAAACTTCTTCATGTATTCCTTCTGCGGGTAGTGCGGCGTATGAGTCTCATGCAGCCACACATTGATGAAGAACGGTTGATCCTTGTGGCGACGAATGAAATCAACCGTTCGCGGGCACGTCTCGGGCGTCTTGATCTGCACGCCGGGAACGTTGAAAGCGCCGTACTCGTCATATCCGTATTTTGTCGGCAGCGGCGCATCCGGGACATGACGATTCGTCAGATGCCACTTGCCGAAATGCCCCGTGACATAGCCCGCCTCCTTGAGAAGCTTCGGAAGCAGTGGCAGACCAGGATCCAGCCAGTCAGGCATTCCCGCTTTCTGATGGTGCTCCACCGAGGCAAAATGCTGGTGAATACAATGCCTCGCCGGGAACTGTCCTGTCATCACCGCCGTCCGGCTGGGTGAACAGACTGGATTGTTGACGGTGAACTGTTGAAAGTCGATCCCTTCCTTTGCCATCCGGTCGAGGTTGGGTGTCTTGCAGAATGTGCTGCCGTGTATGCCAATATCTCCATAACCCCAGTCATCGGCAAAGATAAAAATAATGTTGGGACGTCTGCTCGCTTTAGCAACTGATTTTCCTGCCGGCTTTGACATTGTCCGTACTCCTGGTATACCACTGGCGACCAGCCCAACGGCCGCGCAGGACCTCAGGAAATGACGTCGGCTGATTTGTGACACTTCACTGTAATGGTCGTAGTTTTGTCTCATTTGTTTCCATCCTATCTTATTAGAACGATTTTTCAATCTTGCACAAAGTTCAAACTCTATACTTTCATAGTCGGTGTTATAAAAATATCCCGAAAACTAGCAGATTCACGATTTTCTTGCATATATTCATCTCTCAAAAAAACATGGAAGCGGAAATATTCACGCCTCACATCAAACCAGGAAGCTTGACCGGATCATCCAATTTCTTGCTACTCCCTTTCATGTGATCTGCGGTTCATCATATCTTACAAATGTCTCGTATAGATTGCGAAAACCCCTACTTGATTAAAGTTGTCAGTCCGGATGTCCCCAGGCTTTTGGGACCTTGAAGTCAGCGGGCATTCTGTTCGGTGGGATATTCGGTTTTACGGCTTTGGATGCGTAATAATCCAGGCGTCGTTTTAGCTGTTTGAATTTTTCAGGATGCTTATCGGCGAGGTTGTTCTTTTCGTAAGGATCCTTTGCGATGTTGAATAACTCCCATTTGTCTTTTTGTGGCCTGGATCCTGTGTAATTGGCGGTGATCTGTCCGTTCCATATCAGCTTCCAGTCTCCGACTCGGATCGCCCCTGTTGCAGGTGTGATATTGTGCAGGATTTCTTCATGCGGGGTTGGTTTTCCATTGGTGATCGCAGGCCATGCGTCTTTGCCGTCGATGGGTAGCGGTTGTTTAAGTGAACCGCCTGCCAGATTTATAAAGGTCGGATACATATCGACGATATGAAGCGGTTCGTCGACGACTGTCCCCGCCCCCAGCACACCGGGCCAAATCGCAACAGCCGGTACTCGTATTCCCCCTTCGTAAAGCTGCCCTTTGTGTCCGCGGAGAGGTCCGTTGTCAGCTATCGATCCGGCACCGCCGTTGTCCGAGCAGAACACTATCAGGGTGTTTTCGCTCATGCCTCGTTTTTCCAGAGCGTCTGTTATTTGCCCGATCGCATCGTCCATAGCAGTCGTCATTGCCGCGTATATCCGGCGTCTGTTCTGTTTTATGTTGGAGTACTTGTCGATGTATGAGTTGGGTGCCTGGAACGGGCTGTGGACGGCGTTGAAAGGCACGTATAAAAACAGGGGTTTCGATTTGTCGTGTTCGGCGATCACCCGGGTTGATTCTTTGCCGATCAGGTCCGTGATATATCCTTCTTCCAGCAGGGGTTTATCGTTTCGGTTCCAGTCCAGCCCCTTGTCCCGGATATGCGTAAAGTAGTCCAGCGCCCCGTTGTAGTGGCCGTACTGCCTGTCGAATCCGCGGGACGTGGGCAGGTATTTATCATTGAGATGTCCCAGGTGCCACTTGCCGTGTATCGCCGTCACATAGCCCGCTTCTTTAAGTGCCTGGGCCAGCGTTCGTTCTTCCAGCGGCAGGCCGTGCCTTGCCCATGGACGCACTACCCCGACCTGCATGCCGTTACGCATCGGATAACGTCCGGTCATAAAGCTCGACCGCGTTGGCGAACAGACTGGCTGAACGTAAAACTGGTCCAGCTTAGTCCCGCGGGCTGCAAGCTTATCTATATTCGGCGTTTTGATCCTGCCCCCCTGGAAGCCGACATCCCTGAACCCCAGATCATCTGCAAGGATAAAGACAATGTTGGGACGCCTGCCTGCGTCAGCAATCGAGTTTCCTGCAAGCTTTGACATTGCCTGCACTGCCGATGTGCCACCGGCGATCATTCCAACGGCCGCACAGGATCTCAGGAACTGACGTCGACGGATGCGTGACGCTTTACTGTAATAATCAGATTGTTGTCTCATTTGTTTCCATCCTATCTTCTTAGAAAAATCTATTCAACCTCATGCTATGTTCGAACTTTACTCTTTCAGAATCGGCGTTAGCACAATATTCCGAAACGTAATCGATTTCAACATTCCACGCCCCTCTTTCGAGGTGAGATCGATCCTGGTTTTGCTTGACTCATCGAAAATCGACAGGTAAAAACGGGTAATTCCGGACCATTCCAGCTCCTTGAAGTCTTTACTCTTGAAGTCATGCCTATCAATCATCACATCCTGAGGTCCGGTCCCTTCGATACCTTTTTAGGCTGCAATATTACGCCCCACGTATCTGTACGAAATGGTGATGCTGGAAATCCTTCTTTACTGTAGAGATTGCATCCTACGGGATTGTCCGCCCACGCGTACCGTACGGCAACCGGATTCGTAACCGCTTTGGAAGAAACCACCACGCAATCTTCCCCGTCACGATGCTCGATTCGGGCTTCCGCCCAAACAAACTGTTTATCCGCTCCGGCAATCGCGAATCCTTTAAGCTTGTCCCCCTTGACCACAAGCCCTGAGCCGGTGTAGTCAAACTTGACAACGATCCGATCCCCTTCAACGGCAAACGACTTCATAAACGGAGTCGTCGGAGAATCTTTCCCGTACGTCTTGTTCAGAATCATCGAGGCCATGCGGCGGCCGACATCCTGTTTGTTCCTGGGGTGGATATTCTCGGCTTCCCCAATATCGATCATGGCGCAGGTTGACACCCCGGGCGTATTTTGAGCGACATGGACAAAGCTCTCGCGCACCACCGGCCAGATGTTTTCTGATTCCACCGGATGTACCTGTGGCTCTTTGAAGTTCGGCAACTGGATGGCATAGAAGGGAAAATCCTGCCCCCATTCCTTTCGCCAACTGCGAACCATGCGGTCCAACTGAACACGATAATGCTCCGCGGAGGCCAGATTTTTTGCATTCGCTTCGCCCTGATACCAGAGGGCCCCCTTGATGGCAAAAGACAACAGCGGATGAATCATGCCGTTATACAAATTGCCGGGATAGTTTGGATTCAAACGAGGATCGCCCTGAAGCCTCGGACGGCGCGGGGCCCGCTTCTTTTGGGCTTTTGCCTGAGCGAACTTTTTCTTCCAGTTCTTCAATTGTTGGTCATAGCGGGACCGGGCTTTCTCGGGCGAGTAATCCTTGGCTTTTTCATCCATGGCTGCTTTGCGCTTCAGTGCAAACGGATCGTCCGCCTGCTCCGCAAATGGGGTCCAGGCCTCGACACAGGTCCCTCCCCAGGCGGAAGTGAGCAGTCCCACCGGGACATTCAGGTGCTTGTGAAGCTCGCGCCCCGTGAAATAGGCTGTGGCCGAAAAGTCGCTGACCGTATCCGGCGAGCATACTTTCCAATCCCCCTTACAGTCATCCGTTTCTTCCAGTACCGCATTGCGCTCAACCCAAAAATGCCGAATCTGCGGATAGTTGGCATTGGCTGCTTCTTGAGAGGGATTATCCGCTTTGGAAACAGGCCATTGCATATTCGATTGCCCCGAGCACAACCACACCTCACCGGACAGCACATTTTTGAGTTGAACAGTATTGTTGCCTTTGAAGGTGATTGTATACGGCCCCCCGGCTGTAGGAGTCTGAAGCTTCACTTTCCATTTGCCAGCCTGGTCTGCTGTCGTTGTTGCAGATCCCCCCCAACTGCCGGTTACAGTCACCTTTTCACCAGCATCCGCCCATCCCCAGACGGGGGCCTGCGTTTCACGTTGAATGACCATGTTGTCGGTGAACAGGCCTGCAGGTCGCACATCGGCCATGCTGGCTAAGGGTACGGAAAAAACAATGGTGACGATCAGAACACTTGACTTTATCTTCATCTCTTTCATCTTTCCTTTTTAAGTTATTTACCTGTTCCCCATGCCTTATTGGGCTGGGATCGTCCTCGTTATTTGGTCTTACATCACTTTCGAGCTCTACTCTTTAAGGATCGGTGTTAGCACAATGTTCCGAAAACTTGCCGCCCCATGATTGCCTTGCAGATACAAGGGCCCGGGCCTCATCGGATCCGACCACAGCGCTCCGCCGGTACAGCCCAGCAGCGGTTTATTGTCAATGATCTTCTTCCCGTTCAATACCACGGTTACATGCCGATCCAGCAAGGTAACATCAAAGGCTTGCCATTGCCGAGCCGGTTTTTCCGCGCTCACCGCCGGCGTGATGCGGCTGTAGATAGCGCCCATATTGTGGGGATTGAGGGATTTTCCGTAAGAATCGAGGACTTGAAGCTCGTAGATGCCGCGAAGATAGACGCCGCTATTGGATTTCTCCGGCACATTGACCTCAAACGTCAGCTTGAAATCTTTGAATTCTCTGATGGTCCTCAGGTTGCCGTAGGAGACATGTTGTTTGCCTTTGGGCTGTGTCGGTCTGTTGACCAGCACGCCGCCCTCCGCGATCCAACCGTTGGCGTTTTTAGGATTGGTCAGTCTCCAGCCATCCAGGTTCTTGCCGTTGAACAGAGCAATGGGTTTTGCATACTTTGCTTTGGACAGGTCGGGCCGCGGCGGCAGGGGCGGAGTGCGCTTACCCGTAAACTCTGCCCGGCCGAATTCCCTGCCGTCGGGCCTGGCTTTGACTGTGACGAGTTTCAGGTTGTTGCCGGAAAGAGTCGCCGTGATGGTTTCGGTAATTTTCTTGCCCTTGTCCGCTCCACGTCTCTGAACCTCTACGCGTGTGATTACGAGTCGATCGCCTTTGCCTTTGACCGAACTCACCGGTTTCACACTGCCGCCTCCCCAGAGTATGGCGCCGTCTAAGTCTCCTTTTTCCTGAGTGACCCCGAGCCAACCAGGGCCTCCATTGGGGAGGGTCAATGCCCAATGGCCGATATAAGGGTTGTCGGCCTGGGCGGAATGGCCGGACACTACCGAGGTCAGCACAATGATTGCGCAAAACATATTCTTGTTCATCAATGAATCCTTCCACTAATTTCTGGGTTATTTCAAAAATGAACTTGCCCCTGGTGCACCAGGATAAGCTCAAATGATGTTATCTTTAGATCTTCATCTCAAGCGGCCCCCATCCCTTACGAGGTTCTCGCCAGGTCAGCTCGTTGACCTTTGGATCATTGACAATCTTGCCGGCTTCATTTAACTCAAGCTTCTTGCCTGCGCGAGCACAGAGATTGATAAGCTGCATACTGGCAGTCATAGAGCCGGAGTACGAGAAGTTGGACTTGCTGTATTCACGCGGCTTCTCTCCTCGACACGCCATAAAAAACTCTGCGTGGTGGCCGGGTGAGCGTTCAAGCAATTGTTCTGGAGCGCCAAATTCCCTGTTTCTGGAATAAGGTATCAGAGCTGGACTTCCCCAGTAGGCGCCACTGCTCATCATCTTGCCCTTGGTGCCGATAATCAGATTTCCGTTGGTAGGTAATTTGCGTCCTTCAGCCTTAAGTTCCTTGGGAGTTTCGGGCATATAAGGTTTACCGTTTTTATCTTTGCCTTCGTACCAGTAAGTCGTAAATTCGGGCCAACTGCCTTTGGCGCGGTAGGTGCATTTAACCACCATTCCACGCGGCCACTGTTCTTCTACAGGATCTGTGATAATGATTGGCTCGGCAGTCGCCGCATAGTCTGGTTCCATGATCGCATAAATGCCGTCTGTAATATGGCAGGCCATATCACCTAATGCGCCACAACCAAAATCAACCACACCGCGCCAATTAAACGGGTGATAAGGTCCGCGGCCTCGTTTGCTTCCCTTCTTGGGTCCGGCATAAGGCCTCATCGGGGCAGGACCTATCCAGGCATCCCAGTCCAGTGTTTCAGGAACTGGACTAATATAAGCGGGACGCTTCCCTCCCTGCGGCCAGACTGGTCGATTGGTCCAACTGTGGAACTCTTTGATTTCGCCGATAGCGCCGGCTTTGATGTATTCATAAGCCCTACGCCAACCCATATCAGCATGACCCTGGTTTCCCATCTGAGTTACAACCTTCGGATTTTTGGCATAGGCTGCAGTCAGCAATTGTGCTTCACGGACAGACCAGGTCAAAGGCTTCTCTGTATAACAATGAATACCCATGGA
>JBARPZ010000623.1:0-4115 GCA_049643445.1 Sedimentisphaerales bacterium
ACAGCCAGCCCGGCCGCCCACGCAGGAATCGAACGGCCTGCGACCATGAATTGCTCTGCCGTACGGCACTTACGTCTGTAGTACAAACCCATCCAAATCAGAACGCAGGCATAAAGAACCAGAATACCGATATCAATTTTGTCGAGACTGCCCTGCACAATCTTTCGCCTTATCCGAACTCATTCTATTCTTTCTGTATAATACCCAACTCTTCGATGTGTCGGCGAATCACTTTGCGTTCTGTACGACGGAAACGGTGAAACGGCTCCGCTAAAAAATCATTGCAAATACCCATACATGAAAGCGCACACTTAAGCCCCTTCAAGTAACTCGATTCGTATTTACCCACACCGTAAATCCCCTTACTGATTTGCACCACCTTTTTATGAAGTGCCTCGACCGTCGACAAATCCTTTGAACTCGCTGCATTATAAAGGTCAACATAAAGGTCCGGAACCAGATTAGCGCCGCCACAGACACTACCATGAGCACCCGCTAAAACCGTTTCGGCAAGAAGCTCCTCCTGTCCTATCAGAAGCGAGAATTCAGGTTGTTTCTTTAGCAGCGACAGCAACTGGCGGAAATAAACCATATCTCCGGAACTCTCCTTTATACCAACAATGCCGGTTATGGCAGCCGCGGCCCGCACGGTCTCAGGCTCAAAAACCAGCTTCGTATAGCTTGGCATGTTATAAAGGAACAATGGCAATGATAGTTCAGGCATTAGATGCTCAAGATATTCGAGCAGTTCCCCTTGACCTGCGGGGAAGTAATATGGCGGCGCCAGCACGACAGCTTGTGCACCGGCATCTTTTGCTTTGCAGGCAATGTTTACCGACTCCACAAAGCATGTGTCGGTTATTCCGACCAATACCGGAACACGCCCCTTAACCTGTGCGCAAACACGCTTAATCAGTTCGCATCGCAGGTTTTGACTAAGACTCGGCGCCTCACCGGTTGTCCCTAAGATAAACAGACCATGCACACCACCTGCCAGAATGTGCTCAATCAGCCGCTCAAGACCGGCCACATCGAGAGTATCTCGATCAAGAAGCGGCGTCACCATCGGCGGAATGATACCGCGTAGCGGCCTTGGTAATACATTCGAGTTCGATTCCATGTTTTATCAGTTCTCCATTCTACAGTTAATTTCACTGCACAACTCAAGAAATGCCATAACCCGCTCATCCGGCGTGCCGGCCTCGATGTCACCAACAACAACGTCGCACGGAGCATAGTCGCGTGCGACCCTTTCCAGGTCCGCCCGGATTGTCTCCAGTGATTTGTTTACCAGGTCAGTGGGCGTATACATAACCGCACGCCGAGCGGATGCAATTACCTCTCTCGCCTGCGCAAGGTCTGAATCCAGCCCCATATCGATATAGCCCAGATGTGGTATCGTGGCATAATCGTGGACGTAAGGATCGGCATTCCATGCACAGTTGTGGATACCGATACAGCCGAACGCTTCCCCCATGCGCCTGTCGAAAGGCAGTAGAAGGTCACGGTACTGCTCAGGCGATACCATATTGACCAGGCAGTTGCTGACCGTAAAATAATCGACCTTCACACCGCTCTCTAATTGTCGCTTGTGGAGCCGTTTTGCTGCATCCATCATTGTAGTACAGATGCAATCGAACAGGTGCTGGCAGCGCTGCGGCGTGTCTATTATATCGTAGAAAAGTTTTTCGCCCCGCAGGCGATAAGCGTTGTTGAGCACACCCTGATAGTTGATGAATCCTTCGACTCGGCCTTCGTGGGCCGCAATCCAGTCCACTTGAGCCATAAGCTCCTGAAAGAAAGGGTTCGTATCAAGCTCGGGCACTTCGAGATTGTCAACCTCGTTGTCACCAAGATACTGATGTTCGCAGTTTGGCCAGTTGTCCTCATAGTATATGATAGGAATTCCGTATATCGCAGCCACACCGCTGCAGCCGTAGGTACCTGTCAGCAGGTCCAATGGCTTATCCGGACGGTTGATGCCACCGATTGCCGTATTGCCGAATCGGCGTTTCAATTCACTTCGCATAGTAAGGACCGTTTCGCGCCGGTATGCAGGGTCGGTATGCCACCTTCGGCTGAAGTCGATACCAAGCGAGGTTCGGTACCAATTCGGTGTGAAGCCGATTTCAGGACGCAGAAACGGCTCGCTGCCTGTCGCCGGCCGCCGAGTGGCAGACGCCGCCGGGGCGATATAGCTAATCAATTGGCGGGTTTCCTGTGACATCGTATTATTTAAGTTTCAAACCACTTGCTTAACTTTTAACAATCCATCCAAAATCTTCAAACTCATTTTATCCCTTAAATCCAACGATTAACAGCACATTTTCAATGAATCATGGCTCGGCTAAGCGACAGAATGTGTTTTTTGCTTGAAGTACTTTTCAAATGCAGGCAAAATGTATCTAACTTGTAATCAATGGAGGCCAATTTGGATTATCTGTCCAGGATTTGATTGTAACACACTTATCAAAGGGATTAGAAGCCAACAATCGAAACATCACAAAGAAACGCAGGTTACAATGAACAGAAAAATGTCCTGTTATATTATTAGCAATGGAGCAGTAAAATGAAATATTCAACGATGTTTGTCGTGCTCATCATGGGAAACATATTGGCAGCAAAACCCGCCCGGATGCCGACCGAGAAGCAATATTCCAACAGTATCGGTATGAAGTTTGTTCGCATCGAGCCGGGCACGTTTGACATGGGCTATGGCGGCCAGTTGCCTCAAGAGGTCCTTGATGCCAAAGAGCATGGTGGCAGAAGCATCGGTCTTTCTCAATTCGGCAAAGATGGTGATTTCGATGAGCATCCAAAACACAAGGTTACGATAACAAAGCCTTTCTATATGGGAGTTTATGAAGTCACCAACCGTCAATATGAACGGTTCGATCCGCTGCATATGCATTTGCGAGGAAAAAGAGGCTTCTCGATTGACAACGACGAGGCGGTTGTTTTTGTCAGTTGGCACAAGGCGAAAGCCTTTTGTGACTGGCTAAGCAAGAAGGAAGAACTGCCCTACCGACTCCCAACCGAAGCTGAGTGGGAATATGCATGTCGGGCTGGAACAAAAACTCAATTCCATACAGGGGACACACTGCCGGAACAGTTTCTTAAGAACCCGGACAACAGTTGGTATCCCTGCCCGGACAGCAGCAGAGGCAGAGAAGAAGTGGTGCCTCTTCACATCGGTAAGACAGAACCAAATCCCTGGGGTCTGTACGATATGCACGGCAATGTCGAAGAATGGTGTCACGATTGGTATGGACCTTATATAAGTAACGACCAGAGTAATCCTGTGGGTCGTGCTGATGGAGTTTTCAAGACAACACGCGGCGGCAGCCATGGTACCGTCGCCTATTACCTGCGAAGCTGCAACCGAATGGGGACATTGCCGGAAGACAGGACCTTTATGATAGGTTTCAGGATTGTGCTGGGAAAGCTGCCTGATACAACACCGCTGCCCATACTCCCCAAACCGCTCTATCAGCAGAACGTCAGGCAAAAAGTGCCAGGCGACGTAACAAAAGGCCCGGACCCAACAAAGTCCTATTTCCATGGCCCGCGAAACTACGTCAAGATTGACAAAGACGCTATCGGCCCGCTGTTCTCAAGGCACAATCACGACCCGGCCATTGTCGAATGTACGAATGGCGACCTGATTACCATCTGGTATACATGTGTCACCGAAAGGGGACGTGAACTTGCCCTGGCGGCCAGCAGGCTGCGTTACGGCACTGAAAAGTGGCAGCCGGCCTCGCCCTTCTGGGACGCGGCAGACCGTAACGACCATGCACCTGCGATGTGGTACGACGGAAACAAAACGATATACCATTTCGTGGGGCTGTCGACTGCCGCCACGTGGGGACCGCTGGCCATGGTGATGCGCACATCCATCGACAACGGCGCAACCTGGTCCCAAGCCAGGTTAATCATGCCCGAACATCAGCGGCGCAATCAGGTTACAGAATCGGTTTTCCGCACACGCGAAGGTTATATTATTCTGGCATGTGACGCTACTCCAAGCGGAAGCGGCGGCACGGCCATTCATATCAGCAAAGACAACGGTCTTACCTGGACCGACCCCGGCGGAACTATAGCAGGCATCCACG
>JBARPZ010000624.1:0-1754 GCA_049643445.1 Sedimentisphaerales bacterium
TGAGTGAAATTGTGCAGGAGCAGCCGGAGCTCGAAAGCAATATCCAAAAACTGGAAGAGGACTACGACAACGAGATTTTCAATAGTGAAATGGGTGATTTGAAAAAATGGCTCGAGCAGAAGGGCATCAGGGTGGATTAAGAGCTGCCGACGCTCCATAGCTTTGGCGACGGAGCGCAGCCGACTGTTGACCAGCCAGCCACGTTTTTCCAATTACGATATCTTCCAGGGAAACGGATTTATCCTCGGCCGGCATTGGCTATCAATCCCAGGACATCGACAAAGATTGGGACGCACTGATAAAGTTGAAATAATCCTATCGCGCCAGGTCATCGATTTCCTCTGCGGTCAGGGCCTGGTTGTAGATGCGAACGTCATCAATCAGGCCGGAGAAGAAACTGACTGGAACAAGGCTTTCTCCTGCACCAATGTACAGACCGCCATCCGAACCTACGCCGCCCACAACATCGATATCCCTGGCAACCTCTGCTCCATCTACATATAGGTATCTATACAGCCCAATGAAATCGTACACAAGGCCGACGTGGTGCCATTGTCCATCAGTGATTACGGATTCAGATACTAATGGTTCAAACGGCGGATGCATCAACCTGGTTATAAGTCTGCCGTATGATGAGTCTGCCCAAAGCCATGCGCTTCCAAGTTGAGTAGTAAGTCCTATAGTAGTATCACTCTGAGATATAATCACTTGCCCCGGGGCACCGCCTTTAATCCAGGCAAAGACGCTTAACGACCCCTTCGCTGGGTCTAGGATAAAGTCGGTACTTACATAATCATCAATTCCGTCGAATTCCAATGCACCGGCAAATTTACCACCTGTAGGCCGCCAGACTGGCTCACCATAGAGGGTGCCGTCGTTGTTGCCGATGCTGTCGTGGGCGATATTACCTTCTATCTCATCCAGCTTCCAGTGCGCGACCATGCGGAAGTCCGTAAACAAATACTCAGCAAGGACGATAAGATCCTGGACATCCACTATGCCGTCACCCCAAGGCATCGGGCCAATATCACAAGATGGCTCATCCGTGTGCCAGTAGTCAATCATTATGCACATGTCGGAACTGTCGATCTTTCCGTCCCTGTTAAAGTCAAGGACAAGAGAAAATTGGTCATATTCTTCCACTGCCGAAACACCCGCAGACCAACCTGAGGTCATTCTCCCTCCAATGGCATAAATCTTCCCATTTACCGCGCTGGTGGACAAAGCCTTTCTTGGGGTTGGCATATCGGCCTTCTCCATCCAGACATCCGCCGCCGCATCGTACACTTCCACGGTCGAAAAGGTTGCTGAATATGGACCCGTACTACCCCCGATGGCATAGATTTTCCCATTCACCACGCTGGTGGAAAACCAGATCCTCGACGTTGGTATGTCGGCTTTTGTTATCCAAGTATCCGTTACCGGGTCGTACTCTTCTACTATTGAAAGAGGATATGCACCTGGACCTACACAACCTGAGATGGCATAAATCCTCCCATTCGCCACGCTGGTGGAAAAACCGACTCTTGAAGTAAGCATGTCGGCTTTCCGAGTCCAGGTATCAGTCGCCGGGTCGTATTCTTCCAACGTCGTAATACCAGGTGCGCTGTCGGTTCGCATACCTCCAATAGCATAGATCCTCCCATCCACTGCGCTGGTGGAGAAATGCAGCCTTGGTGTTGGCATATCGGCTTTCCGAGTCCAGGTATCCGTTGCCGGGTCATATTCTTCCACCGTCCGAAGACCTGCTCCCC
>JBARPZ010000625.1:0-3183 GCA_049643445.1 Sedimentisphaerales bacterium
GTGCGGCAGCTGCCATGATATTCACTCCTCAGGTGTCGGTGGACACTACCTGCGTGGCTATGATTACTTCCATGGATACAACGGTGGAGATCTGTGCCGGATGTGCCATTTGAAATAAAGGTGAATAGGTATAAGAATAGTTGATTTTTTCGCTTAACACATTTTGTGGTCTTTACATCTGTAGTTCGATTTGATTGCAGAGAACATGTTCTCTGCACGCAGGCGGGAGTAATAACGAACTTGATTAATAATCCGTGTACTCTCTTTTGGGATATTACTGTTTACTTATGCCCTACTTACCGATGCAATATCAATCATCTCTGCGCGATACCAAGGGATTGAGATATGCTTGTCATGTCATAATAACAAGAGAGATTTCCCGAACACAATTTATCCAGAGAATATTCAAGGCCAACTTAAATTAGAAAAAACACCAGTGTTTAATATAATCATAGATAACAAAGAGGAAAAATGGCCTTGTTTATTTATCCTAAGATGTGTAAGTTGCTGATATATAAAAGACTAAGTGTCTTTCTTTTGATTGGGTGTTGGGCTATTGTTATATTTTCGGGGTGTCAACAGCCAGTGACAGAAGAAGAAGTTATGGGGCCGGTGTTTTTCCCTAAACCACCTGACAAGCCCCGGCTTCAATTTCTCAAATCCTTCTCCGGACCTGAGGACATTGGTGTTCAAGGGCCATCAACCTGGGAAAAGTTCATAGTTGGTGAGGCTGAAAATACGGAGGCCATTCTAAAACCTTACGGGCTGGCAATTTTCCAGGGGAAATTGTACGTCTGTGACGTCGACAAGAGATTAGTAGAGGTACTCGACCTTGAGAATCACACGTTTAGCTATTTGACAAAAGACATACGATTAATGGAGCCGCGGAACATATACATTGATGATGACGCTACAAAATACATAGCGGACCCGAAAGCGGGCGCCGTGTTTGTTTTTGATAATAACAATAACCTGAGTGCCATATTCGGCAGGGAATTTAAAATAAAGCCCGAGGATGTCGTTGTTCAAGGACAGCATTGTTATGTTACCGATTCCAACAGCAACCAGGTTATTGTATTAGATAAGGCCACGGGCAAAGAGGTCAACCGCTTTGGTCAACAGGGTGTACTGGAAGACCCGGAGTCACCTTTGGCTTTGGTCGAGTTGCCTCCGGGGCAATTCTTACTTATCGGTGATTTGACCGTTGACCGGCAGGGCAATGTCTACGTAACTGATAAAGCTGCAGGTCGAATCACGGAGTTTGACAAATCCGGAGTATTTAAGCGGACTATCGGCAGTTGGGGCAGAGGTATACACCGGTTTATCAGGCCAAAGGGCATAGCTGTTGACAGGGAAGACAGGATATGGGTGGTGGATGCCGCAACGCAAGTCTGCAAGATATATAATACTGAAGGTCTTTTGCTTCTTTATTTCGGTATGGCAGGCAATCGTCCTGGTATGATGAATTTGCCGGCAACCGTCATTTTAGATTATGACAACGTAGAATTGTTCCAAGAGTATGCCGTAAAGGGGGCAAAAATAGAGTTTTTAGTTTTTGTTACCAATCAACTTGGCCCCCATTTTGTTGCCGTTTATGGTTTTGGCAGCTTTCCTGAACAACATCAAGCGGAGATAGAATAGATTGAAGAGCTATCAGGAGAGGTTGCCTTAACAAAAGTCGAAAGGTTGCTATCTCGTGTTCCGTCGGTCAAGAATCATGATTAGCGGATTAATAGTTTTCGGTTTCTTATTGGTGTCTGTCTTGAGCTGTGATGAAGTCAAGCGGCATCAGGTTTTAACTTTCTTCTTTGATGGTGTCCCCCCACTGGATGGAGAAGCGACTGCTGAAGACAGTCGTATGGAAACAGATCCTCGAAGTCGGCGGCGACCACAAGTGAATGAACGGTCGGAAGCAGTTTGGTTTGTGCATGAGCCGTGGAAGAACAGAAACTGTAACCTGTGCCACAAACGACTTGAGGAAAAACAGTGGGCCCTGCCGAAACTTACTGCTTCGGTGCCTGAATTGTGCTACCAGTGCCACATAGATTATCCTGCTACAGAGCCTTACGTACACGGCCCAGTGGCGGTCGGTGAATGTCTGCTCTGCCACAAATCACACAAGAGCAAGATAGCCGGTTTGCTTAAAGAAGAGGAACCCACACTTTGCTACAAGTGCCATGAGACTATTGACGCGGCTGAGATTCCAGGCCATCCGGACGAGCCGATACTACTGTGCACAAACTGTCACGATCCGCATGCAGGCTTGACCAGGATGCTTCTGAAAGAGCAGTAGAAAGAAACAAATAATTGTGGGAAGAACTAATCGGGATATTACAAGACAAGCAATGGGCTGCAGCAAACCGCTACAGCCGTCGACTACGGACTGGTCAAAAACAGTTTCGCCGGCTCGCTTTTATCAGTATAGTTATGGCTGTGCTGGGCCTTGCAGGCTGCAATGTCCAAGTAGCAGGTAAAAAAAGGCCCCTTCTTCGGCATGAACCTGTGAAAGGAGAGATGGAACTGGTCGCAGAGCGCCGCACAGACAAACAAGGAATACCTGAAAACAGACGAGAAGCTGAAAGTACGGTCTTTGAAGAAAGAGTGAATTTGAGAACTAAAGGCGACCTATATCATCCAAATTTCCTGCTGTTCGATGCTGCTGTGGGTTTAGGGTTAGCCCAGCAACTTTTTACTACTGACGGTGACTCGGACAGAAATTCGGCTTTCCTAAATGAATATAATCTGCATGGCCAGCTACTGCCGCAAAAGCCCTATCCTCTGACCGGTTTTCTGAACCGAACAGAAGGATTAATCTCCCGCCAGTTTCTTGGTTCGCTTCAGACTGAAACGGACAATGCAGGTCTGGTATTTCAGTTACGAGATGAAATCTGGCCTATGACCTTCGAGTGGAACAAATCCGAAACAAAGCAGGATTCTCTGGGTTCATTGGCCTCAGATTTTTTCAATAGGGATTCCGAGAGGTTCGGATATGCTCTAACGCATGACTTCAGCGAACGTTCACATTTGAATTTCAGGTTTGACTGGGACGACATCTCCCAGCGTAGCTCAACGTCATCGACGGATTTAGACCAGAAAAGATATAAGGTCTCGCATGACTGGATCTTTGGCCCGGACGAACAACATCAACTGAACTCGTATGTTTCATCTCTCGACCAATCCGGC
>JBARPZ010000626.1:0-5006 GCA_049643445.1 Sedimentisphaerales bacterium
TCGGTCTTTATATAGTCTTTCGTTTTATCGTCCACCTTAGTCTCATTTGGGTCTGCCCCTTTCTTCGTGGCAAATTCAATCTCCTTTTTAAGCGCCTTTAATGTGGCACTTCCGGCAGTGGTAACCATCTGGAGTCTTCTAAGCGCTTCACCCCCTAATGCTTTACCGATTTTCTCACGGGGCTTTATTCCTCTTACGACCGGAACTGTATTCCCGGCTAACCCGAGTGTAAACAGGCAAATCCCTCCCTCGACCTGCTCCACAACACCTGTGGCGTACGCGGGATAATCGGCCGATATCGCCGTGCTCAAATAAGGATATATGCAAACAGGATGGCAGCCAAAGTTGATAAGTGAACCGACGATTCCGCCGTTCATGTCTTCCACTCTAAGCACACAGACGTCAGGATCAATGGAGCCGAATTCCAGTTGAGCTTCCTCGTGTGTATAGTCAAATGTTACTCGCACGGAACCGTCGGGGCCGTGTTTGACTTTTTGGGTTGCAATGATTTCAGGTGCAAGCGTAAACGCCATTTTCACCGAACCATCGGGCGTCTTTGGCCTTCGATTATAAACGATTTCAGGAACTTGCCCCTTTGTCGCACCTATCTTTACTTCCTGCATATTCTTGTGAGCAATAAGCACTGAACCTGCGACCTTCCTTATCAGCGTCTGAAGATAGGACTGGTCAATCTCGGAAGCAGGCATCCGGCCTTTTGACGGCAGCTTCGTGCGGGCAAAAACCTCCGGCCCGGAATGAGTATGCGTGGCACAGATAAGAATATTCTGTTCGGGGATGTTGATTTTTTCTTTGATAATCCGTCTCGCCGGATTGGTGATCTCCTCTAAAGGCGTGTACAATAAGTCGGCAGAGACTATTGCTATGGTAGTATTCCCATCATTAAGGACCAGCGCCTTGGCATAGAGTTCATCGAGTATATCATCACTCGGCTGACCTTTGGAGCCGATAAGTGGGATACCCAGTGGAGGAGTGATGTTTACCTTCGCACACCCGCCTTTAAGCGCCGCCTCACCGTCCGGACAGAAGATATGGAGCATTAGCAAAACAAACAAAACTGACATGTTCTGTAGAAAAGTTGCGCGAAATGTCATTGCGAGGCCCGAAGGGCCGTGGCAATCCCTTGCGTTGTGAGCAGAAAAAGCCATTGTTGCGTTTGTTTTGAGAATTTCCATTTTGAACATTTGTATCAGCCTATTCTAACGCACCCTCCGCCCCGATACCAGTACAATCACCCCTTCACTTCGACATTCGACATTCCTTGTTCGATATTCGTTATTCATCACTAAGGCGAAGCAATCTCATCATTTTTCCATTTGTTTTGATTTGACAAATAAGTTCAATTATGGTAGAGTAATTGCTTAGCAAATCTATGAGATTTTCTTTGCTGTTGTGCGTTTTT
Organism: Sedimentisphaerales bacterium; assembly: GCA_049643445.1. Classification (GTDB taxonomy): domain Bacteria; phylum Planctomycetota; class Phycisphaerae; order Sedimentisphaerales; family Anaerobacaceae; genus CS2-K091. The sequence continues at coordinate 1,421 of JBARPZ010000626.1, forward strand.
GAGCCGTGTATAGGTTAAAACGACTCAAAAATGGGACATTGGGGAACTGGAGGCAGAAAAAATGGTTATAGCGAGGATTTCAAATCTGTTGGGGAAAATCACTATATTTTTTGTTATCTGCTGTTTGGTCATGGGCTGCTTTGTCGTAAATACTGCTGTGGCTCTGAATGGCTCAGGAACACAGGAAGACCCTTGGTTGATACAGTCATTAGATGATTTCAATGACTTTGCTGCTGACGCCAATTATTGGGACGACTATACGAGATTGGAGACGGATGTAAATCTGGCCGGGATGGTATATGAGAAGGCTGTGATTGCTCCGGATGTGAATGATGCTGATTGGAGATTTCAAGGCACTGCCTTTGCCGGTGTCTTTGATGGAAACGACCACAAGATAGTAGGCCTGACCATCAATGATGGTGGGGCAGGTAATGATGATCTTGGTCTGTTCGGCTGTATCGATGGGGGCGAAGTCATGAACCTGGGAATTGAAGGTGGCTTTGTCAGCGGGGGATATAGTGTCGGCGGCTTGGTGGGGGAAAATTTAGGCATTGTGTCGAACTGCTATTATACAGGCGATATGAGCGGTTATAGCTATGTCGGTGGCTTGGTAGGAATGAATGGTTTCGTGGTCTATTTTCCCACGCCTTCAGCAAAGATTGGCTACATATACAACAGCTACTCTACGGGCAGTGTTCAGGGAGATTCGTTTGTCGGCGGATTGGTGGGTCTTGTCATAATCGGCGATGTTTCGAACTGCTATTCTATCAGCGATGTCAATGGCGATGAAGCCGGTGGTCTGGTGGGGGTCAATTTAGGCATTGTGTCGAACTGCTACTCCACAGGCGATGTCAACAGTGTTAGTAATGTCGGCGGTCTGGTGGGGAGAAACGGCACACACTCGGGGGGCTACCCCGGCACTGACCCTGGGTACATACACAATAGCTATTCTACAGGTGCTGTTCAAGGAATTTCACGTGTCGGCGGCCTCGTGGGACAAAATTGTTATGGCACTGTCTCGAACTGCTATTCTACTGGCTATGTTAGTGGTGATTATGATGTCGGCGGCCTGGTGGGGCAAAACGGCATATTACGGCCGGTCGTGCCCGGCAGGTACTTGGGGTACATACTCATTAGCTATTCTACAAGTGCTGTTCAAGGATATTCACATGTCGGTGGTCTGGTGGGGTATAATAATGGGAGTATCTCGAACTGCTATTCTATCGGTGATGTTAATGGTGTTAGTGATGTCGGTGGCTTGGTGGGGTTGAATAGTCAAGGATGCATATCTAACAACAGCTTCTGGGACACCGACACGCAAACCCACGGCGTAACTGAAAGTATTGGTTTAAACGATGGCGACGTTAACAATGTGGAAGGCCTACCCACCGCACAAATGCAGACAAAAAGCACCTTTACCGATGCCAATTGGGATTTCATCAACATATGGGATATAGGCGAGAACCAGACCTACCCCTACCTGAGAGTCTACCTGCCTTCAGATATCAACAAAGACGGAATAGTCAATTTCCTTGATCTAAGTATCACGGCAAACCAATGGATGCAAGAAGATTAAACGGATGAGTGAGATAAGAAATTCAAGCCTGTACGGGAAAATCACTATATTGGTTATTTTCTACTGTTTGGTAATGGGCAGCTTTGTCGTAAATACTGCTGCGGCTTTGGATGGCTCAGGTACGCAGGAAGACCCCTGGCTGATACAGTCGTTAGAGGACTTTAATGATTTTGCAGCCGACGCTAATTACTGGGACGACTATACGAGGTTGGAGACGGATGTAAATCTGGCCGGGCTGACTTATACCACAGCCGTCATCGCCCCGGATACTGATAATTCAAATAACTCTTATGACGGCACATTTTTTACCGGTTCCTTTGACGGCAACGACAAAAAAATATTTAACCTGACAATCCAGGGCGGAGCCAATGATTATATGGGCTTGTTCGGCAATACCTCCTACGAAGTCAGAAACCTGGGCCTTGAGGGCTGCGATATAAGCGGCGACGACCATGTCGGTGGCTTGGTGGGGAGTAATTCTTTCGGCGTTATTGTAAACTGTTATTCGACCGGTTCTGTAAGCGGCGACGACTGTGTCGGCGGCCTTGTGGGGGGCAATCTTCTTAGCTGCTTAATTGTGTCCTGTCATTCTTCTGGCTCTGTCATCGGCGATGAATACGTCGGCGGCCTGGTGGGGATAAATAATTGGGGTGTCTGGGACTGCTGTTCTGGCAGCTATGTAGAAGGAAGTATAGGTGTTGGCGGCCTCGTGGGTGAAAATACTGGCGGTGTCTATAACTGTTCTTCTACAGGTGATGTTAACGGATTCGGTGACTATATCGGCGGCCTGGTAGGTATAAACTATGGAACTGTCTCTTATTGCTATTCTACAGGTGATGTAAGTGGAAATTGGTGGTGTATCGGCGGCTTGGTTGGATTTAATAATGATACTCCTTTTTCTCCGGGGGGTGTAATCACGAGCTGCTATTCAACCGGCGCTGTCAACGGTTTTGATTATGTCGGCGGCCTGGTAGGTATAAACGGTAGGGAGGGGCCCTTGGGTCAGGAACCTGGCTACATACACAACAGCTATTCTACAGGTGCTGTTAATGGGATTTTGGGAGTAGTAGGCGGATTGGTCGGCGACCATGTATCGGGAGAAATAGAGGGGGCTTTCTGGGATATCCAAACGAGCGGACAGCTTGAAAGTGACGGTGGCACGGGCAAAACTACTGCCGAAATGCAGACAATGAACACGTTTACCGATGCTGATTGGGATTTCATCAACGTATGGAACATAGGCGAAAACCAGACCTACCCCTACATAAGAACCTACCTTGCTGGAGATATCAACAAAGACCGAATAGTCAATTTCCTTGATATAGCTATCACGTCAAACCAATGGATGGAAGAGAAATAAGGGGCATCAAACGGCTTGAAAACCTCTGCGATCTCTGTGGCCAACAATCTGTGTAATCTTTAGTCAGAAATCTGTGAAATCCGTGGTTAATTTTTTTACTAAAAAAGTTCGATTTTTATTGAACATTCCGGGGGAGTTTGGTATAATTACAATCGCCATAGAAATGGCAGGCATTTAGCGGAGAACCGCAAGTCTTAGTATCAGCAGATACACGCAAAAAACCATCGTTCGTAAATAGCCTTGGAGCGATACGGAAGTAGTCGAATGGGAAGAAACTCGTTTTACATTTTGAGCTGTGGTTTTGCATTTTCCACTTTAAACTTCAAATTCTATTCGACATTTGTCGAATGTTCTCTACAAATCAGACCTTTTTTATGCAAAACAAAGCCAAATTCCGAAAAAGTCAAATGAACGTAAATACGGTATTAACAAAGGATTATGAACAAATGGACACTTGGTCAAGTGGGAAAAACGAACCCAAAACGAACCCAAACGAACCCAATACAAAGCCAAACAAAGCCAAACAAAGCCAATTTCAGAGGCAAAAAAAAGCTATTGCGTATGCCGATCACCGGCCGACGTGTTTGGATTGTTTCTTTAGATGGACTTGAAGAACCGTAATATCTGCGGGAGTAACACCGCTTATTCGG
>JBARPZ010000627.1:0-2215 GCA_049643445.1 Sedimentisphaerales bacterium
TTGCGGGCATCATTTCGCATTTGCTTCCATATCTGCTCATCAAAAACCTTGGTGTGTGTAAAACCAAAATTGCTTCGCAGGCCAGTTGGCGGTTTGTTCATGGCTATAAGAGCCGATTCGATAGCGAGCGTACCGCTGCCGCACATAGGCAGGACAATATCCTGCGAACCGTCGTAGCCCGTAGCCATGATGATTCCCGCGGCTAACGATTCTCGCAGCGGTGCTTTGTGGGGCATCTTGCGATAGTTTCTGTCGGAGAGTTTTAAACCGGAAGTATTGAGGTATATCCACGCCCTGTCGTTCTTCCAGAAAAGGTTGACGACGACTTTGTTTCTATCCGGGCCGCTATCGGGCCTGGAGCCGGCCTTTTTATATATTCGGTCGACGATTGCGTCTTTGACTTTCAGACTCGGGTACATGCTGTTGTTAATCGAGAAGGTATCGACCCGTGAAAGTACGCATAGATATTCCTCTGGTGCGATAATATTTTCCCACTGCAGGTTGCTGACTTGTTTGTAGAGTGCTTCGCTGCTGCCGCATCGGAATTCTTTAAGAAGATAGAGGACGTTATAAGCGGTTCGCAGATACAGATTCAGTTTCATGCAATCGATAAATGAACCGCGCGTGATAATACCGCCGGTATGACTGCTAACTATTTCAAAGCCCAGGCCTCCAAGCTCAGAATTTAGATAACCTTCCAGCCCCGGCCCACAGGTCACTAATATGTTTTTCCGCTCGTTTATATCCATCTATTCTTGACGAGTTATTCCGATTCCGTGGAATCCAGGATGCTCATAAAAGCTTCTTGTGGTATCTGTACCGAGCCGATGTTCTTCATACGTTTTTTACCTTCTTTTTGCTTTTTGAGCAGTTTCATCTTTCGTGTAACATCGCCGCCATAAAGCTTTGCAGTTACTTCTTTACGAAAAGCCTTGATGGTTTCTCTGGCGATAATCTTACCGCCGATGGCTGCCTGGAGTGGAATTTCAAACTGATGTCGCGGGATTGATTTACGAAGCCGTGTTATGAGTCTTCGCCCTCGAACCAGGACGGTACTTTGATGCACAATCAGAGAGAGTGCATCGACGACAACTTTGTTGACAAGCACATCCATTTTGACAAGGTCGCTTTTTTCGAAATCCATAAATTCATAGTCCATCGTCGCATAGCCATGGCTTATGCTCTTGAGGACGTTATAGAAATCATAGACTATTTCAGCAAGCGGTGCTTTGTATTCAAGCATGACGCGGGTCTGGCTTATGTAATCGGTCTTAAGCAGTTTGCAACGCCTGGTTTCGGCCAGCTTCATAATATCACCTATCGAGTCATTTGCCGTGATTATCTCAAGTGTAACAAATGGCTCACGCAATTCTGCGACTTTTGTAATATCTGGCAGTTCGCTTGGGGAATCGATTCTGATTAACTTGCCTTCTTTAGTCAAAACTTCGTAGCTCACCGTCGGGGCTGTCTGGACTACATCTATGTCATGTTCGCGTTCGAGTCGTTCCTGAATAATTTCCATATGCAAAAGTCCCAGGAATCCGCAGCGGAAACCAAATCCAAGAGCTGGTGAATTATTAGCAGTAAAAGAAAAACTTGCATCATTAAGTGCCAGTTTACCAAAGGCCACCCGAAGTTTAGGAAAGTCGGCATTATTGCCGGGATAGAAATCAGAAAAAACCATTTGCATCGGCGGCTTATAGCCGGTGAGTGCTTTATGTGCCGGCTCAGCGGCGTCAGTGATAGTATCTCCGATAGTGACATCTGCCAGTTCACGAATATTGGCAATCACATAACCGACTTCACCCATACCAAGTTTATCCACCGGTGTCATTGCAGGAGTGAACTTGCCCAGCTCAGTTATAATATGGGTTCCCCTGCTGCCCATAAAGCTAATCTTCTGTTTGACTCTAAGGCTTCCGGAGAATACGCGGATATAGCATATTACTCCACGATAGTTATCACAGTGACTATCGAAAACAAGCGCCGTCGTCCGTTCGTTGCCATAGTTAGCCGGCGGCGGAAGAAGCGTAACGATTGCCTCAAGCAGTTCTCCAACCCCGGTCCCTTTTTTGGCACTGATGTAAAAGCACTCTTTTTTCCTGATACCTATTGCGTGCTCGATTTCCTCAGCAGCCGCTTCGCTCTGGGCTAATGGCAGGTCTATTTTGTTCACTACGCCGATAAGCTCAACATCGTTTTCAACTGCCAGATG
>JBARPZ010000628.1:0-2931 GCA_049643445.1 Sedimentisphaerales bacterium
GTTCGCAAAGGTATCACCTGTCATAAAAGTTTTGATAACGTGGCTTTTAGTCAAATCAATCTTGCCGTTATCATCTAACTCAATTAATTCTCCTAACCATTCGGCTCGGTTATTGTCCCGGCGGAAAATAAAATGTCTTTCTGTTATGGGAGTTTGTTTGTCATCAATTTGTCCTTCAAGAACGATGTCTATATCCATTGATACAGAGCTCAAATAAGAAAGTGATTCCCTATAACGTTGAAGGACATCTGCACTACTGAGCGTTTGTGTCTGACTCAGGACGAAAGTACTCGTTAATAAGATAAGGCAGCTACCGAATAAAAAGTGGAGTTTAGTTAACATGGTTATGTCCTTTTAACTGTTAGCCGTAACCTGTTTGTTATAACGTTTTTGCCTGATAACTAGGAATACCTTGCCCTGTTAGGTGAATAAACAGCTTTTTCTTAATTCATCCAATCCAAAATGGCAAAGAGGATAGCCATAATGAAGAGAAGGGATGGGGCTATGTTAATAGCGAACAATAATTTCCTTCTGGCAGATGATCTATTTGTTTCTATTAGCTTAACAAATTTTCCCCAATCGCCCCAAACAACAAACCAGGCAACTTTATATCCGTGACGTGTAAGCATGATCTTGCGAATATACAAAAAAACGTTGGTAAGTATAACTAGGCTAATCCAAATAAGTGCCATGTCGTTATTATTTCCTCTTTTATTGGTCCTGTAAAAACTTGGCCGTGTATGGTCGTCAAAATTTATTTTGCACACGCGGAATAATTCAATAAACCAAAACCAGAACTTCCCGTCAGCTCAGGGAAATCCGCTCACTTAAAGGAGAGTATACGGTAGATATTTAGGATTTCAATAGCAAAAGGGCGACTAAAAAAAAGGGCTTTTTTTCATTTTTTTCTTAAAAAGTTTTATTTCCATTGAACATTTAGGGGAAGTTTGGTATAATTACAATTGCCATAGAAATGGCAGTTTTAGCGGAGAGCCGCAAGTCGTAAGCTACAGCGCAGCAAGGACATAGAACCAGCAGGTTCAAGTCAGATTTAATCGTTAGCGAATAACTAACAACTACGAACTAATATAAAGGAGATCTATTCATGTCTACAGAAGCTAAAATCATAGCTAATCGTCGTAACGCACAAAAATCAACCGGCCCACGCACACGCGCAGGCAAGGCCGCAATCTCAAAGAACGCCGTAAAACACGGCCTTTTGGCAAGTCAGGCAGTAATCAGCTCCGAAAGCAGGGAAGATTTTGACATCAACCGAGACCGGATAATAAGCTATCTGGTACCAGAAAGCCCAATGGAATCTATGTTAGCAGAACGCATTGTAGTTCTTTCATGGCGGCTCCAAAGGATCGGCTGCATCCAGGCACAAACAATAGATGCACTGAAAGCACGTATTACCTCCAGCCCACTAAGCAAGCTCACCCAATCCCTGTTGTTCAAAAACCAAAAACAATCACAGACCGCCCACTCCACCTCGGCTAACGATTTGGCCCTTGGTCTTATGGCAATAAAGGATTTCTCCAATTCAAGGGTTCTCGACCGCCTCCTGATGTATGAACGACGAATAGAGAATAGCATGTTCAAAACGATATTCGAGTTTAAAAGACTGCAGCTCATGCGAGAGCTTCAAAATCCGGATGGCCCCGACCAGGAAAACGAATATCAATCACTTCTCGGTGGCCAGGTATGACCTTTCTTTTTACTTTTTCCACATTAATCTTTGATTTCCTTTTACGCGATACGCAATACGCTATACGCAGTACGAAAGATTACGTACGAAATTATAATAAAAATATGCAAAACAAAGCCAAATTCCGAAAAGTCAAGTTGAACGTAAATAAAGTATTAACAAACGATTATGAACAAAAGGACACTTGGTGGAGTGGGAAAAAACAAAGCCAAACAAACCCAAACAAAGCCAAATTCAAAAAGGCAAAAATGATCGTAACTTCTATATTAACAAAGGATTATGAAAATAAACCGCCCATTCGGGCCCCGAAAAAACAAAGCCAAACTTCGAAACGACAAAAATCAATGCAAACCTATTTGCCAAAAGGGATTATGAAAAAAACCGCGTTTTCGGGCCCCGGCAAAACAAACCCAAACAAACCCAATCTCAAAACCCTCCCCCGGCCGGTTGCAAGAACAAAACAGTGGCTGGGCAAAGCACCCAAAATCATCGATCCCTGCCAAAATGTACTCAGAGAATTATCCGAGCGGCTATTCAGAGGAAATGGCATTTCCCCGCGCGGTCAGATAAAGCCAGTAAGCCACGGCCACAAGCAAAATCGTTCCAATAACGCCGCCGTAAGGCATAGTTCGCTTGTAGACATGTTCCAGATAAGGCAGCACGACTTCATACCGCTTCAGGATTACGATGGGGATTGCCAGTACAATTCCCATCAGTGCTTCACCTGTGATAAGGCCGGAGGCAAAGAGCAGGCCGTTCCGGGAGGATTTTTCAATTTGCTCAGCCGGCGTTGCCCGTCGCTTGTGGAAACGCTTTATGGCCCAATGGATGATTCCGCCGGCAAAGATGGGCACCGACAGCTCCAGCGGAAGGTAAAAGCCGATGGCAACAGCCAATACCGGCGTACGGAACGAACTCTTCTTTGCTTCCAGGAACAGGTTCAGGGCTATGATTGCGACTGCAACACCCATGCCGATGTAGGCATATTTCCAGGGCATACTTCCTTTGAAGACGCCTTGGGAGACCGAGGCCATGAGATTGGCCTGGACTGCTGCGAGGGCATCTTTGCCTGCTCCTTCCTGACCCTTGAAGCCGTAGGCCTGGTGGAGGAGCATAAGCACCGGTGCAATGACTATCGCGCCGGAAAGGGTTCCGACGATCTGCATGACCTGTTGTTTCCAGGGCGTTGCGCCGACGATTCGCCCGGCCTTGAGGTCCTGCAT
>JBARPZ010000629.1:0-2452 GCA_049643445.1 Sedimentisphaerales bacterium
GTCGATCCCGAGCATCTGCCTTATTCTTTCCGTTGACCAACGCCGCTTGTCCAGCAGCCAGAAATTCATCGCGCCAGCGATAGAGCGTACCTTCTGCAATCCCATACCGTCGTGCCAGCACTGCTGCCGGCTCTTCTCTGCGAATTAACGACAAGACAACTTTACGCCGTTCCGGCACAGTCAATTTCGATTTTGCTCCCATGTTTTTAGCTCCTTTCGATAAGTAAAAATTACATTCTAATCAAAAGGAACCTCTCACTCAGCAAAATTCCCAACAACCACAAACTATACAAAAAGGATATATAATCCAGTGGCGCTCACAAAGGCAATAGTATGTTCAAAACGTTCATCATTTTCTAAGAATTTTTTAAGAAAATATGGAACGACCAGCCCTGCGATTGTAAAGGGTCGTCATAAGCCGATAAAGCTTGTGCGACAAGGTGGTGTGTAGCCACCATTAATCGTGGGTTATTACCTTGCGGTAACAGAGCCGCATACAATGTAAAGGAGCTGGCCGTTATGAAAAATACTATAACACATGTAGCAATGGACACACACAAGAAAGAGCATAAAGTTGCATTACACTACCCCGGCGAGGAGCAGATTGTTCGGTTTGCCATCAAAAACACTGTTGGTGACATCAAGAAGATGGTAAGCAAGATCAAAAAGAAATCGTCAGCAGATATCGAATTTTGCTATGAGGCTGGTGTCTGCGGTTTTATTCTCAAACGCAGGATAGAATCGCTGGGTTGCAAATGCATCGTCATTGCTCCATCTCTGACCCCAATAAAGCCTGGTGATCGTGTAAAGACAGATCGCAGAGACGCTCTCAAATTACTTGCAATGTTCAAGGCTGGGCTGCTTACCGAGGTCCATGCTCCAGACCCAAAGCAGGAAGCTGCCCGTGACTTGACTCGTTGCAGGCAGACCGCACAGGAAAACTTAAAAAGGATACGTCATCAAATACTGAAATTTCTCACTCGTCACGGCTATGTTTATACAGATGGCAATCACTGGACACAAAAACATCTCCATTGGATGGGTGGTCTGGAATTTGAATTGCCTTCTCTACGAGATGTATTTGACAGCTATTTCACAGAGATGCAGCACTGCTTACAGCGCCTGGCTTCGCTTGACAAGGATGTGAAAAAGCTTGCGGCAAGTAAACCTTATGAAAAAATTGTCGGTCTTATGCGTTGCTTCCATGGTATAGACACACTTACCGCTATTACAGTGATTACTGAGATATTCGAATTTGGACGTTTCTCAACCCCCGGTGAATTGATGAGTTACCTTGGCCTTACATGTTCAGAAGATTCCAGCGGCCAAAACCAACGCAGAGGCTCAATAACCAAAGCAGGCAATAAACGTGTTCGCCGATTATTGATAGAGGCAAGCTGGCATTATCGCCATCCATACATTACAAGAAGTAGGGTCTTAAGAGAACGAAGAAAAGATCAGCCGCAATGGGCAATAAATATTGCCGACAAAACCGGAGAGCGTCTGCGAAAACGTTACTGGTATCTCGTTAATCACGGAAAATCACCATGTGTTGCAGCGGTAGCGATAGCCAGGGAGTTGGCAGGATTTATATGGTCATTGTTTAGAGAATATGAAGCGAGAAGCAGTAAAAAGGCTGCTTGATGAATTGGTGTTTTTTTCATCACCCAGCCTCCGAAGCCAGATTTTTGGGTTTGAAAATTGAATAAAGCTAAGATACCTAAAGGTGCAGGCACAATAGGAGCAATATGCGTAAAGACTATGTGATAGGCCCGTCTGTGGCGGACTGAACTCGCGCTTTTAAGAAGGCAAAATGCTCCCGACGAAGAATATCAATGTCGGCTCTGGCCTGCTGACGGCAGACTAATCCACGAATATCAGACTGATTCATTGTCGAAGCAGCCTGCACCTTGAGGTATTATAAAAAGATGTAGAAGAAAACAAAAATAATTAAATCTTGGGACTTGACAAAGGTCGTTCCATATCAGTCTTTGATAATACTAATCTTAAAGATTCACGATTTCCGTGATTTTACACGCTATTTAACCTTTTGGTTGTAAAGCGGTTGTATGGATTATCCTCACTTTTTTACAGCCAGGAATCTTTAATTTTTAAGACAGATTTGATATTATAGTTAGAAATGAGACGTAGCGGCGTAGTTAATCAAGGGTATACAATGTTACATGGGGAATCCCAATTAATACTTGTATATGGTAACTCAGGGCTCAAAGAGGGAAAAATCATGGTCAAAAGAACTTGCTGGAAAATAACATTGGTTATTATTGTAGTAATACTTGTTGGGAACTGTTTTGCCGGATTATTCGGCCCCCGCAACACAAACGTACCTTCAGTTGGCCAGTTTAGATTAATCGGTTCGGCGGATTCACCCTCAATTCGTATCAAGAAAATTGATGGCACAATAGTTAATATTAAGTATGTAAATAAAGTGTGT
>JBARPZ010000630.1:0-2022 GCA_049643445.1 Sedimentisphaerales bacterium
GAGCGTGGGGCGGTTCTAACAACGTAAATACACGATTGAACCTGTCAAAGCCGCGGGTCATAATATCGTGATTATGCCGACTGTGGGGCAGGCCGAAAGTATGGCCCAGCTCGTGCAATGCCGCCCCTATGGTTGTAGAAGCCGTGGCCCAAAATGTGTGCCTTCCGACCGAATCGCTGAAAAAATTCTTTGTATCAATGATGCGTGTATCCATAAAACCCTTTTGGGCCTCGGTCAGGCTGCTCGGCCAGGTGAACAGGTTACCACCGCCAAACAGAGCCAGCGTCCCGCCGCCTAAAGCCGTGTGGGCGTATGTCTTGCCGGTGTTGGGATCAAAACGCGTAAAAGCTGGAATCACAAGGTTTTTTGCCTTAGGGTGCGGCAGCTTGCGGGAGATTAAACGACCCGAATAAGACCAGAGCTTCAAACCATCCATTCTATGGTAATGTTCAGCCTTGTCGTCGGCACACAGCTTGTGGACCTTAACTCTACCTTCGGCATCAAATTCGAGATTGAACGTCACCCGGCCGAAACCAAAGTCGTTCATCCGCTCAGCGTTAAACGTCTGCATAAGTTTCATCGCTGTATCGAGTTTGCCGCGATAATCCTGAAGGTCGTTTTCAATGGGAGTTTGATATTCCGTATTTCCAATCTTATCGGTCAAATAGAAAACACGCACAACGTACGGATTGGTTTGCGGCTTATAATTCAACGTCAGGGCAAGTTCGCCCCTGCCTGCGCGGATAATCAGCTTGTTGCTGCCGGGGACAAGCTCGGTAAGAACTTTGAAATTCCCTTCGCAAGCCAGGCCTTCCATTTGACAAGTGCTGCGGTTCGAGGAGGTGTTTATTACCTTGACCGATGTTGCTTTGGTATTAGCCAGTTTTCCCCGGATCAAAGGTACGGGATAACGGATGGTCGTACCATTCGTGTAGTTGGTAAGGGAAATCGCCGGTTGTTTGGCTTTGGCCGGGCTGGCTGCTGCGTTGGGATTCTCGTACCAGAACAGTCCCAATCCTTTGCTGTTCTCCCGCTCCTCGCAGGCCAGAACATCCGGGTCTCCGTCCCCATCGACGTCCAGCAATTCCATACGATCATATTTGATTCCCTTGGGACCGCTGATGTCGTATGCCTGCCAGTCTCCATCGAACACTCCCTTTTTGCGAGCCAGCCACATCAGCCCTGACCTGGGAGACCGCGCGTTCTCGCAACTGAACACAATATCCTTTTTGCCGTCTCCGTTCATATCTCCAACCACAACAGCCTTGGCCGTGCCGGTTTGTTCCGGAAAGGCAATTACATATTCCTTCCAGAACCGCCCCTTGATGTCGAGTCGTCGCAGTATAATAATCTCACTTGCTTTTCCGGCATTGGCCGCCACCAGAACGTCCTGCAAACCATCTTCATCGATGTCGGCCACAGTCAGGAACATCACTTCTTTGTCTCGGCAGCCTATGAAATGATTCGGCCAGTTCTTTTTCTGTGATTCACCCACCCCCGGATTCTCCAGCCATCGGCATCCTCGCATCTTCCCTTTTCGGTCCGAGGCCAGGATATCCAGGTCACCATCGCTGTCCATGTCCACGCCTCGAAGTGACATAATCCAGCCGGCAGGGCTGATAGTATGCCATCTATATGCCTTAAGGTTGCGAGCATCTTTCGGCGCCTCAAACCAGCCGATTTGCGCATTCGGTGTCTTGGAGCCGGCGACCAGATCAATCCCGAACTTCTGATCCACCTGCATCGGAATACAAAACATCCATCTCGTCATACCTTTCGATATCGGGATAACCTCTGACCGCCATTTTGATTCCTGAAGATACTCATCCTTGTTTTTCGGCGCCCATTGCACAAATATGCTTTGGCTATTCCCTTCACAGCACGAAACCACATCAACGAATCCGTCTTCATCCAGGTCAACAAACACGGCATCTTCAACCGACCGTGTCTCTCCCGTTGTCACAAAGGGCCATTTCCCCTTTACCTTTCCAGGTCCCGGATTCACATAAACTCGTGTAAGGC
>JBARPZ010000631.1:0-5567 GCA_049643445.1 Sedimentisphaerales bacterium
GTCCTGTACAAATCGCGAAGCTGTGTTTTCTTGAGATTGATTTCGTCGGGCAGCAGTATGTATTTGAGCTTGTGCTGCTCGGCGACGCTGCGGTATATGAACATGTAATCAAGCTCACCTACTTCCAAAAGCGCCAACAAATCAACTTCTTTGGGGCGAATGTATTTTTGGTCTTTTGCCAACATTTTGTCTGCAAATCCCGGCCTTTTATAGAATTTTTCCGCCAAAGTTATTGTAAGCACGGCCCGATATCCGCACGGATCGGCGTTTGGGTCAGACCTGCCGAAAGTGATATCTTTTTGAAGCAAAATATCATGCCAGTTGTCTTTGTTGATTTGGCTGGCAGCATGAGAGTTATCGCGAAAGGCAATAACAATTTCATTTGCGGCGAACTTGATGTTCCACTCGGCATATTCAGGGATGAGAAGAGTGTCTATGACCGTATAATCGGAGGAGGCAAGGATATCGCAGGGCCTGTGCAGGTCTGCGATTTTGCGGGCACATACCCGGCTGCCGGAGGCTTCGCGAATAATTTTCACGTCCCGATGATGTATATTGAATTCTTCGCTTATCTTTTTGAAAGGAACGGCAAGGCTGCCCGCGTGAAAAATAATCAACTGTTGTGAATTGGTCGTAAGCCGTGAGCTGCGTACTGCAAATCCGGCCAGAACTAAACAGCTTATAGCCAAAAGAACCAGAATCGTCTTTATGAATTTGTTCACTTTACAAGTTCCTTGATATGTTTTTCATAGGCTTTTTCTATCGCTCTCTCTATGTCTGTGCGAAATCCGGTATAAGCTTTTACCCATTTTTTGCCTTGCTCGGTTAGTGCGGTTTGGCCGCCCTGTATGCCTCCTCGCTGTTTCTCGACCAGGGGGATGTCAAGATATTGCTGCGTTTTCTTCAAGTCGCCCCACGCTTTTCGATAGCTGATATGAAGTGACTGGCTGGCTGCCTTCAATGACCCTTTGGCATCAATTTTCTTGAGCAGCCGCCACTTGCCGTCGCCAAAGACGCCTTCTGCATCCTCGGTACTCAGCCAGAGTTTAAACTTTGTCCTCAACTGCTTCATATTTCTATCCTTCCGCTCATGCTATGGAAAAAGGCCGAGCTGACATTTACAGATTCTTATGTTGTGCTGGTTACAAATACGCCCAATCTCGGCAGGTCCTGCTCCGAGTTCTTCTGAAAGTTTAAAGGCCTCAGCACATGCCAGCTTCTTTTTGCCGTATATCTCTTGTGCCTGTTCGAGAACGTTGTTAATCAAATCATCTTTCTTGCTCATTTGCGCTTCTCCACGAACCTTAATATGGTTATGCACTGCTCGACATATCGGTAATGAAAAAAATAAAAACGCCCTGTTTTAACAAGCTACAAATTCACAGGCCATTTATGATTATTAATAACCGGGTCCACTGCCGATGTACACCGTTTTGTGAAAATTTTTCCTCTACCGTCAGATGCCATGATAATCAAAGTCTTGCAAAACGCGCTGAACAGGCGTATAAATTAGCTGCTATGGCTGAGGATGTAAAAAAACGGATTGATCAATTGCGCAGCGACATACGAGAGCATGATTACCTGTACTACGTTCAGAATCAGTCGAAAATCAGCGACTCCCAATATGATAAGCTTTTTGCCGAGCTTAAAGAATTAGAGCAGGAAAATCCCTCATTTATAACACCGGATTCGCCCACGCAGCGGGTGTCGGAACGGCCTATCGAAGGTTTTACGAGCATCAGGCACTCTGTACCGATGCTCAGTATGGACAATACTTATAATGCCCAGGAGCTAAGGGCGTTCGATGAAAGGGTGCGCAAACAGCTTGGCGGCGAAGATTACGATTATGTGGTCGAATTAAAAATCGACGGCCTTGCGATAAGTCTTCGTTATGAAAATGGCGGGCTTGTAACGGCCGCTACTCGCGGCGACGGCGAGGTGGGCGACGATGTTACCGCCAATGTCCGCACAATAAAAGCTGTACCGCTTGCGCTATTGGGCAATGGCAAGATTCCCGATGTTCTTGAGGTTCGCGGCGAAGTGTATATGCCGGTCCCTTCATTTGTCGAGCTGAATAAACTACGTGTCGAGGCCGGCGAGCCCGCTTTTGCCAATCCACGAAATGCCGCGGCTGGCTCTTTGAAGCTGCTCGATGCAAAAATCACCGCTGCAAGAAATCTCTCATTTTTTGCCTATGCGACCGGCGAGCTTTCCGGGCCTTTAGCTGAAAATCATTACCAAACTCTGCAAAAACTCAAAAAACTCGGCTTACCCGTTAATCATGAAATAAAACGAGCTGGGACAATCGACGAAGTGATAAACATCTGCCTTAGCTGGACCGAAGAGCAGCCGAAGCTCGACTACCATATCGATGGAATGGTAATAAAGATTAACCGTTTTGACCAGCGGGACATACTCGGTGCCACCGGCAGGGCCCCTCGATGGTGCATTTCATACAAATTCCCAGCCGAGCAGGCTGAAACAATTGTCGAATCAATCGATGTTCAGGTTGGTAAGAGCGGGATTTTGACGCCTGTGGCCAATCTATCTGCTGTCCAACTTGCAGGTACAACCGTTAAGCGTGCAAGCCTGCACAACTTCGACGAATTGAATCGGCTCAATGTCGGCGTAGGTGACACGGTGATCATTGAAAAGGCCGGTGAGATAATACCACAGGTAATCGAAGTGAAAGCAAAAGCTGCCGTTAACGTTCCTTTTGAAATACCCACGAAATGTCCGAGTTGTGGCTCTGCGGTGGCCAAAGACGAAGATGGCGTTTATATTCGATGCCGCAATTCGGATTGTCTCGGCCAGTTGAAAGAGCGTGTGAAATATTTTGCCGGTCGGGGCCAGATGGACATTGAAAATCTCGGAGTCGCCCTGATTGAGCAGTTAGTGCAGGCCGGTCTGGTAAAGAATTTCGCAGACATTTACAAACTCCCAAAATCTCAGCTAATCGAATTGGAACGAATGGCCGAGAAAAGCGCCGACAATGTGATAAAAGCAATAGAAAGGAGCAAAACCCAGCCTTTGTGGCGGCTGATTGCCGCTCTTGGCATCCGGCACATTGGAAGCCAATCGGCACAGATTCTTGCTGATCACTATGGTTCGCTTGAGGCCCTTATGTCAGCAGGGCAGGAGGAACTTGCCGAAATAGACCAAATCGGCCCGACTATGGCAGAAAGCATTTATGAATACTTTCGTAAAACGGATAATCAGGCGGTTATCGATGAGTTATTAGCCGCAGGGGTAAAACCAAAGCAACCGGAGATGAAGCGGTCGGACAAGCTGGCTGGAAAAACAATTGTCGTCACGGGCACTTTAGAGAATTTAAGCCGCCAACAGGCAGAGCAGGCCATCAGGCAGGCAGGTGGTAAGGCATCCTCCAGCGTGAGTAAGAAAACCGATTTCCTATTAGCCGGCAAAGAAGCAGGGAGCAAGCTTGACAAAGCACGGAAATTGGGCGTTGAAGTGATAAACGAAGAGCAATTTCTCGACATGCTTGGTAAGGGACCGTCATAAATGACTGGCCAGGACAAAAAATATATGCAGGTGGCGTTGAAACTGGCTCGGCGAGGCATCGGCTCGGTTGAGCCGAATCCCTCGGTCGGGGCGGTTGTAGTAAAGGCAAATCAGGTTATAGGTAAGGGCTGGCACAGGAAATTTGGCGGCCCCCACGCCGAGATAAACGCTCTTCAAGACTGCGAAACTCTGGGTGTGACTCCACGGGGAGCTACGATGTATGTTACTCTTGAGCCGTGCTGCCATCAGGCGAAGACCGGCCCTTGCACAGAAGCAATAATTGCTGCCGGGGTGGCAAAGGTTGTTGTGGCCACGATTGACCCTTCAGAGCACGCCAACGGCAAAGGCATCGAGCAACTACGCAATGCAGGAATCGAGGTAGAGACCGGTATCTGTGAGGCGCAAGCGCGACTGTTAAATGCGCCTTTTTTCAAGTTTGCTGGAACCGGTAAAACCTGGGTGATATTGAAGTGGGCACAAAGCATCGACGCCAAAGTCGCTTATGCTGATACAAGCCGCCAGCTACAATGGATTTCAGGAGAACAGAGCAGAAAAGACGTCCATAAACTGCGTCGTAGAGTACAGGCGATATTGGTCGGTATCAATACTGTTATCGCGGACGACCCGCTATTGACAGCCCGCCCGGACAAAGGCAAAAAGGCCGCCAGAATTGTTCTCGACAGCCGCCTTAGAATTCCTTTGGATTGCCGGCTGCTTGCAACGACTAAAAAAGCACCTGTGCTAATCTTAACGACTCAGCAAACGCTCCGGGTAAATCCCCAAATTGTGGAAAAAATAACGAAAAAAGGAGCTGAAGTGCTCGCTTACCCGGAGCATTACGGTAGTTCTAATTTACATTTTCTCACTTGTGAATTGGCTAAACGTGATATTGCTCAATTACTTGTCGAAGGTGGGCCAACAGTAATAGCCTCATTTCTAAGAGAGGAACTCGTCGACCAAATTGTAGTTTATATCGCGCCGAAGATACTCGGCTGCTCCGGAAGCGTACCAATAACCGAGTCAATGGCGGCCTTGACCGAAGCTGTTGGCTTACATCACGTTGAAATTGAGCGTTTCGGTGATGATGTTCGCCTGACCGGCTTATCGAAGAAAACGCTTGACGAAATTTCAATATGCCCCTGAAAAATATCCTCCTGATTTATTTAATTACCGAATACGGCAAATGAACAAAAGAGAAGTAGTTAAGCTGGCGATTGAGGGCAAAGAGGTCCCATATGTACCGTGGCACTGCGGCTTTACTGTGGAAGCCGCAGATAAGCTGCAAAAGCACTTTGGCCGCCAGGATTTGGACCAGGTTTTAGATAATCATTTTGTTAAGCTCGGCAGTGATATCGGTTTTTTCACGGTTCTTGATAATGATAGGTTCCGAGACGTCTTCGGCGTCGTATGGGACCGCACTGTGGATAAGGACATAGGCAATGTCGAGGCACCTCTTTTGCCTGAGCCAACGCTTGAACGATATGAGTTTCCCAATCCACTCGACGGACGTTTTTTCGAGTACATTCCCGAGAAGATATCCAGGAATAAGGATTGTTTGCGAGTTTTCAAGATTGGTTTTTCACTTTACGAGCGGGCCTGGACGCTTCGTGGGATGCAAAACCTGCTGATGGATTTCCTGCAGAATCCCGGTTTTGTGCGCCGGCTTCTGCGTTCGATAGCCGACTACAATATCGCCCAGGTTAACCAGGCTTTGAAATATGATATAGATGCGGTTTATTTCGGTGATGACTGGGGCCAGCAAACGGGTTTGCAGATGGGGCCGGGCCTCTGGCGCCGGTTTATTTACCCTGAGTTGAAGCGGATGTACGCGGTGGTTCGCCAGGCCGGCAAATACGTTATTATTCATTCGTGCGGTAAAGTAGATGAGCTTTTCGATGATTTGATTGAAATCGGCCTAAATTGCTTCAATCCGTTTCAGCCGGAGGTTATGGATGTTTTTGACATTATGAAAAGATACAGAGGCCGGCTTGCATTTCACGGAGGCCTCTCCACACAACGGACCCTGCCGTATGGCTCAGTTCAGG
>JBARPZ010000632.1:0-48879 GCA_049643445.1 Sedimentisphaerales bacterium
TGCGTTAAGATGGGTAAGAATTTTGCAAAAAAACAATCAAAAGCGCACATACCTAACGACAAAATCCGAAAAAAATAAAAAAATTTTACGCCTTTACCAATAAACACTTAGGGAATATCCAACCGCCCAAAATCCCGAAAAATTCGTATCAAAAACGAACATTCATCCAATTATAGAGGGCTTGTGTTTTCAATGCAGGCATCCTCGAAGGCTGGATGAATGGAAACCAGGCAGAAGAAAAGAGATTGCCGTAACTGTTATTTTGCCCGGCTCATCGCCGATAGGCTTCATTGCGTAAAGAATGCGCCGTCGGTGGACGAGTCAACCGGCTGTGCCCACTGGCCTGTTGTAAAAGCCGGCGATATATGCGGGCAATTCCGTTACACCGACGATAATCTTATTGAGCAGGACCACTGGCCCAGGGGTCAAGTGCCAATTTATAGAGACCAGTTCGGTGATTACTGCAAGATTCCGCTTACGCGGGGGGAGTGTGCGAAGGTCGACCCAGAAGATTATATCTGGCTATCACAGTTTCGATGGTATTGTCATAAGGGTGCTCACACGAGTTACGCTATTCGCAACGCCGGTGAAGGGGCGGAGCGCAGGAAGGTTTTGATGCATCGTGAGATTAAGATGACGCCGGGACATTTAGTGTGCGACCATATTAACCGGCACGGGCTGGATAACAGGAAACAGAATTTGCGGAACTGTACCAAGAGAGAGAATACCCTGAATCAAGCGGGGCATCGAGGATCGGTTTCTAAGTATAAAGGGGTGTACTGGAAGAAGAGAGAGGGGCGATGGGCGGCTTGTATCAAATGTGAAGGTAAGAAAAAGCACCTGGGGTATTTTGATAGCGAAGTAGAAGCTGCGAAAGCATACGATGAAGCGGCGAAAAAATATCATGGAGAGTTTGCGGGGCTGAACTTTGGAAGCGTGAAGAGTGGAGCGTGAAGGGTATTTCGTGGCGAAGAAGATGTTTTTTTTTTAGTTTTTCGCCTGAAAACCGATAATATAATATGTACTTACGCGACATCAATGAGCATGTAATATTCCTTAACGGCATCCAATTTCAGGATGATTGCAAAATGGCAGGTTTTACCAGAAAAATGATACTTGTTTGTGTACTGGCTTTATTGGCATCTCCGATGCAGTCGGCCTTGGCCGCCGAGCCTAACACAATCGAGATCGACGTATTCGACAATTGCGTGTACCTGCAGGACCTGACTTCACCTATGGGTACGGAAGCACTGCGTATGACGGGCCAGGTGACTGTTCACGTGTTCTTCGAGGGTTCGGAGGAAGGATTGGCCGACGATGACGATGGGGACTCGCTCGATGAAGTTGATACCGAAATAGTGGAACTGAGCCTGAGTGGTTACAGTATGATGAATGGTCCCGTGCATATGCGTCTGCGCACGGGTTTACAGTCGGTGGGCCAGATGGAGGAAACTACGGACAGTAATACCGGTGTGCTGGATGTGCCGCCTTTCGGCATCGGCACGGTTGGGAGCTTCTTCGATATATATTTCGAGTTCGAGATGCTCGGCCAGAGGTTTTATAACATCGCGGCTCTGCACTGGGAAGGTTTGCTGTCTGAAAAGCCCGCCGGGCGCCTGGACACTTACGTGAATTCGGAGAGTATCCGGCTCTTTGATGGCGCCGGGAATCCGACGCCATTGTTCTTTGAGGCGGGGCGCTTTCGGCCGAATCCTCCCGTCGAGATCGACGTGTTCGATACCCCGTTATGCGAGCTGGAAATCGGCGACCCAGGCGGCCAGGTTTTCAAAGTTCCGATGGTCGGTCGAACTGTGGAGCGAGTGTTCTTCGAAGGCGCACATGAAGGAACGGCTTATGATGACGATGGCAACCTTCTGGATGAAGTACAGACCGAAATGATGGAACTTAACTTTAGTGGTTACGATTCGTATCTCGGCCCCGTGCTTATGCGTCTAAACGCCAACATACCGTCAATGGGCGAGATGGAGGAGCGGACGGACTATAATACCGGCATTCTGGATGTGCCGCCGTTTTTTAAAGACGGAGTAGTGGACAGCTTTTTCAACATATCTTTTGAAATCGAAATGCTCGGCCAGGTGCGGTATTCCCAGTTGCCTTTACGTTGGATTGGCTCTTTGTGGCACAAGCCGGCCGGGCCGCTCACTGTTTACGAGAACCTGGTGGATGTCGACTTGGTTGATGCCGGCGGCAATCCGACGGGCTTCATGATTGGTTTGACCCAATATCGGCCGAATCCATTTATCGAAGTCGACCTCTTCGATACTTCAATCGCCTCTATCGAGTTGGAGACACCAAAGGGAGAGCAGCTTTCGGTGGAGCTGATGGGCACGTCAACCATCAACGTCTTTTTCGAGAAAGACTTCGAGGGCTCGGCGGATGATGACGATAACGATTCTTTGGATGAAGTTGTGACGGAGCTGGTCCAGCTTGACCTGAGCGGTACAATTCCCAAGATCGGTGACGTGCATTTGGGTCTGGATACGCGTATGCCGACTCTGGGCCAGATAGAGGAAGACGCAGACGACAAGACCGGCAGGCTCGATATTCCGCCTTTTGTATCATGCGGTACGGCGCAAAGCTTCTTCGATTCCCATTTCGAAATCGAGATCGACGGAATACCGATGTATCCTGAAAGGGTGCCGCGTTGGCAGGCTGTCATCAAAGAAAAGTCCGTAGCTCCCGGCGATGTTTATGAATACCTCGAGGGTATCAGGCTCGTGGATTCCGACGGTGTTCTGACAGACTACATTTTAATGACTGTACGCTTTGTGCCCGAGGCCTGTGGCGGCCCCGGCCATCCCTATCCTCCGGGTGACGCCAATCTGGACTGCCGGGTAAATCTTTTGGATGTCGCTATAGTAGGCCTGCACTGGCTGGAATGTACCAGACCGGAATGTAATTAACCTTTGCTTTTTGTCACCGGTCGCGAAAGCCGAAACGTTACCTTTGCCGCCGTGCCGGTCAGCCAGTATTGCAATAGAACCAGTACGGCTCCGCCTGTGAGCACCACCGCAAAAAATACCGGCACTGTAAACGTAAATGACAGCAGTGGCGTGTCAACTCTGTAGCCTATCATTTGGCCGGCTATCGCCCATAGTGTTATCAAGCAGCAAATCAGCACCATAACAGACGCGCAGAAAACAGACATCTGCTTGAAAGCCTGATTTCGGGTTTGTTCATCAGTTCCCGTAAAGTGCATTTTCCTTGCGATGTAAATGCCGGCGGCGATGCACATGGCAAAGTGAAATATCGGCATCCCCATGCACATCCCTATCGCGATGACGGCGTAGAATATATAAATCGCGGCAAGGATTTTACTGTTGATTTTGTATGCGTTTCTGACCCACTTTTTCAGGAAAATGATATCTATAACAATCCCCGGCAACAGCGACCACAACGTCCAGGCACCGAGAACCTTCGTCCCAAATACCATACCTGCAAAAAAAACAGTCCCCGCCAGGCAAACCACCAGCGGCAAAAACCCAAAAAACATTCCAAGTACGGCAACCTCAATTATTCTCAGGAGTTTACCCATTATTCACGTTTGGTTTGTATCGAGAATCAGTAATCCAAAAACACAATATCCTCTGGTATTGCGACGACGTCTCGGTGTTTTGGCCCCAGGGCCTTTCGAATCTCGCTGCTGTGTTTGCCCGCCAGTACTTTCAATTGCGAACTGCTCAGGTTCGTAACGGCCTTGGCATTATCGTTTAGCATAACGACGGCGCCGGCTTCGAATGTTCCCTTGACCGAAATGACCCCGCTTGGCAAAAGGCTCTTGCGATTCTTTACAGCCCGCGTCGCGCCTTCGTCGATATTTATCACTCCGGCCGCGGCGTTATTTAGAATCCATCTAGACCGGTTGCTGAGCTTTCGCTTTGGCATAAAGACCGTGCCGATTTCGTCGCCTTTGATAATTCGGGCGAGAACGTTTTTGGCCCTGCCGTTGGCAAGTACCATTCTACAGCCCGCGTTGGCCGCAATCTTGGCCGCCTCGATTTTCGTTTTCATTCCCCCTGTCCCTAATCCGCTGCCTCTTCCTCCCGCGCTTCGGATAATGTCGGCGGTAATCTCGTAAACCGCAGGTATCGCGTTGGCGTTGGCGGATTTGCGAGGGTCCTTATCGTAGAGCGCATCGATATCGCTGAGCATTATCAGGACGTCGGCGTCAATCTTGCTGGCCACGAGCGCGCTTAATGTATCGTTGTCACCGAAGGCCGAGCCGATTTCATCGGTACTCACGCTGTCGTTCTCATTCAGGACCGGTACTACCGACAGTTTCAAAAGTGTCTCGACGGAGTTGCGAAGGTTCAGATACGTCTTTCTGTGGTTTAACACCTCTGCTGTCACCAGGACCTGGGCGACGGTAACGCCATAGCGGAGAAACGATTTTCGCCACTGGGCCATCAGCAAAGGCTGGCCGATGGCCGCATAGGCCTGTCGCATCTTGATGTCCTTTACTTTGCCTGCCGGCCCCAACTGGCCGCGCCCCATCCCGATAGCGCCGGAGCTGACGATGACAACCTGCCTATCCGTTTTGAGAAGCCCGCTAATCTGGCCGGCGATTCGGCGAACGTACGCGGCGTCGACCCCGCTGTCTTTGGTCAGGATATTCGTCCCGATTTTAACTACGATTCTTTTGGCCTTACTAAAGTTTCGCATACTTCACCACTCGTACTTAATATTTCATATTCTAAACTCTGATATTTCAAATTAGGTGTGTTATATTGTACAAGAACCGCTTTTATTAGCAAGGTAACAAAATGCTAAATTCCCCCGGTGATATATGAGCCAAATAAAGTAGGGTGGCCACCACCCCCTATTTCTCTACATTGACCATCCTGTGCGGTATGGTGGGTCGACTAAATTGTTGGCTTCTTTGTTGTTGGTGATGCGCGCTTCTTTGGCGTTCCATTCGAGCGCCCACTTCTTGAATCAAATTCGCATGTCACAATTCGGTTTTGTCATGTTTCTTCGACGATTTCTAAACCCAGGGCCTTACCGAATTCGGCAAGTGGTTCCTTGACGTCGCCGTAGACGGTCACCCTGTGCCAGCCGAATTGGTTCCACTGGTTGAAGAGCATGCCAATGTCGCCGCGGACTTCGGCAATCAGCTTGGTCCGGCAGCCCTTCTCACTATCCAGAGTACCAATAGCCTTGGCTTGATGAATGACCATCTTCCTGCGTCCGACGTTCGTACGAAAGCTGGTGGTCATGTAGCCGGGGGGCATCATTGATTCGGCACATGCACCTCTTGGGTCTCGATTGTGCAGCGTGCGGATTCGGTAGCCATTCGATTTCCCATCCGGGCCAAGCACCTTGGTTGTCCCCACACAATGGGCGTAGACAACCCGGTTCCTGGAGGTGTCCAGCGCCGGGTCTGAGACGAAGCCCGGCCGGCCCGTGAGAATCCGGGCCATCAGCATACTGATAGTATCGTCGGGCATGGCCTCACAGACACCCTGGCCGCCATCGTTGAGAAGCTGCATGAATCCCAGGCACGGGTAGGCAGGCAGCTTTCCGGCCGCGAATCCGCCGAGGCAGTTCATTGTCACCGAATCTGTGCCGTACTTCTTGAGCAGTTTGAGCATGGCCAGGTAGACGCCGCCGGCTTTTTGGATGGCATCGGGCGTGGGCCGGCTCGGTTCGACGTAGTCTGCCGCCGGTAGGTCGTCGGCCTGTTTCGACCAGCGGCTGGCCCACTCGGCCGCCTCTTCACGATCAATCTTCTCGTAGTGGGACTGCAATTCGTCGAAATCGATGTAGCGGCCTTTGACGCCAAGGAAGTCGTGTTCCTGACCCGCTTGGCCGCTACCGATGATCAAGAAACGCGACCGGCGGAAACGCTCGACGCATTTGTGGATATCGGTCAGGGACACGGGATCGTCAACGCATTTCAACTTGCCTTCGGCCTGAAAGCTCCGTCGGTAGATTTGCTCGCACTGTTGGGCGAACCGTGCGGGCGTAGTACCCTGCTTGCGGACGTTTGCGAATTGCTGCACAACCATGACCAGGTCACTGAGCCGCGTTGTGGAGACGGCCACCGCAGGGACTTTCCGATCATAGAGTGCGGCGTATCCTGTCAAGAATACGCCGGAACCGCCGAGGAACTCGTCAGCCACAACTGTCGGCTTGCCTAGTCCGGCAATATCGACGACCTGCTTGCGATGGTTCCAATCGAGTGTCATTGTGTAGACAAGACAGCCATCAACTTTGTCTTTCAACGCGACCACCTTCTGCATGTCGGCCGCATTCTCGACCGTCACCGGGACGAATTCGATTTTCGGACAGCCTTCCCTCAGCCAGGCGAGGACCTCTCGCTGCCGACCCTTAGTATCAAATTCCGGGTAGGGCCAGATTTCCCGGGTGTTCATACTCATTAGAAAGACCGCAGCGACACGAGCCTTGGTGTGCTCTTTCTCTGCGGCATAGGTGGCAAATGATGTCAGTGAACCGGCCGCTGCGACCACCGCAGCCCCGCAGCCTTTGAGGAAATGTCGACGGTCGACAGGGTGACAACAGCCATGACAACATCTGTGAGGTTGGCATCGGAACATTTCGCGCCTCCTTTTCTACACTCCAAATCACAATTTGACGATGTCTGTTAGTATAACCTACTTTTTTACAGCTTAACTTAGCTTCCAGTTACAGTGACCAACCCTTGCGGTAGGGTGGGTCGACCAAAGCGTTGGCTTCCTCGGAGTTGGTGATACGCATCTCTTTCGCATCCCACTCCAGCGGGCGCCTCGTGCGAAGTGCGAGAGTGCCGAGCAGGGCCAGCTCGGTCATCTCACAGCCGAACTCAACGGGGCAGACGGTACTTCCGCCCGTCTTGCAGGCCTGTGTCCATTCTGTATAATGGCTGTTACAGCGGCGCATGGTCTTGGGAGGCTGTTCGAAGTCCTGGAACTTTTTCTCTGGCAGCAGCAGGCCGCCTTCAAGGCCGCGATCACTTCGGCCGAGCGGGTTGCCACCGCCATAACCTGTTATCAACTTGCCTTTCTCGCCTACGAACAGAAGCCCGCTGCCCGGCAGCCGCAGGCTGTGGTCAAGCTCAGCCGGCCGATGCGGCTTCATCCCACCGTCATACCAGTGTACGTTAAGCGGTGGCTGGTTGCCTCGTGCATCAAATTCCCATGTCACCACATTGGCGTGGCTCTGGCACTCCGGCGTCGAGACGAACTGGAAGAAGCCCTTATACTTCGTGGAACCGTAACCATACACCATCTTCGGTGCGCCGAGCTGCAGCTCCTTGAAGTATACGTGCATCGTATGGCAGGCCATATCGCCGACCGTACCCGTGCCGAAATCCCACCAGGGCCGCCAGTTTGAAGGATGGTACGCCGAATGATAAGGCCTGTATGGAGCCGGGCCAATCCACATATCCCAGTCCATCCCAGCCGGCGGCGTCTGCGATTCTGCCGGCCTAACTAACGAGCACGGGTAAGCCGGGTGGTCGCACCATATATGCAGTTCCCGCACGCCGCCCAAGACTCCCGAATTCAAAAGCTCCGTCGTGTTTAGGGAATGGTCCGTCCCGGAAGACTGCGCGCTGGACTTGGTGACAAGCTCTTTTGCTTTGCCCAGCGCCGCCCGAATCTTTCTGGCTTCACCGATACTGTGCGTGATAGGCTTGGCGCAGTAGATATGCTTGCCGAGTTTAATAGCGGCCATCAGCAGGATAGCGTGTGTATGGTCCGGAGTGCCGATGATAAGGGCGTCGAAGTTCTTCGCTTCCTTGTCGAGCATCTTTCTAAAGTCGTGATATCGCGCCACATCCGGATACTGCTTAAACACATTTGCCGAGCGATTGTGGTCGAGGTCGCACAGCGCGACAATACGTTCGTTCCTGCACCCCTCCAGGTAGATTTGGCCCATCCCCCCTATACCTACCGCAGCAATCCTGAGTGTATCGCTCGGTGCTTGATTACCCGGTCCGCCCAGGACGTGACGCGGTACGACAAGAGGCATAGCAAGACCGGCAGCAAGAAAACTGCGCCGCGACAAAACGCTGTCTCTGGTGGATTTATTGTTATCGATTTTTTCTGCTGTTCTTTTAGCTTTACTAAAATTTCTCATGGCTGCTTCCTTTCGGGCCGAACACACATCACTCGGGCAGTTTAGAAATGCGGAAATCATCAAACCGTATCCAGTGCTCGGCATCGGGTGGGCCATGATAGCATTGTATGCTGACCTGGTCGTCACCGGGTGCCGGCAGCTTTCCTGTAGCTGCGGTTTGAAACTCACCCTTGCCGTCCGGCCGAAATTGCGCTGTGTAATCGCTGCCGTCTACAATGAGCCGAAGCTGAACCGACTTGCTTGCCATAGGCTTTCGGCCCGGGATAATCATCAGCTCTCCACTGACCAGTTCTTTGACAAGCTTGAACACCGGTTTGCCGTTATTGTACCAGGTTATCCCGGCCTGCTCGTACTGCTGGGTGGGCACGGTATGATTTGTCACCGTTACTTCGAAACACCATTTGCCTTTGCTGCGGTCCGGTGCCTTACGAACCAAAGCATTCTTGACATCGTGTGCCGCACCAGGCTCACCGCAAATCTCCAGCCCACCATCGCTGATGCGCCAAGTTTTAGGATTTTCCCGAAGCCAGGTCCAGCCTTCAGCGAGCTTGCCTTCGAAGCTGTCCTCAAAGATAACGGGTTCCCGGCTAACCTGGCCCTTGATGATGGGTGTCAGGACGATATTTCGATAACTGACTCCCGAGTGGTCGCCCTGTAGATAGATAGGGCCGGGCCTGAATTCATCCGGCCAAAGCGCGCCGCCCGTGCAGCCAAGAAGCGGCTGGTTGTCAATAATCCTCTTGCCGTTCAGCTCTACTGTAACGTGCCTGTCCAAGAGTGTAATATTCATGGTCTGCCACTGCCCGGCCGGCTTCTCTGCATTCGCAGTGGGTGCGATTCGGCTGTAAACACCGCACATATTATGTGAATCGAGATTCCTGCCGTATGAATCGCTGACCTGGACCTCGTAGATACCCCGCAGATAAACACCGCTGTTGCCTCCCTTGGGGACATTCACTTCTAATTTCAGATTAAAATCCTCGAAATCATCTACTACCGTCCGAAGGTTGCCATAAGAGATATGGGGTTTGCCTTTTTGCTGGACCGGCTTGTTGACAAGCACGCCATCTTCGACTGACCATCCGTTAGTCTGGTCGGGGTTGGTCAGCTTCCACCCGTTAAGATTTTTACCATCGAACAGTACGATGGGTTTGCCGAATTTGGCCCCGGACAAGTCGGGCCTTGGCGGCAATGGGGGAATCCGCTTGCCGGTGAATTCACTGCGGCTTGCGCCTTTTCCGTTTCTGTTAGGACGGATTTGTATCAACTCCATTGTATCGCCCGAGACTTTGGCCATAATCATTTCCGTTAACGTTTGCGTCCTTACCACTTTGCCGCCAGCGTCCTTGCGTTCAATCCTTTGATTACGTGTAACAATAAGGTTTTCCCCATCAACGACGACAAAGTCCACGGGAACCACACTTCCCCCGCCCCACAAGATGCTCGCATCCAGATAGCCTTCTTTTTGCTCAACACTGAGCCATCCTGCACTTCCGCCGGGAATGGTCAACGCCCAGCGGCCAAGGTAGGGATTGGCGGATTCGGCGGCCCGAACTGATACACAAATGCTCAATAAACCTGAGAGAACCAATGCGTAACGAATGCTTTTATTCATAACAGAGACCCTTTCATTATATCGCCTTTAAGTTGAGTTTACCCATATCTCCTTGCACAGCTACGCCGCTGGGCCACATTTGCAGTAGAATATCAGATTTGCTTTAAACAGTCAAGCCCCCAAACACCTCCCCGGCATCGATTCACGCCATACGCTAAGATTTTATTTTATTATGTGTGAATCTTTTTGCGTTGGGCCCGGAGTAGTCTGCCACGATTTGCCCGCTGCCGACCAGCTTCCATTTATAAATCACAAGCCCTTCCAGACCGACCGGCCCGCGCGCGTGTATCTTGTTGGTGCTTATGCCGACCTCGGCGCCGAGGCCGTACCGGTAACCATCGCTGAAGCGCGTGCTGCAGTTCCAGAAGACGTTGCCCGAATCGATAAGCCCCATAAACTTCGCCGCCTTTTCCTTCTTCGCTGTAACAATCGCGTCCGTATGCCCGGAGCCGTACTTGTTTATATGCTCGATGGCCTCATCCATTCCCGCAACGACCTTTATCGAAAGGATATAGTCCAGATACTCCGTCGACCAGTCCTTCTCCTTTGCCGGTTTGACTTTTATTACGGCCGCCGTTTTCTTGCAGCCGCGAAGCTTAACGCCTTTTTTCCCCAGCGCTACTTTTACCTTCGGCAGAAACGCTTCTGCAATTTTCTCATCGACCAGCATTGTCTCGGCCGCGTTACAAACCGCCACGTACTGGCACTTCGAGTCGACGGCGATATTGATCGCCATATCCAGGTCAGCGTCACCATCAATATAAACGTGGCATATACCGTCGGCGTGGCCGAGGACCGGTATGTTGGTATTGTCCATAATGTAGCGGACGAATTCATTCGAGCCGCGGGGGATGAGCAAATCGATGTATTCATCCAACGCCAGCATCTCCGCAACGTCCTGGCGGGTCTCAAGAAGCTGCAGCCATCCTTCGGGCAGCTCCTCTTTTTCGCTGACTTCACAGATAATCTTGTAAAGTATATTGTTGGTTTTCTCTGCTTCGCTGCCGCCTTTGAGCAGGACGGCGTTGCCGCTTTTTAAGCACAGCGTCGAGATTTGCGCGAGGGCGTCAGGCCGGGATTCGAATATCACTCCGATAACGCCGATGGGACAGCTTACTTTGTAAAGCTTTAGTCCTTCATCAAGCTCGGTGGCGGTGATTATCCTGCCTATCGGGTCTTCGAGCTCTACGAGAGCCTCAATACCCGCGCATACTTCCTCTATTTTACCCTCGTCGAATTTCAGCCGTTTCAGCAGAGGCTTGGCAAGCTGGTTCTTCTTAGCTGCTTCCATGTCCACTTCGTTAACTGCTGTGATTTGGTCGCAGCGCTGCTTTAGGGTGTTGGCAATTGAGGTTAACGCGTTGTTTTTAACGGTGGTCTCGACCGCCGCCAATTGAATGGAAGCTCTTTTGGCTTCCGCCGCTATTTCTGCAATACTCATATCTGGTCCCTCAAATTTCATATCCTGTATTTGGTCTTGATTGTAAACTATCCTTAATCACTTATCAATATCGAAGTTCCGCTTATGGCGGAATCATTTTTATGGGCCGTGCCCACCAATTCCCTTGTATCCAGTATCGAGCACCAAGTATCCATCATTTTTGCATTTTAATTTTTGATATTTAATCTTTCTTCTTGCCTTCCCCCCATTCCACTGCAATAATATCACCGAGCCGAGATACGACTTGTCATTCCGCACTTGTTGCGGAATCCAGACTATATACGAGAGACTGATAATGAATGAACCAGCGGCTGAGTACGGTCGCCCCTAACACGCTCGCCGGAGTTGCTGTTTTTGGACGCTATAGGGCATCAAATATGGAGGCCAGGAATGAAACATATTGAAAAGTTCCTAATCGTAATCATGATACTGACCATTATCTCAATTTCCGGCACATACTTTTCCAGTTTTTTACTTGTCAGGCTCTATGGATACTCTATGTACGCAGAGATGTCGCTTTTCAGTAAACTCATCGCATCGATTCGTCTGGTTTTCAAGTTTCTCGTCCATATTTGTATTGCTATATGGCTGTTTGTTACGGCTCGTGAGAATAAATGGGCCTGGCTGGTTTTGGGCTTTTTCTTTGGTCTCGTGGCTGCGATCTTCTTTTATCTGCTCCGTATCTACGAAATACTGCGAGCCAAATCTGAAGCTGAGGCTAACCAAGAGCCTTAAAAAATTGTAGGCTGGGTTTGAGACCACCAATTCGAATTGTTATGTGGAAACCATATAATGTAGCTGGTCAGAAAGATGCCCTCCAGATTTGATGATTCGGGCAGTGGAGATTATCCCATGGCAGAAGCCGCATCAAAATCTTCCAATAAATTCCTGATTTTGTGTGTAATTGGGACTATTCTGGTAGTACTTGGAATTCTTCAGTTCGTTCACACCACTATTCGAGACCGCCAGACCCGGCCGTTTACTCTCCGTCGACAGCTTGACATGAGCCGGCTGCCACAGGAACAGCGAGAAAAATTCGTACGCACCAATCTATCATATATTCTGGATCCCAACGAAGAACGAACACAGGTCGAATGGCAGGTTACACACAATCTTGTCGAGGTCTCAGGGATTGCCGACAGGCGCACTATTCAGAGGCTTGATGCCTGCCTGAGGGCCATTGAGTTGCAATTGCCGGCACTACATAGGATAAACTATCTCCTCCGCAGACAGGTCTCAGATAAAAAA
The DNA here is from genome assembly GCA_049643445.1 of Sedimentisphaerales bacterium. Taxonomy (GTDB): domain Bacteria; phylum Planctomycetota; class Phycisphaerae; order Sedimentisphaerales; family Anaerobacaceae; genus CS2-K091. Next base: position 12,405 of record JBARPZ010000632.1, read on the forward strand.
CTGAAATATCTATCGCGCATCTTACAAAAGTATGCTAAAGACCATGATGAGACGTTTCCTGATGACTTGTCAGGTTTACGCGCATACGATTCAGAGGGACATTTGGATTGGCTCATCGAACACTACGAATACCTTGGACGAGGAAAAACCCTTCGAAATTCTCTTACCATCCCGCTGGCGTACGATAAATTGTTGCTCGATGAGGGTGAAGGCACGAATGTCCTGTTCCTCGATACTCTTACATTATATGCCAAACCGGACGAGCTTGGGGAACTCGGCATTCTGCCCGAGCCTTAGTCCGATAGGCTGGGCACCCCCTACCACCTGTCTGCCGTCCAACCCTTAGATAATCCTTAATCAATAACGCACGCTCCGTATCTTCAGGCGGTGGTCGCCGTGGCAGTCCGTACAGACTATCGGTTTTTCTTCTGTCTTTTGACCGCTTTGTTTCTGCCATTTGCGAACGACAGCCGCCGCCGGTATATCGTGACTTTCGTGACATTCCTTACACAGCACATCTGTTTTTGTGTCGCCGGTACGCTGCTTCCATCGACGGACAACTTCTGCCGGCTGTACATCGTGTCCCGTATGACACTTTTGACAGGCCCCGTCAATCTCGCCGGCAGGGTACATCTTATCAGGCGGCGTCAGGTGGTTCTCATCGTTTTTATGGGCGATGGATTCGCCGTGGCAGTCGGAGCAGGCGTAATTTGCCTTCGAGTGCCATTGGGCGAGCTGCTCTTCTGCATAATTGGCATGGCAGACGTAACAGGTCGCGTTGTTAGTTTCCGCCTCGGTGTTGACTTTTTCACTCTCGCTCGGCCCATCCAGAAGCAACGGGGCATCTTTATCGATAACCAGTGGCGGCGGCGAAGACGATTGCCGAACCGCATCATCGCCTTGACCGCACCCGCATAATACGATACCGCCAACAGCCACCCCCCAAAAAAACACAATCAAAGTTCTCTTCATCATATAGCGCAACGTAAGATTGAATATTGGTTTTAAGTTTTAAACTTTGGTTTTACACTTTACATTTTAACTTTTCATCTTTAAACGTATTCCCAATCCTTTAGCCACTGATAGTTAGCGGGCAGATTGGCCCAGGCCCGTTCCATCGCATGGTCCAGTTCGGCCCTTTCCTTCTGGTCCAGCTCGCGGTGTTCTTTTACGGCCAGGCAGATGTTGTCCACCTGCTGCACGCTTATCATCCCCGGAATGGGAGCCGTAATGGCCGGATTGCAAAGTATATAGCGGATAGCAAGACGCGCTATCTTATTGTCCTCTTCGAAGTGCGGACTTTTCGGCGAGCTGTCGCCTTTGAAGACGGTGTTGCTGGCGAAAGGTTTTATACCGAACCAGCCGACATCGTACTTTTTCAGCGTTGCCCACAGCCCGCTCTCGTCGGTAACCATCTTTGTTTTGGCCGTATAAGGTGTCAGAATGACGTCCATCTGTTCGGGATAGGTCTCGATAATTTTCTTAATGTGCGGCCGGTCGTGCGATGATATCCCGATAAACCGCGCCCGGCCGGTCTTTTTGGCCCAATCAAGCGCCGCCACCGCTTCTTCAACGTCGGCCTGGATGTGCTGGCTGCTGTCAACGAGCAGGCTGATGCGCCACAGGTCCACGTAGTCCAGCCCCGCTTCTTTCAGGCCATCTTCGAGTCCTTCCTTGAGCTTTTTCCGAGGCCGCCACTCTTTGAATCGGCTTTCCCAGATATGCCACGAATAGCCGAAGTACATTTTATCGCGTCTGCCCTTCAGCGCCTTGGCGTAGGCGAGGATTTCTTCCCGGCAGCACGCATCGACGTAATTGATACCCCTGTCGATACACCTGCTGACGACATCGTACCGGTTCTTTTGGAAGTCTTTGCGCTCGATTTTCTCCGTCATCCACCCTTCCGGCTCTTCGCCGCCGATTATCTTGACTATCCGCTTCCAGTGCCCCCCCAGGCATACCGCCGATACCATTAACCCTGTTCTCCCGCATCGCCGGTATTCCATATTCGGGTCATAGTTGAGTATTTTGCCTGTGGATGTTTTTTTCGCCCCCTCCACCGACCTTGACCCCGCCAATCCCGCCGTCACTGCCGCCGCTGCAGCAGTCGTATCGCGTATGAATTCTCGACGTGTTTTTTTGTCAGCCATAAAAGTTTCCTCCTGCTTTTAACAGCACATAATATATGGAATACAGTATAGTAGGCCCCTGTGGGAGATGCAAGTATTATGGTTGGGGTTCAAAAGATTGTTGGAAGCGGGGGTATTTGCCTATTTGGGGTTTATTATTTAATATTTACTGCTCCAATTGCCATTTGCAATTTAGTATTCAACTTTTATAATCGTTAGTGCCGAATCATAGATTTTAGATAATCAATCGTACTGCGGGCGTAGCATAGTGGTAATGCACCGGCCTTCCAAGCCGGCTAGGTGGGTTCGATTCCCATCGCCCGCTTTTTTTGTGACTGCTTTTGATGGGGAGACATCAAATCATTATGTTCGGGGATGTTCAGCGTGTTTTTATTGCCGGTTTCCGGATGCGACGGGGGAAGTCTAAGCAATGGGGCACCGTTAGATTTGATCGGCAACTACGACATTCGGGGACAGGCAGCATTCTAAGTAATGGGGCAGGTGGCGAGGTGGTTAGACTGCAAGTAAGAAATTCACGTGGGATTGTGAAAAGTCGGGAGGATATTGAAAAAAATACGCGGCCATCGGAGGTCATCGTGTTTTCGTAAGCACTTTTGTTTGCAGGGATTAGCTATCCCCTGAACACGTCCTATAAGAAAATTTTAACAAATTTTAAAAAAAGTGGTTTTGTTTGTTGACTTTGTGGCAGGAAGTGGTAAACTTTCCCATTGTTGTTATACTGAATGGGACAAGAGCCATGCTGAAACTAACAGGTGAATATCAGCACATAATCGATGGTAAAGGCAGAGTTCTGGTTTCCAACAAGTTGAGACATCAAATCGATGTCGATGAACACGGCAGCAATTTCTATCTCGTCTTCGGCGCTAACGGCATACTTTGTTTGTATCCTGAGAAATATTTCGAGCAAATAGTATTAGCCATTACACCCGATGCGACTGCGCCGGATGAGGCCATAGCGTTCGAGCGAATAAGTTTTGCGTTGGCCAGCAAGGTGGAGCTGGACAGTCAGGGCCGATTGCTTTTGAATGAAAGACTGCGAAAGCGCGCGGGTTTAAAAGAACAAATTACCTTAGTTGGCGTGCGAGACCATATCGAGCTTTGGAACAACGAAAACTGGGAACAGTATCTTGCGGACCATATGGCCCAATATCAGAAACAAATGTCGCGGGCGCGGCAGGTCGTGTTACAAAAACAGAACAAAGAGTCTGAATTTTCTTAACTGGAGGCAAAATGATTGAAATGGATTTGAATCATTGTCAGATTGTAGGAAAGAGTCTGGCCGGTGAAAGAGAAGTTGATGAAAAAACGTTTACTTCGCTGGCAATACTTTCCGAACGGCTCCAGCATCTGAAGGACGTCGACAAGATTTTTAGCAGCGTTACATTTTCGCCCGAAGTTAGGGAACTTAAAGCCCGGAAAAGGGCAGTAGCTGTAGGGTAAAAATAGCGAATAGGAGAAGAAAACCAGACGCTAAACGTTAACCGCGATATGAAATTAGAGAAACAATGGAGGTGAATAGCTCGAAAGCAGAGCATATTCCGGTTTTGGCAAGGACGCTGGTCGAGCAGATAAACTTACCCCGGGACGGGGTGATGGTCGATGCGACCATAGGACAAGGAGGTCATAGTTTACTGTTCGGCAAGACTTTGGGCCCCGACGGTGTGATCATCGCTCTTGATGTTGATAAAAAATCTATCCAAGGGGCCCAAATTAGATTAAAAGACCTTGCGTGCAAGGTTATTTTCATAAACGGTAATTTTTCAGAAATCGGCGAGCTTGTCCGTGAGCAGGGAGTAGAGAAGGTTGATTTCATATTAGCGGATTTGGGCCTGTGCTCGGGTCAGCTGGCAGACGCTGAGATTGGTCTTAGCTTCCAGACGGACATGCCGCTTGATATGAGAATTGACAAAAGAATAAAGAGCAGTGCTGCCGATATTGTTAATAAAGCAGACCAGAAAAGCCTAGCGGATTTGATTTACAAATTCGGTGAAGAGAGGGGCTCGCGTCGGATAGCACGTTTTATCGTGCGTGAGCGTCAGGGCCGGCCGATAGCGACAACGGGCCAATTAGCTGCGATAGTGTGCAGGGCATTGGGACAGCCAGGGCGAAGACGAAAGAGCAGAATACACCCGGCGACAAGAACTTTTCAGGCGTTGAGAATAGCGGTCAATAACGAGCTGGAGAACCTTGAGAGGCTGCTTGTATCGGCGTCGGGGCTGTTAGCTAAAAAAGGCCGGATAGCGGTTATCAGTTATCACAGCCTCGAGGACAGATTGGTTAAGAGTAACTTTAAGGCAAATGAACAAGCGGGCACTTATAAGATTATCACGAAGAAGCCGATTGTGCCATCACGGGAGGAAATTGGGGAAAATCAGCGGGCAAGAAGTGCGAAGTTAAGGGTCGCAGAAAGACAATAAAGTAATGGTGAAAAAGGAGTTTTGCTATGACTCGCGATGTCAAGATTGGATTGCTGTTGGGTTTGACGTTTATATTTATGATTGCATTTGTAATTAATGGTCTGCCGAGCTTTCGCGGCGACAGCAATGAGCTGACTAAAACAATGGTCGGACACCCTAATAAACAGCCTGGTATAGGGGCCAACGAGCGCGATTTTATCACCTGGGCGGATTCGATTGAAAAGCAGCCCTTTAGAGTTGATAATCCGCTGATGGACGATCCGGAACGCTACAGAATAGACCTGCCTCAGGGTCCTGTGGGCGTAAAAGTTAATAATGCTTCGAGTCTGAACAATAGCGATACAGTGAAGATGGTTACCCCGAGGAGGATTGAAAATGAGAGAACGAACGTCAAGGAGACCGAGACAGTCAAGCTGAAACCCGCTTTGCCGAAAATATATGTTGTTGCCGATGGTGACAACCTGGCCTTGATAGCCCAAAAGTATTATGGTGATGTAGAGGGCAACAAAAGAGCGAACATCATGAGGATATTTGAGGCGAATCGCAACCTTCTGAAGGCGGCAGATGAGATTCAAGTGGGCCAAAAATTAATCATACCGCCTCTGCGATCTTCGGCTCCGGGAAAAGAAACAAGTAATAGCGGATTAGCGAACTCTATTTTTGAAAAGGTTAAATCTATCGGACGTGAGCATCTATCTTTGAAGAAACCAGACCGAGCAATGCAGGGCAAGTCGTACACGGTTCGTGAAGGTGACAGTTTATGGAAAATTGCCGATAATCAACTTGGAGACGGCAGCCGGTATACAGAAGTAGCCAAACTAAATGCTGATGCTTTATCTGATGAGGACAGCCTGAGCGTTGGAATGATTTTGAAAATACCCGCTCGATAGAAATACGGGATAGCTCCCGCGTTGAGTACAAGAATAGTAAGTTTTATCCGCAATCCGCCGAACACTATTCGCTGATTAAATTATGAGGCCACAATTTCGTTTTGTATTTGTTGTTTTTTACTTTACGGCTGTATTGATTTTCGCAGTTTATCTCCGTAGTGCCAACAATCGCATTTTCTACCAACTTTACACTCAAGAGGCCGAACAAAGCTGGTTAATGCAGGAGCTTACGCACAAGCAACTTCAGGTTGAAACTTTAATAAATCCCGCTGCGGTCTCAGAACGTCTTGGCGGCCCGTGATGGTTGGCAGGCGGGGCGAGGTGCAATGAACGTGAGAAGCGCTCGCACGATTATTATCTTTTGTTTGCTTCTGATAGTGGTATTTTTGTCACTGGCGGGACGTTGCTTTTACCTTCAGCATGTCAAGAGCGAGCATTATACCGACCTTAGCACGAAACAGCACCGCGGGCAGCTCATCAAGGAGCCTCAAAGGGGTGTGATTCTTGATTGCTGCGGCAGGCTGCTTGCGGCGAGCAATCGAGTACAGTGCATTTTTGCCGAGCCACGGGTTATAAAGGAACCTCTAAACACATCCGTAAAACTTGCTCCAATCTTAAAGATGCGAGCGACCGAAATAATAAGACTTATCCGAGAGAGCAAAAATCGAGGGTTTGTAAAAATCAAGGTCGGTGCGACGGCCCAGCAGTGCAGTGCGGCACGTAAAATCTTCGGCATCGGTGTGCAATCCGACTGGCAAAGGAGTTATCCAACAGGTCGGCTGACGGCGCACGTGGTTGGCTTTACAAGCGGCGACAACCGTGGATTGAGCGGGATTGAATTGCGATACGAAAAAGACCTCCACGGGTCGGCGGGTCAGAATATTTTTCTCGCGGATGCGTTTCGGCGGCCGGTTCAGCCAAGGCAGCAAAAAAGTGTCTTAAGTAACGGCGTTGGGATAATCCTGACTCTTGATTCTGCGATACAGCAGTTTACGCGGGCCGAACTCTTAAATCAGTACGACAGCTTTGAAGCCGAGTCCGCCATTGCGATTGTGGCTTCAGCGAAGACAGGCGCGATTTTGGCAATGGTTTCGCTGCCTGATTATGACCCTGACGAAATTGGCTCGTCTGACCCGAACACGTTCCGCAACCGGGTAGTAACGGACCAGTTTGAGCCCGGCAGTATGATAAAGCCGATTGTTGTGGCGATTGCAATCGATAGCGGCGTCATTAAGAAGGATGAGAAGATATTTTGTGAAAACGGTAACTATTACGGCAGAGGTTTTGGGCAAGTCAATGAATACAGGAACCACCGATTTGGCGATTTACCTGTGAGAGAAGTCCTGATTAAGTCGAGCAATATAGGGATGGCGAAAATCGGGCAGAAAATGGGACAAAAGAAACTTTACAACGGCCTTAAACTCTTTGGATTCGCTAAAACAACGGGAGTCGAGCTGCCCGGTGAAGTTGAGGGATTGTTGAGGCCAACGAATGAGTGGACCAGCTACAGCGTAACCCGCATACCCTACGGTTATGAATTAAATGTAACAGCGATGCAAATGCTCCGGGCTTTCTGCATCCTTGCCAGCGGTGGCAGAGCAGTGCAGCCTTATATTGTCAAGGCGGTGGTGGACAGTAATGGCGAGATAATCAAGCTAAGACACTCATCTCCGGATGTCGGCTATATCATCAAGCCGGAAGTTGCCAAATGGATCGTGAACGATTGCCTGGTCGGAGTAGTGAATGAGCGGGACAACGGAGGGACGGGTTGGAGAGCGAAACTGGACAAATGGCAGGTTTTCGGCAAAACGGGGACCGCTAATATTGCAAAGGTCGGCGAAAGGGGCTACGAAGACAATTCCAATATTGCTTCCTTCATAGCAGGTGCGCCGGCCCAGGACCCTGCTGTAATAGTTTTAGTTTCAATCCGCAAACCGAACGGAAGACTCGGCAAAGGTGATAGCGGCGGTGCGGTGGCGTCACCGGTGGTCGGCAGGATACTTGAAAAGACTCTTAAGTACCTCCGTGTCCCCGAACGGGTTTTGTGAGCCTTGACGGCATTGCCGAACGCTTTTATTTCTTTTGATTTTCCGGGCTTGACATAACCGGGCCGGTACGATATACACGATGCAGGAGGTATAAAGATATGGCAAAAATAATCTACGGTGTCGCGGGGGAGGGATTCGGTCACAGCAGCCGGTCACATTTGACAGGGCAAAGGCTCATCGATGCAGGCCACGATGTTATGTTTGTAGGGTCTCAAAAATCACTTCTGTATCTGAAACAATATTTCGGCGAGCGCGTCAGAGAGATTTTCGGCCTGTCTTTTGCATTTGTGGATGGTAGGATAGATAAATCGGAGACCCTCAAGAGGAATCTTCTTAATCTTCCTCAGGGCAACAAGCTGAATGACGAACTTTTCAGAGAACACTTTGAGCCTTTCGGGCCGGACCTTGTGATATCGGATTTTGAGCCTTTCAGTGCGTGGTGGGCGTGGCGAAAGAATGTGCCGTTCATCAGTATAGACCATGAGCACGTCCTGACGCTGTGCGAGCTGGAACACGAGAGCAAGAACTGGTTTTCACGGATAACGGCCAGCGTGGTAACAGAGTGTCACTATGTGGGGGCGGTTGCGTACGTTGTTATCAATTTTTTTGATGCTCCGCTGCGGATTGATTCGGCGATTTTGTCACCCCCTGTCATAAGGCCTGTAGTTGGCGCGCTCCAGGTGAGTAAAGGTGAGCATATTTTGCTGTATTCGACGACCGGTAAGGACGAAGAGGAACTGCGGGAGGTGCTTGGTAAATTTGGGGGGCAGAAATTCTTTTTGTATGGTTTCAAGAAGGTGGGCGAATACGACAACTGCATCTTCAAGGAGCGGTCAACCGAAGGTTTTTTAGCCGACCTGGCGTCGGCACGGGGCGTGATAGCATCGGCGGGCTTTTCGTTGCTTAGTGAGTGTCTGCATTTGAAAAAACCGATGTGCCTGCTGCCTATTACGGGGCAGTACGAGCAGATAATCAACGCACATTATATAGAAAAGCTGGGATTAGGTGTTTCGGCTGAAAAACTGGACGAAGAGGTTTTAGGGCGTTTCCTTGAACAACTGGATAAACAGATGCCGAGTGATGAGAGGATTCTCTGGCCTGACAATGATAAATACTTCCGAATTTTGCAGGATGTTCTAAACAACCTGGCCGAGCCGATTAGTATCGGGCTTTCTTAGGTTGCTTATCGGTAATATTGGACAGCACTTGCCTAAGTGTTAAATTTGCGTTGATATGGACAGGAACATCAGTTGAAGTTGAACGACAAATACCTGACAAATATACCGCTGATTGCGCTTGTGGCGGCCAACCTGATACCTTTTTGGGGAGTGGTTTTTTGGGGGTGGGACGCATTTAATGTCGTGCTTCTCTACTGGTCGGAAAACATTGTCGTTGGATTCTATAATATCCTGAAGATGGCTTTTGCGAAGGTTTCCCACCCGGCCCAACACCTCGGAAAACTCTTTATGATACCGTTTTTTTCGGTCCACTATGGCGGATTTTGCGCAGTTCACGGACTCTTCGTCTTAATGCTGTTCAGCAAAGGCGATAGCAGCTTTATGGATAATACCACATGGCCATGCTTTTTTGTCTTTCTGCAGATGCTGCTGAATGTCATAAAACATGCCTATTCAATCATGTCGCTGGAGATGAGATATGCGATGGGGGCGCTTTTTCTAAGTCACGGCGTCTCGTTTGTGTATAACTATCTGATTAAGGGTGAATATGCAAGGGTCAAGCCTGATAAGCTGATGGGGAGCCCGTACGCACGAATTGTTATTATGCATTTTGCCGTTCTATTCGGCGCGTTTTTGACGATGGCGCTGGGCTCGCCGGTCGGTATTTTGATTATCCTTGTTGGCTTGAAGACCTCTCTGGACGTGATATTCCATCTGCGCCAGCACAAAAAGCACCAGGCAAAAACCGCGTCAGTATAATTACAGAATCGGGACAATCCAGTATAATGTTGCGGTAGGGCCTGCGCAGTTAATCTGTGAAATTCAAGACTTGGGGGTTTATGATTAGTTTAATATCATCTTCATTGTGTGGGATGCCGTCCGGCCCCGGGCTGAATATCTTTTTGTTCTCAACGTCAATAATATACTCATCGCTGTAGGCAAGGGCTTTCAAGCTGATTTCTTTGCTGAGCCTTTGGTTTAAGACCATTTGAAGCAGGTCTGACCGGATTTGTATTTTTGTTTTTATCTGAGACACCCTGTTCAAAGCAGGAGTTAGAATTCCGACCAGCTTTGAACCTATCGGATTATATGCTTTGTAGTACCATGGGAAATTACCATTGGGATCAATTGTTATGGGTAGTTCCGGATAAATGGCAGGCCATACTGAGAGCTCTTCAATATCATGGCGATTCTCTTCAGCAGCCATCCAGTTGTCGCAATAATTTCTATGCACACGGAATGACGAATTCAATCTGAGAGGAGAAAAAACTGCATATTTCAACCTGCTTTTTGTGGATATTTTACGTAACTCCTTTTTAAATGAAAGGTAATCAAATATGATTGAGTTTCGCAGATAAATATCCTCATTCGTGAGCGGAGTGAAATGCTGCGCCAGCAGCTCCACTGATTCCCGGGTGGTTTGTGGATTGTTTATTATGAAGTTGGCAGTTTGAATATTTACTACAAAACAAGCCATGCATACCAACTTAGTGACTAAAGAACGGGCATTCAAATTCATCTTTCTAATAAAGTTGTCTAACTTCAAAAGCTCTTCTATCGCAATCTCATCATTTTCCTGACAGCTTTGTAGACACACGTAGGCTCGATGCAAAAAGGCCAAATTTCTGACGTTTTTCAACCAGGGAAGGTTGAGCTCAAAAGAGGGGTCGGTTAAGTCTGCTATTTCCGGAAATGTAGCGAGTTTCGCAATAACATCTCTTTCCTTTTTGGCATTTTGCCAGGCCTGGATTATGTCGGTCTCGTTTTCCTTCACTGCCTGATGAATTTTAGTCCAATCAGCTTCTTTGAAGACTTCTTTGAGTTCGGATATTACTGCAATATCCTGTTCAGATAGTCCTATGGCTGGTGCATCATTGCTGTCGTTATCTGCTTTATAAGACAGAGATTTTATAAGTTCATATGAGGGGTCACAATCCCGCGGGGCGGAGCGGAGGTCGGCGATTGTGTAATCGTTTGGAAGCGGAGATGCATCGATACGCCAAAGCACAACCACCATTGTCCAAAGGACCATGGAAGTCGCGGAAGTGACAATTGCTGCGACGGCAAGGTGTCTGCCTTTTAGCAAGCCGGCGCTTTTGCTGATGTTGAAAGTGCTTAATTTAGCGAGTATTATTGCGAGTATAGCGACAGGTGGAAATAAGAGGCTTAAGATTGCAAGGACTATCGATGCTATTGCCAATCGGCTGGTCTTTGGCTTTTGAACTGAATTTTCACGAGTATCGTTTTTCACAACTCACCCATATATCTTATTAGATTGGGGCCCAGTGAATATTTCGCTCGCTCGATGAAGTTTTTAGTTTTTTCGCTTTTTTGTATTTACCACTTTAGCTTTTTGATGTCTCTTGTCTTGATGAATCGCACGTGGCCATCGACGAATAGGACGTTGCAGCCATCACCTTGATGGTTATCAGTCGTTAGGAGCTCCGGGCCGCCGGCCTGGTTCCATCCGGGGTGAGTCTCGAAGAGGGCCACCATATCCTGGGGAGCATCCCCCCTATCAAAGTTTTCCAGGTTCTTGTTCATGGCGTAATTGCAGGTCTGCGGCGGGGTGTCTGAGGCTTTGCAGTGAAATATGGAGCGGTTTGCTCCTGCGTGCTCAATCAGCAATTCACACCATCTGTCTGCTGTGGGAAATTTATCGTCGTTTTCATTAACATACATCTGCATCATAAGACCAATTTGATTGAGATTGGCGGCGCAATGTACTCGAAGGGCGATTTGTCTGGTCCTGGCCAGCGCCGGGAACAAAATTCCCATCAATAACGCGAAAACCGGCACGAGGAGTACGGGCAAGGCAATTCCCGTGATTGCAAGACCGGTGCCTTTCAGTTGACCACCGCTATTCGAAATTTTTACTAAAACCACGATACCTATAATTATTGCCGGTATCGCTGTGATAAAACAGGTAAAAGGGCTTAGAATCGCCAGGACAAGCGAGGCAATAGCCAGCCCACTTGTTTTGGCGGCTGGAACAGGAGCCTGTGTTGATTCGGTTTGCAAAACGGCGCTGCAGGAGCTGCACACCAGAGCGACATCGGGATTTTGTGTTCCACATTTTGGGCAGTACATTTTAAGGTCTCCTTTTGATTTGATATTTGGCCACATTAAATCTCCGCGAACCATTTTCAGTCCATTATAGTTTATTGGCCGGGATTTTCCAGGATATTTTTTGTTATTTGTTCGTTTGTGAGCGATTTAGAAAGACGGATTTTGAGTTTGGCCTATGTGTCCGGCGTCGATGCAGAACTGGATGATGTCGAATGCTAAAGGTGCGGCGTCCTGTGAGCCTCGTTGTCCGCCTTCAACGAGGATGGCGATAGCGATGCAGCGGCCTTGGTCGTCGGTTGAAAAGCCTGCAAACCAGGCATTTTCCGGGGCTTGCGTAGAGCCTGTTTTGCCATAAACCTTTACACCCTGCAGGGTGAGCGTGCTTTGTAAAAACTGGGTGTTGGCAGTTCCACTGGGCTCATTAACCACTGCATTCATACCATCTTGGACTACGGCTATGTTTTGTGGCGAGATACCGAGGGCGACTCCGTCGGGATTTCGAACTTCGGATGTTGGATTTTTATTTGGGTCATGAACAAAGAGTCGGGGTGGTTTGTATATTCCGCCTCGTGCGATGGCGGCCATTGCATTTGCTACCTGTAATGGTGTGGTCCGGAGATTGCCCTGGCCGATTCCAAAATATCTTCTTTCGCCCTTATGAAGAACTGGTATCTGCTCGATTCGTGAAATAGCGGCCCTTGTGGAGACAGATGAAATTTGACCTGCTCCCTGTCTTAGATTTCGATACTCGATACCCGATGCCCGATTCTCGATACTCGATGCAGGATGCGGGAGGGCGAGTGGTATTTCTTGGCCATATCCGAATTTGTAAAGCCATAGCTGCAGGACGGACGGTGTGATTCTTTCGGCCAGTCGTGAGAAATAAATATTGCAACTTCCCCTGATGGCGTTACGTGCATAATTTTGCCATTTATAATCGTGTCCGCTCTGGTACTGGTTGAAGAGCCAGCAGCTTGGCCAGCCTCTTGGCGCCTTTGCTGCCGGGCAGCTAATAATCTCGTCGGCGGTGATTTCGCGTGATTGTAGTCCGGCGATGAGAATGAGCGGCTTTACAACTGAGCCTGGCGGATAGGGCTTATTTATCGCCCTGTTTCGCAGTGGCTCGTTAGAGTCGGAGGCCAGGGCGTCATAGTCCTGCCTGACACGGTTCAAGTCAAATGTCGGCGTTGAAACCAGGGCGAGGATATCTCCGGTATTGACGTCAATCACAACCGCCGCCATAGGTGCAGTGCAGTTTGGGTTGAGGTCGCAGTCGGTGAGACGGTCTTCTATTTTCTTTTGAAGCTCGATGTCCAGTGTCGTTGTAACGTCTTTGCCGAACTGTGTTTCTGTTCGACTTACCAACTGGAGGTCTATATCGTAAGCTTTTTCGCCACGTCTGCCCCGCAGTATAGTTTCACAGATATACTCAACGCCGTCTTCCCTTCCGCAGACTTCTTCGCTCAAATAGCTGGATAATTTATCATTTTCAAAAAGCCGCTTGTCCCTTTCCTGGTGCCGTCCAACCCATCCTATTGTTTGTGCGGCGACTGAGGCGTAGGGGTAAATCCTCTTTGATTCCGGTAGAATCTCAATACCTTCAATATCCATAAACTCCAATTGAGCATCAAAGACGTCCGCATCGGTTTGTAACTCGAGCAATTGCCAGGGCCTGTTCATTTTGGGAATATTCTGAATCTCTTCTATAAGCAAAAAGCGCTGGTCTTCATCCGGGAATTCCTTTTTGAAATCCTGAATGGCTACTGACAGCGGCACGTCACTGATTCTGCCTTTGTATTTGGCAATTATTTTCGGGTCGGGGCGGTTTCTCCTCCAGGCAAGAAATGTGCGGAGATTCCATATTTTGTCGTTAATTCGGGCAATTCTCTGCTCGATATCGGCTCGCTCCAAGCCAAAGTACGTACACTTGTCAATAATCTTCTGCAGGTCCTTGAGCTTTGCATACAGTTTGTTGCGTTCCTCGGATAAAGATAGTTTTGACCCGGCGAGCATAGACCTTTTGGCGAGCCTAAGCAGTTTTGCCCGTCGAACACGTTCGTCGAGAAGTGATGTCAGCTTGTAATTTATATGCAGCTGGAACTGTGGTTCATTGGATGCCAATACCCTGCCTTTGCGATCGAGAATTTTTCCCCTGATGGTCTTAAGCTGCCTGGAGACTCCTTGTTGCAGCTTTAATTGCTTGAGACCCTTCATGTAGAAGGAATGCTCCAATACCTGTATTTGTATCAGTCGGAGTAAACAGGGGAGTATAAGCAGTACACTTATGATTATAAAAATTTTGATTCGCTTATTATACATGGACTTTCGTACCTTGCAACTCTTCGGAGATACTCCCGGCTCTCAGTCTTCACGCAACACACAGCTAATGCCGGCTGAAGCGATGTGTTTTTATACGCATGAACCAGGCTGCCGGCAAGAAAAAAATCGGCCCGACTACAGCCGAATATAAGGCTGTGCTCAGGACAGCAGAGTATATATTTGGCACGGTGGCCTGACCTCTCAGGAGCGCTAAAAAATGAGTGAGAGTGCCGATCATAAAAGCGGTGATGAATATAGCAATCGCCTGGTAAGAGACTTTTCTGATGGTAATAACACGGTGAAGATATGCCAGGGCGGTTCCGAAGAGACCAAAGCTAATTGTTTGTGAGCCCATTACAGAACCAATACTAATATCAGCAGCAAAACCTATTGCGAATGAGATTATTATGGCATCGGAGGTATTGCAGTAAGTGGCATAAAAAACCAAAAGGATTAATAATAAATTTGGTTTGCTGCTGAAAGGTGGAAGAGCAATTATATCCAGCAACAGAGAAGCCTGCAGAACGGCAACTAAAGAGACAAAGACTGCGAACCGAAACCATCGCATTTTATATCCTCACGGCCTTTAGCACACTTATTCAGCTTGAACTTTTACTGAGTAAGTGCGGGATAGGAGGCCTCGATTAGTTTTGCGGATTCATTATAATTACGGTTATTCTGTTTAGTCTTTCTATGTCACAGACCGGCTTGACCGTTATATCCCACATTGACGGAGTTCTATCGTCCCTTTTGCATTGGTCGACTATTCCTATAATCATGGAAGCATCGAGGAGACCCGGTTTTTTTCGAGCGAGGACATTGTCGCCGACCCCGACCTTGTGCTTTGTTGAGAGCAATTTGATCTTTGCCAAGTCGTTGCCGCTGCCCTGCATCAGCCTGTCTATATTTAAGTTTCCAATCCTTACGCCTATTCTGGAGGCCGGGTCTGTAAATAACTTAACTTTTGCAGTTCTTGGTGAGACGTCAGAAATCGTTCCGATGATACTATTGTCTCCGAGAACGAACTGTCCTTTAGCCAGGCCGTCGTTTTCGCCTCGGTTGATGGTAAACTCGCATCTTGTTCCGTTGATAGTTGACCTGTAGACATCGGCCATAATGAGGCCGGCATTTTCCAAGGCAGGAAATCTAACCCGCAGCCTTGACAGTTCTATGACCTCCAGGTGTTTTTGTCGTAACTGTTCCTGAAGGTTGGCGATATAGTTTTGGTATTGGGATTCTTTATCGAACATGACCCCCGGGGCTGACCGCCTGGTGCGGGCATAGAGAGAAATGTTCTTTCCGATAGTTAAAGGCCAGCGAAAGATACGCGCAAATGCAAACTGAAGGTCATTCGTAAGGTTCTGAGGTGCAAAGAGCAAGATAAGCCCAGTTAACATAAACCAGGTAAATAACATTCGTCTGGAAATAGATCCCAAACGCATGTTATCACGTTTGGAACCCCAGTCTCTAATTAGCTTCCTTGCCATAATCGTATTGCATACTGTGTATCAGTCAGCACGCAGGACGAATCATTCCCATCCGTACTCGTTATGATCCATTGTATCCTTCCACAACTCCAGATTTTCGAGGTATACGCTGGTCCCTCTCGCAACGCAACTGAGTGGGTCGTCGACCCTTTGTACATTTAGTCCGGTTGCATTTGCGAGAATAGCATCCATTCCCCTCAAGAGTGAAGCGCCCCCGCAAATGTGCACTCCGTTCTCTATCAAATCGGCGGCCAGCTCAGGCTCTGCCTTTTCCAGCGTAGCCGTGACGGTATCAATAATTGTAGCGATGGTGTCTCGTAGGGCTTCCCTGATTTCCTCGCTTGTTATAACGATTTTTCTCGGCAGGCCTGAGATTGTGTCTCTACCGGCGACCTCCATCGTCAATTCCTCTTCGAGTGGAGCAGCAGAGCCGATTTGTATCTTTACTTTTTCTGCGCTAGCCTCTCCGATAAGGAGGTTGTATGTTTTTTTGAGATGACTAATGACGGCTTCATCCATATCATCGCCTCCGATTCGGATTGATTCGGCTGTTGCGATGTCGGCCAGACTCATTATAGCCACTTCGGTAGTTCCGCCTCCGATATCGACAATCATAGATGCGGTAGGGTCTGTGATTGGTAGCCCAGCTCCGATACCTGCCGCCATTGGCTCATCAACGAGGTAGACCTTTCGAGCACCTGCGCGTTCAGCACTATCAATGACGGCGCGTCGTTCAACGGCGGTAATTCCGCTTGGTACAGCGATTACGACACGAGGCCTGATGAGCCCCCCCCTGCCGTGGACCTTGCGTATAAAATATCCAAGCATTGCCTCAGTTATTTCAAAGTCACTGATTACGCCGTCTTTGAGGGGTCTTATTGCGCTGATTGAACCTGGCGTTTTGCCGAGCATCTCGCGTGCGACCAGCCCGACTGCTTCGCCATTATTCAAAACAATATTAGTTCCTTTGCGAACGGCAACTACGGAGGGTTCATTAAGGACAATGCCTTTGCCACGGACACAAACCAAGGTAGTGCAGGTCCCCAGGTCAATACCCATATCCATACTGAACCAGCCTAAGATAGTGTCCAGCAGCACCTTCGATTCCCTTCTTAAATATCAATTTTCTATTATTTATATATAAACAGCGCAGTTGTCAAGGGGCATAAAAAAAAACTTTTTTGTTAATGACGTGGGGCGATAGCCATAATACCAACGGGAAATAAGGTATATTTCCTCTTTATCCGCAATTTCTGAGGGCGTCAATAGTAAATTGGCTACGGAATGTTGAAGATTGTTTCGTACTGGAAATAGCATTTGTAGGCAACAAACGTTGCTGTGGCCAGGACGACGCAGAGCGCCAAGCCAAGTATAACCGTGTATAGATTGTCGAGTGCGATTACTTTACCCCCACGGATCTGCCTATTAGGACTCATATATCAACCTCATATAGAATGGTTCCCATTTTGGTTGTTTGCATTTTTTTTGCTGGATTACCCAAATCTGCTACAAGTTAGTAGTTACGGTATCTCCGGCTCTTGGTTGTTCCTGCACAAGCTCCAGGGCACCGACAGCTTCTTCTGCATCGGTGTCTATGATAAGAATATCGCAAACAAACTTATCTCCACGAGTAACGTGGAATTTCATTCCTTCCTTTACGCCGTCTGCAGTGCCGATGGATATACTGGCCATCTTATTTTTGGAATCTACAGCGGTTACCAATCCTCTCAGGCCGATTTTTTCGGTGGTAACCGGAGCCGGTCGAGCTATTTCTTTGGGTCGCGTGACGGTCACGACGGGCTCAGGTACTCTCCCTACCGGCTGTAAAAGCTTGTCCATCCTGCTTAGCAATTCAACCTTTTCCTCCAGAAGCTGTTTCTTTTCTGTCTGCAGCGTTTGTATTATTGCTAATTTCTCCAGAAGTGTCGCTGAAGTATCGTCGAACTGTGCTATTAGTTTGATTCTTTCAGAGTCAACTTTCGTTAGCTGAGCCTGCGTATCCATCAACAACTTTGTCGTCTCGCTGGTGGTTTGTGAGGAGGTCTCTACGACGCTGGCCATGTCGCTTACCCGCTGGGTCATAATCTTTCTTTCGTCGTTGGCAGCTTTGAGGTCGCCCTTTAAAGTGCTGATTTCGGTGTTGAGAGAGGCAATTTCCCGGTTTAGTCTGTCTTCCAGAGCATCTTTTTCGGCGACTTTCTGATTATATTGCTCTATTTTGTCAGCAGTAGTTTTTTTCAGGCTATCCCGTTCAGCTCTCAGATCGTTGTATTGTTGTTTGTAATTGTCAGCGGTTGCAACGTAGGTTACGACAATAGCGCAGAGGAAAAATGAGGAAATCGTCAGTAAAACTATCAAAATTTTTGTAAGCGTACTCAAAACAAGCCCCTTTCGTTAGTTCGTGCTTTTTTTGCGGATGTCCGATATATCACGATATCGTACATTCTCCACTATTACTTTACACTTTACGGAGGGAAAAATCAAGATATTTTTTACCTATTTTATCACAAACAAATTGAAGACGGGCACACACCTGGGTACCCTTTTTGCCCCGCCGCTTCGATTTTGTGCAGCAAAATGGCTGGATTGCAAAATGGAAAGCCCTAATTAGTACGGAAACGCAGTATAGAGATGCCCGCAAATGGGCAAAATCCAATGGCCAAAGAGAATTGATGATAGGAAAAAAAGCGGATTTCAAGTGTCAAATTTTCGTTGAGCATTGAAAAACGGCCATTGCAGCAGCCATACGCACAATTTTTGACTCATCTCTGAGGAATCGCGGCAGAAATCGGGTAAGAGAAGGTGTGCCAATTCGGCCTATCGCCAGTGCGGTCCGCACATTAAGCCGCTCTAAGCTCTGTTTATCGAGGCCATCATCGAGATTTTTTGAAAAAACATCGAGTACTACGGGCTCTCCGCGTTTGTCATTGAGCATGCCAAGCTGTTCTGCTGCGGCCAGGCGGACCTCAATTATATCATCGTCGAGCATAGTAACGAGGGCATCTCTGGCCCGTATTGTTCCCAGTGCTCCCATCGCTTTTATACCCATAACTCTATCATCGGCGTAAGCGCTTATCAGCATTGTCCACAGCTTGGGATATATCCGCTCATCGCCGAGCATTGCAATTGATTCGGCGGTCTGGAATCTGACCATGTCTCCGGAATCCTGTCGCCGCAGCGTCCACCATAATGCCTGCCGGGTCAGTGGGCTTGTATCGCCGCTTTTGCCCAGAAGCAAAGCAGCATTAGCGCGTACGGTCTGGTCGTTGCTGGTTATGGCCTTGCGAATCTGTTCAAAGGTGTCAGGGGAGCCAATCTTTCCGAGGGCGTAGAGCGCGGCAATCCTGACATTTTCGTTTTTGTCCTGGAGCAGTGCCCTTAGGGACTTAGCGGCAAGAGAGTATTCCAAATCGCCCACAGCCAGAACGGCTGCAAACCTAACCGGAACAAAGTCATCTTTCAGCAGGCGTTGTACTTTAGGTATCAGTCTGATTCGTTTAGTGGTTGCGACAACTTCGATAGCGTTAACCCTGATTACGGGGTCAGAGTCAGCTAAACCTTCCCTGATAATTTTGGTGGCTTCGAGCACGAGGTTGTCGGCAGAGACAGGTGCCGGCCAGTCTGTTCTGGTCTGTAATGTTTCCTGGCATCCGAGACAGAGCAGTGCGTAACTGATAAGTGCGCAAGCTGCGAGCATCTTCGTGTAGTATGTTTTCTGTCTTTTAGCGTTTTTAGCCTTATTTTTCATTTTTCCGTTGCCGTGAAAAAATAACATATTTTTTATTTCGGATAATACTTGTTAGAACTGGAATTATTATGAGCAAAAGAAGGCATAGAGCACAACAAAAATCCAGCCATTGTCCGTATTTACTGAAAAATGTTGTTCTTTTGTCTATCGGCACTTTATCGACGAACCATCCAGCCATACCCTGGCGGTCGATGGACCTGTCAGGCAAAGTACCGGCCAAAGAGCCATTTTTTACGTGTCCGAGTGTATCGATTATGCAGCTTATGCCGGTATTGACGCTTCGGACGATGCTGAGACGGTTCTCGACGGCCCGAAAGACGCATATAGCCATATGTTGAGCAAGTTCTGTGCTCGGCGAAACCTTCTTGTCCCTGAAACCGACGAACCAGCCGTCGTTACTTATGTTAATGAGCCAGTCAATCTGCTTTCTGCCCTGCTTATCCAGTGCGAATCTTCGGACAATGTCAGGGATAGTAGCTTCATAACAAATTATTACACTGAACTTGTAAGGCCGAGAATCCAGGGCTGATGTGGAATTGTTATGTGGGCCGGCCATTTCGAAAACAGTGTATTCGGTGCCCGGGTCGAGTGAATGGTCGTAACCGTATGGATTAAATTTCATCAAAAGGTTAAACAAGAACGGACAACTATTTCTGAAAGGCAGGACCTCGCCGAAGAGGACTAGGTGCATCTTGCTATAGTGTTTTTGGTACTTTGACCCATCAGGCCTGTAGAGAATTGCAGAGTTATACCTTTCTGCCATGACTGGCTCGTTGATTCGGAATTCTACCTTGCCTGAGTAGGCGCCAATGAGCAAGTATGCTTTATCGGCGGCGTGTTCGGAGAGGGCTTTGTCAAAGAGTATTGGCTGGCTGTTGGTGTCGAGGTATATCAGGACTTCATCATTCAAAGTCGCCTGCACCATAGTTTCCGGCCAAATGATGAGTTCGGCGCCGGCTTGTGCACTTGCTTTGCTTTTTCGCATCAGCTCATCGAAAATCTCCTGCGAAGTCTGCTCAGCGACTTCGGGCTCTCCTCGCAGTGCCTCTGTCTTAATCCACTGCGGAACGTTTGACTGCAAAGATGCAACCAGCGGGCCTTCGGTCAGGAACTTGTCCGATTGGTTTATTCTCCATTGGCCGTAAAAGAACGTGCCAAGCAGCGCAGCGCATACTACGGTGGTCTTTATAAAATTGTTTACTTTGAAGAGGTTTTTCTGTTGAGCTGCGATAATCCATTCGGCCAGGAGGCCGTTGACCATTGCAATCAGAAACGAAATTCCGGCTGCACCGAAGATGTCGGCTATCTGGATGATGGTGATGTTCAGATACTGGCTGTGTGCGAGAAATCGCCAGAAAAAACCGCCGAGGAAAAGGCCCTGCAGGCGTTCGGCTCCGACGAAGAGTACGGGTACGGCCAGAAATAACGGTATCTTTTTTATCCTGCAGTAACGCAAACAGAGTGCGAGTATCGGCCAGAACAAGGCCGTATATAGACAGAACGTGGCCCAGCCCAGCAGCGTTATCGGAGCTATCCAGTACAGATTGCCGAGCCAGTAGCAAAGTGAGACCAGGTAAGCGGCAAGGGCCAGGGATTGGGGGGTTGTCCGCCGTGGGCGGAGTGAGCTTGCAAGGATAAAGGGCACCAGCGACACCCAGGCCAGAAACGAGAGGCTAATCGGCGCCTGTATCAACGTGAGCATTATCGCACTGGCGATGAAGGGCAGGCAAAGCAGGAGAATATTCTTTAGGTTTACTTTTTTCAATCGGCGATACCTTCTAAAGTCATTGCTATCTCTTTCTTACTATATCGCTTGTGGTTGTTCATTCGCACGGTAAATTGATTTGCGACCAACTCCAAAAGGTTTTTGTCGGTAGTAATTTGTTTTGCCGGTTTTCTTATGTCGGACAATAGCCGTTTTAGTTCGTTCAGTTCGGTGGTATTTAGAAACAGATTGTTGTTGGGTTGTTTTTTTAATTCAGTCAGGCGTTCTTTTGCGTTTTCGACGTACTTTTCTGATATATCCAAGGCGACATAATTTCTGGCCAGTTGGTAGGCAGCGGCGGCTGTGGTTCCTGAGCCGCTGAAGGGATCGAGGACGCAATCACCGGGATTGGAGCTTACGGCTATGATTCTTTTGAGGAGGCTTTCGGGCATCTGGCAGGGGTGCCAGCCGGTACGCTCCTTGAACGTTCCACAGACACGTGAGAATTCAGTCCAGACATCGTCGGGCATCTTGCCTGCGGGATTGGCGCGCCTGTCGTTATAGATTAACTGACGGTCTGAGGGGACGCGAACGGCGTAGTCGTTGAAAGTGAAGTTGTTTTTGTCGTTTACAAAGTAAAAGATGTGGGTATGGGAGCGGGCGAACTTATTTTTCATCTGCTGGCCGAAGGTGTAGTGCCAGATAATCCAGTTACGCATAAAGAGGCCCAACTCGTCAGCTTTTGCTTTTACATCAGCAGCATGTTCATCACCTATAGCGATGTAAAACGACCCATCCGGCTTGAGGACTTTTTTGCAGGCGGTCATCCAGTCTTTTGTCCAGGCGATGTAGTTTTTCTTTTTGACCTTGTCGTTGTATTTATCGTATTTGTAGCCGATATTGAAGGGCGGGTCGGCGAAAATGAGGTCGGCGAAGGGCTCGCGTACCTTGTTGAGGACCTCTATGCAGTCGCCGCATATTATCTTATTCAGGAATTTCTGCATATAGACATTTTATAAGGAAGCGCCGGGTTTGCAAGGGGATTTAGGTATTGCCGTCCTTGTTCGTTAAGGAGACCGAAAAGCCAAACCTGTTTTTTGCAGGAATTCTTACTTGAGGAGTCCGGTGATGAGAGAAAGATGGTTTTAAATATCAGTTATCGGTCTATTTTTGCAGGAGTCTGATTTGGAATGGCTAATTTGCTAAAGTGGTTAACATGCTTTGTCGACAAAAACAATGGCTTTATGAGGTTACGAACGATTTCTGTTTCGCGGGATAGCTGTCTTAGTCAGCGAGGTAAAGAATATGCCAGACGAAGAATTCAGACTTGTCGACCTGTTAGACGATTTGTCCGCCGGGAAAAATGTCTTTTTTAAGATGGTATGTCAAGTCAAGGATGTGATGACCAAAGATGTCAAGGCGCTGACGCTGGACGATACCATAGAGGCGTGTATTAAGTTTATGAAGGAGAACCGGGTCCGACACATACCAGTAATTGACAGCCCGGCCGGAGAAGATGGAAAACAGTGCTTCGTTGGTATTGTTTCCCAGAGAGATGTGTTCCGACAAGTATCTCCTTATTTGGGTAAAATCGGCCAGGAGGATTCAGACACAGAGGCGCTCAAACAGCCTCTGGTCCAACTTGTCATCAGAGGCCCCAAGTCTGTATCACCTGAGACACCCATAAAAGAGATGATTAGCATCATGGTTGATAATCACATCAATATGGTCCCTGTTCTGGTTGAGCAAAATTTAGTTGGTATCGTTACGTCCACAGACATTTTGAAGCTTTTTATGAGGCTTGATACAATCCGCCACCTATGCTCGAAGGTCGAAGAGACGGAGCAAAGAGGCCGTTTTGTTGACCTGCTTTCAGGGAATTCGGACGAGGTGATGCATGCATTCTCAAGGATTCTGCGAACAGTTGCAGATATTATGACCGAGGAAGTGTTTTGTTTGCAGGAACGAGACAGTTTGGCCAAAGTGATGGAGGTTATGCAGAAGAGGAAATTCAGGCACGTTCCGGTTGTGGACAAGCAAAAGAAACTGGTGGGGATAATCTCCGATAGAGACGTTCTTCGTTATCTTCCATTTTTGCGGCCCGGAGCCGACGCATTTCACGACAGGCTGTTTGATGTAGCACCGAACAATGCAGCGATCAAGCAAGTTCTTCATGATATCGTTAAGCGAGATGTAACTAATGTTTTACCGAGCTGCGACTTCTACACTGCCGTGAAAATGCTTTATGAGATGAATATAAGCTGTCTGCCGGTGACTGACGAGGACAAAAAGCTTGTTGGAATAGTAACAGTGACAGACGTGATGCGCGGCTTGCTGGCCGCCTACGGTCTTTTTGAGAAGTCGATGGTTTAATTTACCACATTTGTCTATAAATTTAATCCACCCCAAGCCTCAATTCAACTCGAACTTAAGTTCAGCTTACTACGATTGAGATTTGCTTTGGTATGCTTTAATACCGCATGGTTGATTACGGTATGTTTGCTCTATACTTTTATCCGGCCTGTACCTAAAGTGGCTTTATAAGCATTTGCTCTTCAAAAACTTTGCCGGAGAGGTAATCGGTAAAGGTGACGGTTACCGTCAGCGGCTCTTCAAAACTTTTGACTTTGTCGGATACGTCGAAAGTCAATCTGTAATGGGTCTTCAACAAGGCGTTGAACCAGAATTTTCTTAGCTGGGGCGGTGTTACGTGCCACTTTCCGAGTAAGGCCGGGTCCTTGTCTTTGTCCAGGTCCAGCAGCTGCACATGGACGTCTCCGGGCGCCTTTATGATGTCACCATCCTGATCGATGGGCTGTAAATAGACAATGAGGGTTTCCTTTTTGCCGTCTTTGTCTTTGTCAAAAAGGTTAGTGTATTTTGTAATCCTGACTCTTTGCAGGTCGCAGAGGTCTTTTAGCTTGACGTCGTCTTCGAGGCCGTGCAGGGTGTTTATCTGTTTTTGCAGGTCGTTGTTCCCTGATTCTATGTGCTCTATATGGCGCATCAGTTCTTTTTTTTCCTGACTGAGCTTGTCTACTTTTTCGGCCAACGGGTTTTTCTGGATTGCGGAGCTTTCGCATCCTGCGACAAAGTGAATCAGAGCACACAAACACAGAAGCATAGCTGCCGCTGCGAAATGCCGAGCTATAAAATTAGAATTTCGATATTCAATATTCATTATTTCTGCTCCTGTTGCCTGACGATTTCCGGTGCTTTTTGCAGTATTCTGTCGGCCAGTCCATAGTTGATAGCTTCTTCAGGGTCGAGCCAGAGGTTGCGGTCACAATCCTTTTCGACTCCCTCCGGCTTTTGGCCGGTGTGTTTGGCCAATATGTCATATAGGCATGCTCTCAGTCGGAGTATTTCCTTTGCTTCTATATCGAGGTCGGTAGCGGGCCCCTCAAGTATACCTGTAATTAGCGGCTGGTGCAAAAGGACTCTGTTGTTTGCCAGAAGGTAGCGTTTTCCTGCCTTTCCCCCGGCCAATAAGACGGCAGCCATACTTGCCGCCTGACCAACGCAATATGTTGCGACGTCACAACGCAAAAACTGCATTGTGTCGTAGATGGCCAGGCCTGCTGTGATTGATCCGCCCGGTGAATTGATGTAAAGATGGATATCGTTTTTGTTGTCTTCGTTGCTCAAAAACAACATCTGGGCGATAATTAGATTTGCGGTTGTATCGTCAAGTGGTCCACCGAGAAAAATAATCCTGTCCTTGAGGAGTCTTGAATAAATATCGTATGCTCTTTCGGTTCGTCCACTTTTCTCAATTACAATCGGTACTAAATTTTGATTCATAGCCATATTTCGTGTCTCTTATTTTATATTTACTTTTTATTTTTGTCTTTCTTTTTTTCTTTGTCTTTTTCTTTTTTTTCTTCTTCGTGCAGGACCTCATCGATAAGTCCGTACTCGTGAGCTTCCTTGGCGGTCATGTACCGGTCTCTTTCTGTCTCTGCGGCGATTTTTTCAATCGGCAGTCCGGTGTGTTTGGCAAG
This sequence comes from Sedimentisphaerales bacterium, assembly GCA_049643445.1. Taxonomy (GTDB): domain Bacteria; phylum Planctomycetota; class Phycisphaerae; order Sedimentisphaerales; family Anaerobacaceae; genus CS2-K091. Next base: position 37,420 of record JBARPZ010000632.1, read on the forward strand.
AAGTTCATTAATCATCCTTTTTGCTTTTATGATTTCTTCGGCCTGTATTTTAATATCGGCCGCCTGGCCACTAACCCCGCCCCAGACCTGATGGAGCATAATTTTAGCGTGTGGGAGGGCATGGCGTTTACCTTTTGTTCCGGCTGCCAGTATTATCGCAGCCCCGGATTGAGCCCTGCCGATGCAAAATGTTGCAATCGGGGAACTGACAAAGCGCATAGTATCGTAAATAGCCATCGTGTCGTCAACACTACCACCCGGGGAATTGATATAGAGGCTGATTTCGGTTTCTCGCTTGAGATTGTCGAGATACAGCATCTTCATAATGACTTCGGCGGCCCTTTGATACGATATCTCCCCAATCAGAAACACGATTCGGTTCTCCAGCAGCATATCATCGAGACTCATCTGGCGGTATCGCTGATACTGGCCGGCAGTGCCGTATTGATTGTACGGCTCCAAGTTTTTGATGATATTTTTCCCGGGATGTTCTATAGACATTTATGTTTTCCTTTATAAAATTTGTATTCTTAACTTCGTATCTCGCGTCACTGCCGGCGAGATAGGCTTTTCTTCGACCTTTTTCACTCTCTACTTTTCTTGTTATCCTGTAATTCAGCCGTCGGATTATTGTTTTTTAGTTGCTTTTTTAGGTTTTTTAGTTGTTTTTTTCTCAGTGCCGGCGGATTTTTTAACTGTCTTTTTGGCCATTTTTTTTGCAGATTTCTTCGCGGCTTTCTTGGCTTTTTTCTCCGTTATCTTTGCCGACTCGAGTAATTTTGCGATGCACATGTGCTCTCGCACCTGCAGTCTGAACTGGGCCAGCGAGCCGTCTCGCACCATCTGCTCTCTCATCCTTTCGGGTCGTTGTCCCTGCTGAATTGCTAACTGCGCAATGTGGCCGTTAATCTCCTCTTCGGTCACTTCAATCTCGAGCTTGTCGGCAATTTTGTTCATGATAAAGAATGTCTTTAGCTGCTCCTGTGCCCGTTGCGCACTGCCGGCCTGAAGCTGCTCCATGTGCTCTTCGATCTGCTCACGCGCCAGTCCCTGCATGAGCAGATTTGAGTACTGTCTTTGCAACAGGGAGATCGATTGCTCAGCCACAATATTTAAGGGGAGGTCAAAATCGGTATTGTCGAGCAGATATTTATAAATCTGCTCGGTCATCCCTGTTCGCACCTGCTGCTCTAATCGGCCCTGTAGTGAATCCTGGATTCTTTCCCGGAGCTGCTTTTCGTCTTCGACTTCCAATTTTTTCAGGAAGTTTTCATCCAGGGCGGCAGGCTTGAGGTACTTGATATCATTGACGGTAATTTGAATATCTACCGTTTTGCCTCGGTATTCTTCTCTGAAGAAAGTTTTTGGTACCTCGACACTTGTTTTTTTGGTGTCACCGACTTTTGCGCCCGCCAGGAGCTCGTCGAGCTTTTCGACGGGGACCGCACCGACAAAACCATTGGGCCTTACATGAATGTTGATATTATCGAGCTTTTCTTCGGCCTCGACGTCGGCGACCTTTAGGACCGCATCAGCAATTATCTGGTCGTCTACCTCTGCGGCACCGTCGGTTCGCGGTGTCCACAGGCCTGACAATTTTTGCAACTGCTCAACTTCTCTGTCGATTTGCTCGTCCGTGACTTCGAGTTTGGTCCTGGTTACGGGGATGCCTTCGATCTGGGGCAAATCAAATTCGGGACGGACCTCGACCTCGAAATCGAACTTCAGTGGGCCTTCGGTCGGCAGGTCTATTCTTTCGTAAATATTCAGCTTTTCCTGCTCTTTCCTGACAGGGTAGCTTTTGCCTTCGTCGGTAACAAGCCATTCGTTTTCGGGCTGTTCAACGGATACGGTGGCATTTTGGGAAAGGGGGGCCTTGTTTTTTCCAAACTCCTTCCGCAGCTTTTCGGAGATTGTGCTTTTGTCCAGGTCGGCCTGGAAGTCTAATATAACGCTGCAAAGAGGCCTCTTTTCAAAATCAATATCCGGGTCACGAAGTGCGTCCAGCTTGCTGTCCTTGATGGCCGAATCGCTGGCATCAGCTATCAATTTCAACTTGATTTGCTCGGTAGTCTCTTTACCGAACCGCTTTTCAAGCAGTCGGCGCGGCGCCCGGCCCTTTCTAAAGCCCGGCACGAGCGCATCCTTGCGCAAGGTTTCGTACTGCTCATCGGTGGCGGTTTTTATCGCCTCTTCAGGTATCTCTATAATCACCTTTTTCCTGCAGGGGCCTGCCTCCTCGATTGTTACGGTGTTCTTGATTGCATCCTGTTGTTCTTCTGTCTTTTCTGTCTCTTTGGCTTGCTCATCTTCTGCCATTTTGGTGCTCCTGAACGTTTTGGTTTTGTTTCTTCGAGATATTAAACAAAAAAGGCGTTGGGAAAACAACATCCCTTAGCCAGCTTTCAATAAATTTCAATCCGGCACCATTGTAGTGCGGGACTTTAACATATCGGCGACCAACGCCAAACTACTGTGCTTAGCCGGTAACTCGCCGATACTATATGGTCTATAGTCCTTTATAGTAGTTTGGTAAAGCGGGCGATGAGATTTGAACTCACGACATTCACGTTGGCAACGTGACGCTCTACCACTGAGCTACGCCCGCATACTCGTATCTCGTTGTTCGCATCTCGTATCTCGATGTAGTCCTAACGAGATTACAGTTACAATTATAGGGTGTATTATCGTCCATGCAAGGGGATTTTTTTAAAAATTTGGACTGTTTAGGGCGGTTTTGGGGATTTAACGGGTTGGAATTGACGGTAGAGGGGGAGTGTGGTATACTGAAGGAAATTGAAATGATATTCGGGGGATTTGAAAATGAGTAAATATGGGCGGGTAGAGTCAAGAAAGCGGATTTTGGCGTTTTTTTGTACGCTGGCGGGAATTGTGCTGTTGAGTGGCATTTTGATTTTGAAAAAGGGGACGGAGCCGGCAGTTACATTAGCTTCGCAGGATGAAAGAGCGGATGCCAACCAGACACCGGTTGATGCGAACCAACAGGGCAAGCAAGAATATAAGAAAGTTCCTCGGCCTGACCATAATCATCCTGCTTTTAAAGAACGCGTCGATGAACGAAAGAGGATGGTTGCGACGCAAATCCGGGTACGCGATGTTAAAGACCCGAACGTGTTAAAGGCGATGCAGATTGTGCCGCGGCACGCCTTTATGCCGGCCAGCCAGCGGCGATATGCATACGGCGACTATCCGCTGCCCATTGAGTATAATCAGACCATCAGCCAGCCTTATATCGTGGCCTTTATGACCGATGCTTTGAAACTTCGGTCTGGCTCGAAGGTTCTTGAGATTGGGACGGGGTCGGGTTACCAGGCGGCGGTTTGCGCCGAAATTGCCCGCGAAGTGTACACGATTGAGATTGTGGAAGGGCTTGCAAAGACGGCCAAGGAGCGGCTTAAGAAACTTGGTTATAAGAATGTATTCGTTAAGGCCGGTGACGGCTTCTTCGGCTGGCCTGAGAAAGCGCCCTTCGATGCGATAATCGGGACGGCGGCTGCCAAGCGCATACCTGAGCCGCTGTTAGAGCAGTTGAAGCCGGGCGGGAGGATGATTATACCTACGGGCAGTACGTTTGGATTTCAGTACCTGGTGCTGATTACGAAGGACAAAGAAGGCAAAATCCACAAGAGCAAGGTGATGCCGGTGCGATTTGTCCCGATGACGGGCGAAGTGCAAAAATAGAAGAAGGCCATGGAATAATTGCACTTCTGGTTTTGCTGTTTTTTCATCTTTTTGAGGCAGATGCTGAAGGTTGGTTTCCTTAGCAGGTGAGGTGTAGAGCTACGGCGACGTTAACTCCGGCCTCTGAGAACTCGTTAAACTTTTGGACGGCTTTGTAGCTGTCATACATTTCGAGCTGGATATTGCGTTTCTTTAAGGCCGGCCCACCATCATCAGCGCGTCGATTTGCGCCTGCAGCCCGGCTATCGACGGCCGCTCTCCCGACGCCGTACCCGCCAACAAAACCTGAAACAATACTAAAATTGCCAACATTTTTGTACTTCTCATTGCTTGATCCTTTCAAAAAATGGTTAATAGCTCATTGCGCAGACGCTCTGAACTGAGACCTTCTCGTGAAAGTTCACGAAATGTACGTTACAAGACAGCATTTATCACTCCACCTCCTGAGTTTCATCAATCCGATTATACCCTCTTCTGTCTGAAAGTCAAGAAAAAACAGGAGCCGTTCGTGACATGAATTTCGATGTTTTCTCAACTGCATCACAGCATCCGGGCCAAGCTGCAGGAGTATTAACTTCTTTTCGTCCGGGATAACAGCGGTTGAGATTGCCGCGAACGTAATTACGGCCACGTCTCATCAAGCCAGTTCATCGCCAGGACCGAAAGGTCAGTGAAATCAACCATGCAATCTCCGCCGGGCGGCGCTATATCGGCATCGGCAAAATTCAACTGCCAGTGTTGGGCGAGCACAGTGAAATCAGCAAAGTTGATAATCCCATCGTTGTTGAAGTCGCCATTCTCATACACGCTTGCTTTGGGAAACACCTCGTTGGTTGTGGATTTACCTTCATATAGAGCAAAGGCCGAGATTCTATAATTGTATCGCTGGCCTGCGCTTTGCCAGACGACCATATAGGGTATCATATCATCCGGTTCCAGCCCGTTGAAATCATGCCTGAATTCCTCAAGCTGTATGCCGTTCATGTCCTCAATTTTAATAACCAGGCTCCCGGAGATATTAATGTCCCCATTATTCTTAGTCATCATAGTTATCACCACATCATCGCCGGGCCCGTAGCAGGCGGGATTTACCTCAAAGCCGATGATACTGGCGGATTTCTCGCCGATTGAAAAATAAACTTGTTTTCGGTCGAGTAGGGAACCATTGGTATTTCTGATAGTAACCTCCGCCAGGTAATCGCCCCTCCCGAAGTTACTGCTGTCCCAGCTCATCAAATAGGAAGCAACGCCTACAACTCCTCTGAGTGTGCGAAGGCCGAGGCCACTAACGATAGATGAATCATATCTTTTTATTACGCCTTCAACAATGACATCCATGCTCTGGCCGGTAGGATTATAAAGATACATATCAATCCCAACCGTCTCTCCGGGATGATAGAGTCCTTTGTCCGTCGTTAAACGATTTATCTCAACTTCAGAAACATAATAGTTGATATCGAAGTTGTAGGTTTTAAAAAACCTCGAAGCCGTAGTTCGGCTCTTATAGAAGAATGGGTAAATATTAATCACCAGTTTCGAGGCATCATTGGGGCAGGCTACCACATGCCAGTCGAATTCCTCAAGAGGCCACCAGCCCTCACCTTGCACACTCAGGCCGTCATAGTTTGGCTCGCTAACCGGATAATTTCCGTCGGATTCAGGGATATTGAGCCCCATATCCTCCGTCAAACCGCCTGTTTGCGTCAGACTGACATTCTGGACCTGGTAACTCGGTGGCAAGGAAACCGAATAAGAATAAATCGGGACAATGGGCTTGCCTGTTACAATGAGTTCGCCTCCCCCCGGAATCGTGACGTGGTCCTTACTACCAATATCAGTGACGTCGTAGTCTGGAATATTAATCTGAATATTGGATGGGGGTGGTTGGCTCTCTGAACTCTCTTTAATCTCCGGACTTGCCATAACCACTCCCCCTCCCCAGCCCGACATCGTCATCTTGGGATCGCCATAGAGATGATTGACGGCGCAATTATATTTTCTGACGACGCTATCGATTGTCGAATCATTGACGACCTGGTATTTGGCGTCACGGTGCGCCCTACCGATTGTAACAGATGGACCAAGGTTGGAATAAAATTCTCTGGCTATGCCGTTGGCTCCACTACCATCGGAGCGGGATGTGGCGCCGATATAAGCAGATGCCCCCTTTTCGATAAAGCTTTCTGCAAGGGATTTACCCTGAGAGTATCGCCCCGTATCACAGGACCAGAAAGCGCAGACCAGCGGGCGGGTCGAGCAGGGATCGAAATTATTGGTCACATTCGTCGTATTCAGGATACCCGCGGCTACGGTGGCACCGCCGTGACCGTATATATGGATGATATCGTTGTCTGGAGTATGGTCGAAAAAGTCTGTGGCTGTGATGGCGGCGGGGCCAAAGGACTTCTCAAAAACAGTGCTGAATCCCTGCGGGATTAATATATCCCCATTAATTTCCCTTGTGTGTGTTTCAAACCAGCCGTTGCAGCCCGGACCGGCTAAAAGATAGGCATCGGAATTATCAAGAGCAAAATCGCCCTGCGCCATTGAGATACAGGTCTCGATGGCTTCACGCATCTTCACAGGATTATCGCCAATGATTCGACCGACGGCTATCTCAGGGACATCCGGGTTCGTACCTTCTGTGCTTGCGTAGTAGTTGTCGGTAAGTGACGCCCACCATGTTGAATCATCCGAATACATAGACGTAAAAGCCGGTATGATTGAGCTTTCACCTACTATCAGCAGATAACCGTTCTCACACCAGCCGGGTGCTAACCTTTCCGCCCAGTCACCGTGTTCATTGATTAACTCATCCAGCGCAAAACGGCTGTCATACCCCACCCAGTCACCGGGTGTGTGCAGGATATCGATGGCGCCTTTATGCCAGTCCCCTGTGCCCATACCATGCGCGACGAGTACTTCATCTTCGCCTCCTTTCATAACATCCGCAACATAGAGCCAGTCGTCGACCAATTCGATATCTTCGACGTCCCACCTGGAAATCGTTGGCACTGAGTCCTTGTCTCCGTGGTAGTCATAGATATGCACGCGGTCTCTGACATAATCGGCAATAACTATCTCTTCCATGTAGTTGCCTGTTACGTCGCCAACACTCATAGAATGAGCACCGGACGGTGCATCAAATATCAGCTCTGCACCGGAGCCTGCGCTGCCGAGATCATAGATATAAACGCGGTTTTCGGAGTTTTTGAAAATTACGATCTCATCCAGGTAGTTACCAATCACATTCCCCACGGCCAAATGGTCACCCGTTTCATAATTCGTTGAACTATAAGCATATTCAGAAGCCTGCCCTCCCCATAAATCAATAGTACCGTTATCGTGGGCCACGAGTATCTCATCGCCCTCCCATCCGGGAGCATCAATAACATTGCCAACGGCCACATCTTCGCCCGCATCATAAACGACATGACAGGTACTGACGTCAAAAGTATCGGTAGCATTCAACAGTTGATAAACAGTCACATCGCCGCGGCCCGCACCGAGGGCACTGTGTCCGTCTATAAGGATGATTTCATCGCGAGGATGTGGCGATGAACCTTCCATGTCAATAACATCACCGGCTACTAATGCATCGCCAAAATAAACCGCATCTGTTCCGAGATTGCGCGGTATGACTCCGCCGCTGATAGATAACTGCCGATGCGCATTAAATACCCTGATATAATCATTGCCTTCGTGACCATCTTTATCGATGATAATAATTTCATCTTTACTGTCATCGAGCAGATCGCCGACTGCCATCAGTCCCTCGCCTTCAAAACCGGTGTAAAGCGAAGTATAGGCATAAAAATACCCCAAAACACCCTGCCGTTCATCGAGACTGGCAAACTCCGCTGTTTTTGAAAGGAGCTGATTGACCTGATCCTCCAGATGCAGCCGAAACAACGCCTGGGGATTCGTCACAATCAGAAAATCTGATTCTGCAAACGCCTGGTTTACCGACCTGTAGATATCCAGCCCTGTGGAATCGGCCCAGCTCACGGTCGTAAATGGATCAATGTATGAATCATAGGCATCGTGATATTCTAATTCGCCTTCTCCTCCGATTTCATAAGAATCAACTCCCTGATACAGAATCGGCACAGCGACGAATGATACCGTCAGGAATTGTCCGGTATTAAGAGTGTTAACAGGATCTGTTGAGAAGTCAATCTCGACCGTGCACTCCCGGCTCAGCGTCGTGTAGCTGCATTCAACGTCATACTCAGCAGTGTCTTTATTCACACCCTGAAATCCGGTGATAGTATCACTTATACGATCCAGTGTCACAGGAACGGAACCGTTATTAGTCACCTGAATATAAATCTCGAAATGGTGCCCATCGCGGATAACATGACGGGTAATCTCAAGTTCAGGTTCATTCCTCTCTACATATATACTATCTACATCAGTTGTATAACAGCCCCCTTCCGTTAGCGTTCTGACCCAGATGGGGTGTCGGCCGATGTCCAGGCCTGCCGCATTGAAGGTATAGCGCCTGACATTCTCTACCCATGGCTCCATCCACGGTCCTTGATAGGTTACACTTATGGGCTCACCATTCACCAAAAACTCCAAATCTTCGGTCGGTATTAACTCCGGCACCGGTTCGATATAGAAACCTCCGCCTCGCGGTCCACGCTCACGGCGACTGTCCAGAACCGATGCGAGCGAAGGCCATTGAACCGCATAAACGATTAAATCCACATCTTCTACTGGGGCAACATTAGTATCTGTATATATCCAGTGCCCATGATGAGGGTATTGAAGTTCGAGGTCCGTCATCTCCGACAAACATCCGGTGTAATCCCATGCGGCAGCCATCGTCCCCGTACGGTCATCACGATTGTACGCCGCCGCCTGGACTGTGTGATCACCGGGCAGCTCGTTGACTTCCATTCCCAGGTAAAAAGGATTGAAGAGACACCCATAAGGTGCCGCGTAATCCGTTTCGACATGCATTCCATCGAAGAAGAATTCGACTCGTTCGACGCCCGTTTTGTCCTCTAATTCAGCCATAAATGGCAAAGGAAATCCGCTGCCAACACGGCTTACCAATGTAATATTCGGGTCCGCTCCACTGGCAACCGCTGCTGTCTGGAAAAAGGCCTCCCCACTTGCCACAGTGTTATTACTCTCATCGGCCGATTCAACTATAAAATGATAAGTCGTTGAAGGGCTCAGATTATTCAGGACAATCTGATGATTCATTCCAACTTGACCATCTAATTCCTGCCGGTCAAAGATAGACGCATACTCACTGTACTTGAGCATACCATCGCTATTCTCATCCGTCGTCCAGCTTATCGTTGCCGCACTTGACGTCAACTGTGATACGGTCGGCCCAGATGTTATCTGAGGCGGATCGTTGTCGCACTTCCATATCTCCTCTCTGGCGTTATTTTGTTCATCGCTTTCGGCCACGATGTTCTGAATATCGGCAGTGACTTTGATAGTATCGTACAGCGGTGAGCAGTTCCAGATACTGTTGGCAAACCCCCTGTTAACACGTTGGTCCGGCAATAAGAGGAAGTTGATTGTATCTGCATCGACTGTCTGGCCGTCAATTTTGAGATATGTAGTATGGTCGTTTGGACACGAAACAATAGAGTCATTGAGTATTTGATAGTAAACAAAGCCATTCTGTTGCCAAACATCCGTTATGACAAGGTCTGGCTTGGGAATTCCGATAACAGCATTCGCATCTGAGACTATTTCAATATTCTCATAACCAGGTGCGTACCCGAGCCGGGCAATACAGGAAGGCATGATGTCGACATAATTGGTCGCTGTCTCGCCCGGGTCGAAGGCCGATCCGTTCATCCAGTTGTTCATCATCGCGTCAATGTAAATCCTGTCGCCGATATTAACATTTACGACCTCGAGAAGCTGATCGTGTACAAGAAGGTCCTGAGGCGGATAAAGGCCGCCGGTATAGTAATCGAGTTCTTCAAGAATATAGGGTGCGCGGCAAAGCTTGGCACGGAAGCTCGTGCTGCTGCCGCTGGAAGGCCTGCCGTGCAATACAGTTCGTCCGTTTACTTCCGCAAAAAAGAGTATCTGGACAGGATCGCCTTTCTGCAGTCCGGACGTGCCGGAGCTTATTGTGAAATAATCTATGATTCGCGCATCGGCCGTGCCGTAAGGCCCTGTTCTCGGCCCGGAGTTGGGATTTACACTGATCGTCCCCCATAGCCCGCCGCCCATCCGGCCTGTGCCGGCATTCACCCACGTTTTGTTAACCAGTATCTGGTCATAATACGTATCATAAACATATCCCGTATCTTCATGTGAACGCGAAAGTATCCCCCAGCCGCCATAGTTATAGGCATCGATACCGGTACCATGCCCTGAAATCTGAGTCCAGTAGTCTGCCACGCTCGCACCGTCTGGTAAAAGCAGGCTCAATACAATCATTTCCAGGAAAATCGTATACACTTTCTGCTTATTCACTTTTTGTCCCCTTTGAAAAATAATTCCTTCCCCACTGCGTGCTGATATCTCTTCGTAAGATTTGGTAAAATACGAATTTAAGAATACTACTTATTACACCACCTCCTGCATCAAAGTAGCGGACGAAGTTTGTATTATTGTACCCTTCTCAAGCCAAAAGTCAAGTGAAATATAATGGATTTCTGTTGTATCACAAAGAGATATTAATGGATTTTAATTCCAGAGGTGATCTGCTGTAATCATGGAGCTTGATTTTGTTTGTAGATTAAGTTATGCTATTGAACAATGATAATAACGAGTTTTATTGCAGCAGGAGGTTGTCATGTGGAAGTATTGTATTTTTGCAGCAATCTTGTTGGTGGGTGTGTCGGCAGCGTTTGGCGGGGATTGGCCAAACTGGCGAGGTCCTTATTACAACGGTTCGACCGACGAAAAGAACCTTCCTTCAAGCTGGAGCCAAACCGAAGGGATTGCCTGGAGCGTTGATTTAGCGGGATGCTCGGCTGCTACTCCAATAATTAAGGGTGATAAGGTCTTTCTATCGGGTGTCGATTCCGGCAGGGACATGCTGGTGGCGATGTGCTTCGACCGCAGAAGCGGGAAGCTACTCTGGCAGCACGATATAGCAAAGGAGATTGGCCGAGACAGGCGGAGCACGTACGCAGCCGGTTCGCCCGTTACCGACGGAAAGATCGTGGTTTTTCTCTATGGCAGTGGTGACCTGGTATGCTTCGACGTAAAGGGCAGTCGTAAGTGGGCGCGCAACATTCAGGATGACTACGGGGATTTTGCATTCCTGTGGACGTACGGAGGCAGCCCCGCGTTGGTGGATGGCAGGCTGTATGTGCAGGTATTGCAGCGGGACGTTCCGGTAAGTGGCCGGGGCCTGAGAGATAAGAAGAATGAATCGTACCTTTTGGCCTTGAATCCGGAAACGGGCAAGACGTTGTGGCGTCATATTCGTCCGAGTAAGGCCCGAGGGGAGTCACTTGAAGCTTTTAGCACGCCGATTCTGTTTTCCTATAAAGGCAAAGAGCAGTTGTTAATCGCCGGCGGTGATGCGCTGACGGGACATGATCTTGAGACAGGTAAAGAATTGTGGCGATGGGATTCCTATAATACCAGGGGGGTGCCGCATTGGCGGCTCGTTCCCTCACCGGTTGGAGGCGACGGCATTGTTCTCGTCTGCGCACCCAAGAACGCCCCCGTCTATGCCATACGGGCCGGAGGGAGTGGTGTTCTCGACGACAGTTCCGTTGCCTGGGACAGCGAAGAGGTGCTGGAAATTACTTCCGATGT